>CANNLO010000090.1 GCA_947505055.1 Methylococcaceae bacterium | reverse complement strand
CGTCAATCTGGCTTAAATTGCGTTGGCAAACAAGAGCTGCCTTGCTATCAATAACGCAAGGATGAAGAAAGTTATGCTCAGGATGTTTTTTATACCAGAGATTTAACGCTCTAACCAATTCAAACACATTGCCGATCGTGTTAGTCAGCCCATAATAGGTTTGATTAATGGTTAAGATTTCATCCATGAATTGTTACTGCTAAATATATCAAGAAGATTGTTTATAATATCAGATTGGGAGACGTAGCGGGCTTATACTTCGCTATTAACCTTGGAAAACGGTGTCTCAGCTTGGCAAGAGGAGGCGGGCTAAGAAGCCGGTATAACTTTTGCCCGGCTGAGGTTTTGCTTATTTCAAACTTAAAGGACTATTGTTCAATATGTAAAACATCAACGCCATCCCAGACATTTTCTATAAAGTCGGCATCCATTTCAGGCATGCCGTTTTGTATCCATTCTACAAGCACTTTGGCAATATTCGGGTAAGTAATATGAACAGCGTTGTTATCATGTAGCCAATGTTCAATTACAGTTATATCCATATCATTCATGGTGTGGCCATAGCCTAATTGTTTTAAGGCCGCAGCATTTGAAATCTGTTCCATCTGGGAATGCAGTGGCTTGGCCAGAATTTTTTTGCCCAGCTGTAAGGCTTCACTGGCCAGTTCAAAACCTGCGTTGCTGATAATGCCTGCACAATCATATAAATCTTTTTGGAAACCTACCCTGGAAAGTGGATTGCAAGTGATGTGCGCAAATTTGGAAGTAGCAATTTCCGGCGAATAAATATGAAACTGAAAGTTTTCAAAAGGGGATAATAATTTAATAACATCATTTTGATCTTCAAAAGGAAGGTAAACAATGATCTTATTCTTAATGATATTTTTTGGTGTTTCAGGTGTGTCAATAATTGGCGGCAGAATAGCTTGACCAAAATGATGCCAGTGTAATCCGACGCCTACATCAGCAGGGGCAAAATATTTCATGACCTGATTGGCAATAGGGTCTGATCCCTCTCTGGGGATTTTATGATTAAAAGCATATTGATGGCCAATACCTAAAACCTTTTTTTTCTGCATTTTTGCGGCCCAGGCTGTGACCGGCTCAAAATCGCAAATGACAAGATCATATCCGCTTAGATCAAGCGACTTTAAATCTTTCATAAAAGTCAATGGTTTGGCGTCAAATGCGGTTTTAAGGTAGCTTACTTTTCCATTTTCAGTATGGAAAGTCAGACCATTTCGTGTTTGATAGTCTTTAAAGATTTCCATGTCAAAATACTTGTCGGCAGGACGTCCGGTAAATTGAAACGTAACATCAATTCCGGCGGCAAGAAGCTCTTTTGCCATCACTCGCGCACGAGTTATATGACCGTTACCCGTGCCTTGTACGCCATAAAAAATTTTCATATTGCAAATTGTCCCAAACTAAAAAGTGCTGTGCTGATGCCCAAAATTACGCCTACTAAAATATCCGTTGGAAAATGTACGCCCAAGATAACCCTGGAGAATCCTACCAAAGCAGCCCAGCAATAAAGGGGAATCATAAAAAAAGGAAAGTAAAAGCTTAATAAAGTCGCCATCATAAAAGCTGCTGAGGTATGCCCTGATGGAAAGCTGAATTTATCAGATGGCGTAATAATACTTTGGAAGTTTTTCAATGCTGCTTGCGGACGGTTTCGTTTCAGCCCATTTTTTAACACGAAATAAATCGGTCTTTCGATTAAGAAGGCCAAAAGTACAGCTTGTAAAAAAGGACTCTCAAAACCTTCATACAAATATAACAAGCCGGCAATAATTAAATATAACTGACCATCGCCCGTTTTTGACAAATAACGGCTGAAGGTAGTCAAAGTGCCGTGAATTCTGACATTGAGCAGCCAGGTGAACATGAAAACGTCATATTTATGGATTGAATAGAGCAGTTTCATTTTTTTGTCCTTTTAAGGGATGCACTGCAAAGTCGATTAAGATTTTTGCAGGGATCAAAATATTAACTTCAATCCTTAAGAATAAAACTCTTTTATGACAAATAAATGACCGTTTGTTTAAGGTTTGATGACAAAAGAGCTGAGCTCAGTGCCATTAGGCCTTCCGGGCTAAACCTGGGGTGAATTGTTTTACCCAATCAGCTAATTGTAACGTTACCCATGCGCCGTCATCCAAGGTCAAATCATGACCTGCCCAAGGGTTGCTATGTAATTCCAGTTCCCATTTCTTTTGTATTGCCAGGGAACAGTCACTGGACACCAGGCGATCACCTTGCCCGTTTAATAATAAAATCGGCTGATGTGGTTTTTTATCATTGGGTCTAAAGCGAGCAGCAGCCAGGATTTGACGGAAACTGTTGTTAAAGCTTATGGGGCGTTCGCGTTGTATTTTTTCCCAGCTTTGTGCTGTTTGCTTATCCTGATCACGTTGATTAGACACTAACTGCAAAATTTTAAGTTCTTTTCTATAAAGGTTACGGGTAAGCAACAGCGCCCCAAAACGCTTATAACTTTGCCAACGCAAGCGTTTATAAAACGGGCTTAAATTGGCAAAACTGGTATTCATCAAGGTTGCGCCACTAATGTCGGCTGGATATTTATGCATCCATTCCCAAGCAACCATCGCCCCTAATGACAGCGCCAGTATTGTTACTGGCTGCTTGAGTAATTCCTGCTCGAAAGCTTGTTGGCGAATCCAGTCGGTTATCGCGGGAATGTTAGCTGGACTGATCTCTTGATAAAAACTACCCGTGCCGGGTAAGTCCAACAGTGTTATTTTAGCGTCAGGAAATGTTGCCTGTAAAAGAGGAATAAAACTGCCCCAATGACCCGATTCGCGTGCCAGACCTCTGAGTAATATCCAGTTTTTACCAAAATTTTTAGGCATACCAAAGATCCACCGCTTTTTTTTCAAGAGATGTTTTTTGCTCCGGATTAAGCTGCGTCCATTTTTCGGGATACAAAAGACTTCTGTGTAAAAAATCAAACAACAAAAAATGCCGTCGAAAAATACGATGTTGTCGGTGTGGCAATAGTGGATGAAATAGCCCGTGACGCGAAAACAGGTGCATAGGACTCTTGCGTAGCCAAAGCCAGGAGCCCATTTCCAAGGTCAAAGGTAAAAATATTTTTTCTGATTCATAACGCTCCACAAACGTGTCGAATAAATAATCCCAAAGATCACCATTGATGACATATTCCTGACAGGTCGGTTCAATCTTATAAATATGATTTTGATAGCAACGATCAAGCAGCAGTTTTAAAGCCAGGGTTTCGGCAATAATTGTAATAGGCGTTTTACGCGAAGCATAGGGGAACCACAATCTGTCCTGAATGCCAAAACCCGAATGCAAGTCCAAAGCTATTGATAAGGGTGATTTAAAAAGATGTTGATCAACAACACGGCATAAAGCAAGCGCTTCCTTTTCCATATTGGCATCATCTCCACGATACCAAGGCAAGCGGGAGGTAAACCTTTGTCCGCTGTAAATACGGGTTGCTCCCATACCCTCTACCGGCGAATTTCTCATTAAATCAACGCCATTTCCGTTGGAACGAGTTCCAAAACAAATGCCGACCGGATTGACGAGGGGGACAAAAACTAATCGTGAGTTTTCAAGCCGTGCCAAAAACTCCTGGTCCCAGTCCTGCAATTGACTGAGGGTTTGTAAATAAGACAATATGACTTGTGAACCAATCTTTTCTAGGCCATGCACGCCTCCAAAAAAAGCCAGTACGGGCACTTCAGGCCGATTTGTTCCAAGGGTAATGCAATGAATTGGGAACTCATGTCCCTTATAGTGAATTCTCTCGATCACTTCAACGTGAGCGCGATCGCCTAATTGCTTAATAATACGTTCAAGTTGTTCAAGCTCAGGAAATTTAATGCGGGTCATAAGTTTTTAATAACAATTTATCGTTCCATGATCCAGCGATTGATCATTGCCGGTTATGTAGCGTGGTGTTTCTTGGCGTTCATGGGTCTATCATACAGTAATCGCGTGACATATTAATGACTGGTAGACGTTTGCGATGCTTTTTCTGCTTCAGCTTTTTGCTGTTGGGACAAGTAAGTTCCACTTAATACTATAGCCATTATCAAAAGATAAACGACCGACGCTACGCGCCTGGCTTTTTTGCTCTGCTCATAGTTGCTCATAAGGTATTCACTAAATCTTTAAAAGGATTTAGATAATACAATATTTCTCTTGTTGTTCCTATTTAGCCGTTAATTATTGAAAAGTTAAGTAGTAGTTTTACCTATAAAAAATCCAACTTCTCTGTGGTAGTTTAACTGAAGCGTTTGGCTTGGTTTCTGTTCACAGGACTCACCATGAAAATATATCAATTATCTCCCGAAGAAGCACTGGCAAGCCTTAACAGTAGTCAAGTTGGCTTGTCACAAACTGATGTTGAACATCGTCTTGATGAATGTGGCCCTAATCGGGTCGAAGATGTGCATGGCGAATCGCTAGTATTTGCTTTTATCAAGGAATTTAGTCATTTCTTTGCTTTGATATCGACTATACCGACTGGGGTAATCGCATTTTTGGTACTTTGTCGCTTGCGCTAGATGTATGGTTATTTATCTTGCCTTTTGCGTTGCTTATGTTGCTGTTAGAGGAATTGCGTAAGTTATTGGTCATTAAGCTGAGGCGATGAATGTAATCCAAATTGGATAAGCTATTTTAATAAGGCATTGATTTTGTGCGTTTAAGCTAGCCTTAAGACTAGGTAAGTTAAGATTGCTCCCAGATTTGGATTAAAAAGGCTCTAACCTATGAATAAAATCTTGCTAGCGGTTCCTGTATTTTTTATGTGCAGTTATTTACAAACAGCAGAAGCGTCCGGCCCTCATCATGGCCAAAAGGCTTCCAGACATGCTGTAGCAACTTCACATAAACACAGGCATCATACAGATAATCATCAAAGTACAGTATCTTGGTACGGCCCTCAATTTCACGGAAAAAGAACTGCCAGTGGCGAGCGTTATGACATGTACGCAATGACCGCAGCTCATTCTACTTTACCGCTTTTGTCTTATGCCAAAGTTACTAACCTGAAAAATCATCGTAGTGTTGTTGTCCGGATTAATGATCGCGGTGGTTTTCGTGGAAAAAGAGCGATGGATTTATCCTACGCTGCTGCAAAACAATTGGGTATTAACGGTTTAGGTAGTGTTGAAATTACACCAATCAGCAGTAATCAAGCACACTCCCTGTTAAATGTCTATAAAGTTAGCAAAGACGGTTAAGCAGTTAGACTTATTCCTACTTTAAGTCCCCCAATAAATCAAGTTAAAGCAACCAAACTTGAGTTGACTTGGAAACAAGTTATGTCAAGTTGCTTCCTGCTGCATCTGTATCTGCTTCATTTCCTATAAAACCGCATCAAAATCTTATGTATTTCAGAAACTGTTTTGTCGCTCATTCAAAAGCAATACTGCTTTACGCTTAGAAATAAGCCCTTAGTCGTGTAAGATATGGCAACATAAAACTACTTACTTTACGATTCAGGGATTTTTGAAGAATGGCAGAAACACATGAAACCTTGGTCATTTATCACGCCGACTGCATTGATGGCTTAGGTGCTGCATGGAGTGCATTTTGTAAGCTTGGAACTCATGGCCGTTATATTGCCGCGCGTCATGGCGATCCCATCCCCGATTTTGAAGCGGGCGCAACGCTTTATATTCTGGATTTTTCTTACCCACCTCAGCTACTAGTCAACGCCTCAGTCAAAGCAGGTCAAGTTATCTTAATTGATCACCACATAACCGCGATGGAACAATGTGCTGATTTTTTTAAGTTACAGCCTTGCCCTGAAAACCTGTCAATTAATTTTGATATGTTGAGATGCGGATGTGTCTTGACCTGGCAGTATTTTTTCCATGATCTTAAGCCGCCCAAAATTTTGTTACATATTGAGGATCGTGATCTATGGCGTTTTAAACTGGAGGGTACACGTGAAATCACAACTGCACTTTATGAAAGAATGCCTTTGGATTTTAGTGAGATTGGCGCGTTAGACCTCGCAGAATTGTTGGCAATTGGGCGCATTCAGCTTGACCAGTTCTCTGGAATGGTTAAAAGAATTGCCAAAGCTGCACATAGTGTTTCAGTAGCGGGACAAGCAGGGCTTGCGGTTAATTCACCGTGTTTTTTCTCAAGCGATTTAGGTCATGTGTTAGCGGAACAATCAGGTACGTTTGGGATGATTTATCAATATGACGGTAGAAAACAACAATGGACTTTCTCGCTCCGCTCAATCGGTGATTACGATGTGGGGCATCTGGCGCTTAGCTTTGGTGGTGGTGGGCACAAGAACGCGGCGGGGTTTTCTTTAAGTAATAACCCATTTATAACTGTAAATTGACAATGACTGAACTTTTGGGTGGGTTACTTAAGCCCGATCACTTTTAAATGGTCTGAAAATAGATTAATTCCAGCGATTATCGCTGACTTGGACTTTTCCCTTTTCGATTCTGATGGGAAAACAATTGATATTTTCATAGGCGGGAGCCGCTTTTACCTCGCCGGTTTTTATGCAAAAACGTGCCCCATGACGAGGACAGACAATCTCGTCGCCTTCCAGGGTGCCGCTAGCAATTTCGCCGCCGTCGTGGGTGCAGACATCTTCAAGGGCATAAAATTTGTCATCGACTTTAAAGATGACGACATCAGTTCCATCAACATCTACAACTAAATTCTCGCCGTTAGTCATGGCATTTTCATCTATTACATCTATCCAGTCTGTCATTTTTTATACCTTATATCGATGTTTTAATAATATTTGCCTTATCAAAGCTGAATATTGTCTGTCTCATGAAACATGGCTTATGTATCATTTGTCATGTTTCATGAAACGTATTTTATGTTTCACTTTTACTTTTGAATCTAAACCAAATAAACATCATATCGCAACAATTTACCTTGAAAGCTTTGGCTAGGTTTCCCCCCTAAAGGTTTCGCGTAATCAGGACTTTTTACCACGACGCGTTTTCCGGCAACGGCAATAGCAGCGTCAAAAAGCAGTTTTTTATCCTGATCATCGCCAAGCAAATCGCGTAATACCATCATTGATTTTTTGGGCAAGGCTGATTTTTTGCGTTTGGGCGGAAACATGGGGTCAAGATAAATGCAGTCGGGCCGGGGTTTTAAATTTGCGAGCAAATCTATGGCATTGCCCTGAAGTAACTGTGGTGGTTCAAGATTGAGTCGTTGCATCCAATCCAGTTGCGCTAATCGGGTAAAACCGTCTGAAAGTAATTCCGCCATAACTGGAGAGCGTTCCAAGCACGTCAGTTCATAACCCATGCGAAAGATGTGCAGACTATCCTGACCCCAACCGGTTGTGGCGTCAACAACAGTTCGGGTTTTTCGCCCCAACGCCTGAGCCAAAGCACCATCTTTGGGCGCCGGCCAAGAGCGCTGTTCGCCATTACGTGGTTCTATTTCAACGGTCAAGCCACCTTTTTTAAGTAACTCTCTATCGAGCAATTTTAAACAGCTTTCGCGCCAACTTAAGAAAAACTGTTCCTGGGAGTCGTTATTAAAGGCTTGATAACAGGGCACGCCTAATCTTTCCGCAAGTTGCTGGAACAACAGAATATTGCCCTGTGCTTGGTAAAGTACGGCCAACTTCCCGGCGTAACCACTCGCGGTTGGGTTAGCTTCAGCGTAACCCAACATTTACTCGGTAGAAATGGATTGCTGTTCGTTTTTCAGGGCCGCATCCAGTGTATGCCACGCCAGGGTTGCACATTTAACCCGCGCAGGATATTCACGCACGCCAGCCAATACCGCCAGCTTGCCGACCGCTGCAAGATTGATTTGTTCATCTTTTCCAGTAGTCATTTCATGGAACTGTTTGAACAACTCATTGGCTTCCTGTTCAGTTTTGCCTTTGACTATTTCGGTCATTAACGAAACTGAAGCGGTCGAAATAGCGCAACCCGACCCTTGAAAGCAGGCGTCAGTAATTAAATCACCGTCCATTTGCAAATATAAAGTCAGACGGTCACCGCACAGAGGATTAAAACCTTCCACTTTTCGGTCAGCATTTTCCATTATCCGAAAATTGCGCGGATTACGATTATGGTCAAAAATGACCTCTTGGTAGAGATCGCGTAAATCATCAAACATTAGCCAAATACCTCAATCAAAGATTCTATACCGTTCATTAAAACATCAATTTCTTCTTTAGTATTATACATTGCAAATGAGGCTCTTGCGGTCGCGGGGACTGCAAAAAAATCCATGACCGGCATCGCGCAATGATGGCCTGCACGAATCGCAATCCCCAGGCTATCCAGCATGGTACCAATATCATGTGGATGAATTTTATTCAGCACAAACGATAAAATCGCGCCTTTGTGTTCTGCCTCGCCAATAATTCTTAATCCTTTAATTTGTTTGGCTTTTTCTGTCGCGTATTCGAGTAGTTCGGCTTCGTAAGCGCAGATATTTGCCATGCCAATTTCGTTGATATAATCAATGGCCGCTCCCAAACCAACTACATCGGCGATACTGGGTGTACCGGCTTCAAATTTATACGGCAGTCCATTATATTCGGTGGCTTCAAAAGTGACTTTACGGATCATATCGCCGCCACCCTGATATGGAGGCATGGCTTCCAGCAAAGCCTGCTTTCCATAAAGCACGCCTACGCCAGCCGGCGCATAAAGTTTATGAGCGGAGAACACATAAAAATCGCAATCCAGATTTTGCACATCTACCACCCTATGCGGAATAGCCTGAGCACCATCAAGCATGACCGGAATGCTTTTGGCATGAGCAGCGGCGATGATTTTTTCTACCGGATTAATTGTGCCCAAAGCGTTGGACATATGCACAACGGAAACTAAACGGGTTTTATCGCAGAGCAGTTGTTCAAATTCAGCGTAAATCAATTCGCCTTGCAGATTGATCGGCGCAACTTTTAAGACGGCCCCCGTTTGTTCGCACAACATTTGCCAGGGCACAATATTGGAATGATGCTCCATCGCCGTGATTAAAATCTCGTCGCCGGCTTTAATGTTGGCTTTGCCAAAAGTCTGCGCGACCAGGTTAATGGCTTCTGTCGCACCTTTTACAAAGATGATTTCCTTTTCGCTGGCTGCATTGATAAAGTCTTTAACTTTGGTACGTGCCGCTTCAAACTTATCGGTGGAACGTACACTTAAGGTATGCACGCCACGATGTACGTTGGCATAATCATGGCTGTATAAATGCACGATGCTGTCAATGACCGCTTGCGGTTTTTGGCAAGTCGCGGCATTATCCAGATAAACCAAGGGTTTATTGCGAATTTTTTCTGCCAGGATGGGGAAATCAGCGCGAATTTTTTCTACGGGGAAATTTGTCATATTTATATCGTCAAGGAGGGTGTATATGCCGCAGGACAGACTTGAACTGACTCGGCAAAAGTATAATTTTTCAATAACATTGATTGTTCAGACACTACATATTATATTCTGACCATTCATATCTGATGCTTAATAAGAAAATGACTATAACAAGAATCAGTGTGCGCAAACACCTGGCCGACATTACCGAATGGCAAAAACTGGGTGAAGCCAATATTTTTCCTCCCGGCAGTCGCCTTGAGCTCATCGAGGTCGCGGATAGTTCACTTAGTTTCGACCAAAATGAAAAGCTGCGTTTATATGCCCGTCATAACATCGCTTAATATTGGCTGATGAACCTCAAAGATTGTTGTCTTGAAGTTTACCGCCAACCGTATAATGACAATTTTGGTTAAAAAACCACGTTGCGCATCGGCGATAGCATCACTTTATCTCAGTTGAACAGCATCACTATCAATATCGTTGATATTTTATAGCCATTCCTTGTTCACGCCTTCCTGTGGGAAACGAAGCAATACCTGTTCTAAAACCTTATCGTGCAAACTTTTAATGTTGATCTTATCGACCATTTCATTGGCAAATGCAAAGGTCAGCATATTGCGAGCGGTTTCTTCATCAACACAACGAGATTGCAAATAGAAAATCGATTTTTCATCCAGTTGCCCAACCGTCACACCATGAGCGCATTTTACGTCATCGGCATAAATTTCCAACTGCGGTTTGGTATCGGCTTCGGCGTCGTTTGATAACAGCAAATTGCGATTATTCATTTGCGAATCGGTCTTTTGGGCGTCTTCAGCAACAATCACCCGCCCCTGAAATACGCCTCTGGCTCTGTCATCAAGCACTCCTTTATATAACTCACGACTGATCCCATGAGGTTTCAAGTGAGTGATACGGGTATGGTTATCGATATGCTGATGCTTGGCACCCAAGTACAGACCGTTCAATTCACATTCTGAGGCATGATCCAAATCAACGTGAATATCACAGCGCGCCAGCAAGCCGCCAAAGGCGAAGTTGTGGTGGGTAAAGCGGGAGTCTCTGGCTTGTTTAATATAGCAACCACCAAAATGATAGGCTTTATCAGATTCGCTTTGCATTTTATACAGTATTACATTGGCGTTTTTTTCGACAAAAACCTCAGTCACTGCGGCAGTTAGATAAGCGCAATCTGTACCAATAAACATCTCAATGACTTTAACTTCAGCCATTTCTTCGGCAATAATGATATTGCGAGTCGTGGCCATTACGTCACTACCAGATACAAGATTCAGCAACTGTATCGGTCTATCTAAAACCAGCTTGGCTGGCACGTGTACAAACAAACCATCGCTAAACCAAGCCGCATTAAAAGCTATAAAACCATGCTCTGTGTGAAGAGCAGCTTTCCCTAAATAATTTTCGACTTTATCTGAATGCGATGCCAGCGCCTCAGCCATACTCATCACTAAAACAGCTTCGGGCAAATCAGTTAAAACGGACAGTTCGGCTGAAAAATGACCATTTACTAAAACGACCGACCAAGCCTGATCCAACTGTTGTGTTTTTAACCATTCGGCATCTATATCACCGGCAGTTAATGCCAAGGACGGTGTGAACAGTTTCTTTTCAATCCCAGAGATATTGGTGTAACGCCATTCTTCTTCGCGTGGTGAAGGAAAACCTTGCGCTGAAAATTGTTCCAAAGCCTCGCGTCTTAGCTGTTGCAACCAGGGCAGAGCTTGACCGGGTAAGCTTGAAGCAATCGTTTGATATTCAGCCGCGTAATGGCTTGCTGTTGCCGTAGTCATTTATGCTGCCGCCTGGTCATCTTCAACCCAACTGTAACCTTTTTCTTCCAGTTCCAAAGCGAGTTCCGCGCCGCCGGACTTAACAATTTGGCCGTGAGCCAAAACGTGCACAAAGTCAGGTTTGATATAGTCCAGCAAGCGCTGGTAATGCGTCACCATCACAAACGAACGATCAGCTGAACGCAAGGAATTAACGCCTTCCGAAACGATTTTCAACGCATCTATATCCAGACCGGAATCGGTTTCATCCATAATGCACAGCTTGGGTTCCAAAATGGCCATTTGCAGAATTTCATTACGTTTCTTTTCGCCGCCTGAAAAACCTTCATTAACTGCGCGGTAAAGAAATTTTTCATCCATTTCCAGTAAGCGCACTTTATCTTTAACCAGTGTTAAAAAATCCATCGCATCCACTTCAGATTGCCCCTGATGTTTGCGTATAGAGTTAAGCGCTGCTTTCAACAAATAAATATTGCTGACGCCGGGGATTTCCACCGGATATTGAAACGCCAGAAACACGCCCTCACGGGCTCTGATTTCTGGTGCCATGTCCAGCAAATCTTTACCTTGATAAGTAACCGATCCACCGGTTACGGTATAACCGCTTTTGCCAGACAAGATATGAGACAAAGTGCTTTTACCTGAACCATTCGGGCCCATGATGGCGTGGATCTCGCCGGGTTTAATCTCAAGGTTGATGCCTTTAAGAATAGCTTTGTCGCCAACGCTGACATGAAGATCTTTTATCTGGAGCATTTTTTTACCTGAATATATTTTTCAAAACTGTTATTAGCTATTTCGACCGGAATGTACCATTCAAAATTGCTGCAATTAAAATGGCTATTTAGCCTACTGAGCCTTCCAGACTGAGTCCCAATAACGCCTGCGCCTCAACAGCAAACTCCATCGGCAGTTCTCTGAACACTTCTTTACAGAAGCCATTGACGATCATCGAAACCGCGTCTTCAGCCGACAGGCCACGTTGCTGGCAAAAGAACAATTGATCTTCGCTGATCTTGGAGGTTGTCGCTTCATGCTCGACCTGTGCCGAAGGTTGTTTGACTTCGATATACGGGAAGGTATGCGCGCCACATTTATCACCGACCAGCAAAGAATCGCACTGGGTATAGTTGCGGGCATTTTCAGCGCTTTTTAATACTTTGACCAAGCCTCGATAAGTATTCTGGGCGCGCCCTGCTGAAATACCTTTGGAGATAATGGTGCTGCTGGTGTTTTTGCCGATATGGATCATCTTGGTACCGGTATCAGCTTGCTGATAATTATTGGTCAACGCCACCGAATAAAACTCACCGGTAGAATTATCGCCGGTTAAAACACAACTTGGATATTTCCAGGTAATTGCCGAACCAGTTTCCACTTGCGTCCAGGACACTTTGGAATTCTCGCCGCGACAGTCGGCACGTTTGGTAACAAAATTGTAAATGCCACCCAAGCCGTTTTTGTCACCGGGATACCAGTTTTGCACGGTAGAGTATTTGATAACAGCATCTTTCATTGCGACTAATTCAACCACCGCTGCATGCAGCTGGTTTTCATCACGCATCGGCGCGGTGCAACCTTCCAGATAACTGACATGACTGCCTTCATCGGCGATAATCAAGGTGCGTTCAAATTGCCCGGTATTTGCCGCATTGATTCTGAAATAAGTCGATAACTCCATCGGGCACCGTACGCCCTTAGGTATATACACAAACGAACCATCGGTAAATACAGCAGCATTTAAAGCAGCAAAATAATTGTCCGTGTGTGGTACAACTGAACCCAAATATTGTTTAATTAAGTCCGGGTGTTCCCGCAAGGCTTCTGAAATTGGACAAAAAATAACGCCAGCGTCTTTAAGCTTGCCTTTAAAGGTTGTTGCAACCGACACGCTATCAAAAACCGCATCGACCGCTACACCGGCCAAGCGTTCCTGTTCGTCCAGAGGAATGCCCAGTTTTTTATAGGCTTCCAGGATTTGCGGATCAATCTCGTCCAGACTTTGGGGGCCGTCTTCTTTACGTTTAGGTGCTGAATAATAACTGATCGCCTGGTAATCGATAGGCTCAAAGTTAACAAAAGCCCATTCGGGGGATTTCATGGTTTGCCAATGACGAAAAGCTTTCAACCGGTATTCCAGCATAAACTCGGGTTCATTCTTAACCTTAGACAGTCGATGAATAACCGCTTCATCCAATCCCGGAGGGAAAGTATCGGTTTCCAATTCAGTCACAAAACCTTGTTTGTAGTCCTGACTGATCAGATTGTTAATTTCTTGTGCGCTTGCTGACATTAAAGCTCTCTTAATTACAAGTATGTTTGGTATGCAGAAAATGCAGGAACCATTTTCTGCGAATTACAGGGATGAAATGAAGGTAAAAAACACAGTAGCATTTTTTACCTATCTATATAAACTGGCGACCGGGATTAAGACTTCTTCCGGCACAGCAGGTCTGACTAGGTCGGCCAACGTCACCGACTCTAATGCGTTATGAATGGTCTTGTTAATCAAACTCCAGTTTCCACGAATATCACAACCTGAAGCTTGCTCGCAACCCTGCTGGGAAATGCTGCACTCAGTCAGCGCAATCGGTCCTTCCAAAGCACTGATAATGGTAGCCACGCTGATTTGTTCAGGCGGCTTTGATAAAACATAACCACCTTTGGCGCCACGTGAAGAAATTACCACCTCAGCATTCACCAGCAGTTTAAGAATTTTACTGACTGTTGGCAAAGCGATACCTGTCACTGAAGCTATTTCCATAGCCGCATGAACTTCAATTTTGTTTTTAGCCATAAAACTTAAAATGACTGTTGCGTAATCAGTTAATTTACTTAACCGTAACATAAGGCACTGCTCCAATAGATTCAGGACTATTTTAGTCCTATTTAAAGCCAGAGTAAAGGGAGTGGTTATTATTGGAGTGAATTAGTTTGAATTTTGATCTGATTAAAACTAATTTTTCTTAACGATGGTGTTAATTATTTTGCTTAAATTCAAACCATTTTCTTAAGCCGATAAAGTAAATCCAACGCTTGTCTTGGGCTGAGTTCATCCGGATTCATGTCCTCAACAAGAACTACGGCAGGATGACATTCCATTCCGGAAAACAAATCCAGTTGAT
>CANNLO010000089.1 GCA_947505055.1 Methylococcaceae bacterium | reverse complement strand
TTGGTGCAATTCCAGTTTACATTGATATAAATTCTCTCACCTTAAATATTGATGAGTCATCAATATGGCCTGCGGTTACAGACAAAACTAAAGCTATTGTTATTCAACACACGCTAGGAAATCCTGCGGCTATGATAGAAATTCGTCATAAGGCCCATGCTCAAGGGTTGATAGTTATTGAGGATTGCGCGCTATCTATGGGGACAAAGGATAGCGGTCGATATGTTGGTACATTAGGGGATGCTGCTATTTTTTCAATGGAACTATCAAAAATTCTTTCCTGTGGTTGGGGAGGCTTGCTTTTAATTAATAATCATAAACTGGCTTCAGAAATGACACGTATTTATTCTACAGTGCCAGAGCAGCCTCTTGCGCAATCAACAGCTGATTTACTGCAGACAGTAATTTCTACTTGGTGTAACTACCCAACACTAGTTAAGTTTCCGGGAAGGTATGTTATGTGGCTTTGTGAAAAAATTGGATTTTTTCGTCAATCAACGCCTTTATTAGAGTTTGAAGGTGTTGTGGCTTCAAATTTTATCCAAAAAATGGGGCGCGCGCAAACATTACTAGCCATACTTCAGTGGCGAAATTTTAGAGAAGTTATTGATCAGTGTGCAGCAAATCATATGTTTTTTACGCGCGAGCTTAAGGCTTTAGGTTTTATCGTACATGATGAATCAAAAGCTGATGTGACATTGGTTGCAAATCGCGTGTCATTTTTGGTTAAGAGTCCCAAGCAAATGATTGAATTCTTTCGTCGAGAGAGAGTTGATTTGGGAGTATGGTTTGATGGACCGCTCTCTCCCTTGCCAAAAAATGTTGTATTTAATTATCAGCCAGGTTCTTACCGCCGTGCAGAGCAAGTGGCAGAAAATGTTATTAATATCCCCTGCCATAATAGGTTATCAATTAATGACAAGGTAAAAATAGTAGCAACTTTACGTCTTTACACGAAAGCGCATCCTGACGCGCAATGTGTGAATCTTGTTAACCTTTAGCTAAGAAACCAAAATTATGTGCGGAATTGCTGGAGCATTATCTTTTACTCAATCTGAGTTTTTAATTAGTGAATCTTATATTACCAAGATGCGTGACACCATGGTGCATCGCGGTCCGGATGGAGCTGGCACTTGGCTATCTAGTAATCAGAAGATTGGTTTGGGGCATCGGCGCTTATCAATTATTGATTTGTCAGTAACAGCCAGTCAGCCTATGAGCAATGAAGATGAAACAATTCAGGTAGTTTTTAATGGTGAAATATATAATCATGCTGAAGTTCGTCTTGAACTCGAGGCTATTGGAGGGTATCGCTGGAAAACGGATCATTCGGATACTGAAGTTATTATTCATGCCTTTGAGCAATGGGGTATTGATTGCATACATCGTTTTAGGGGAATGTTTGCAATTGGGTTGTGGGATTCTCGTAAAGAGGAACTTTGGCTGATTCGGGATCGGATTGGGGTAAAGCCCCTTTATTACAGTGTACATGACGGTAGAATCGTTTTTGCATCCGAAATTAAGGCGCTACTGGAAGATCCCAATCAGAAACGTATGGTTAATGAAGATGCTTTTTTCCATTATCTTTCTTTTTTGACTGTTCCAGCACCTGAAACTCTTTTTGCAGGAATTAATAAGCTGCCAAGTGGAACTTGGATGTGCATTCAGGCTAATGGGGAAATGAAAGAACATCGCTATTGGGATGCGTTAGATCATACACAGTCACTAGTAAATGAATCTGAAGAGAAAATAGCCGAGAAGATATTGGATGAACTAAGAAACGCAGTGCAGTTACGGAAGGTCGGTGATGTACCTGTAGGTGTTTTTCTTTCTGGTGGAATTGATTCAAGCACTAATGCTGCACTTTTCTCTGAAGGCGATTCGAGTGTAGTCAAAACATTTTCAATTGGCTATGAGGGCGAATACAAGAGCTATCAGAATGAATTGCACTATGCAAAATTAGTGGCTGATAAGGTTGGTGCTGAATACCATGAAAAATTATTGAATAGCGATGATTTAATTCAATTTTTACCAAAAATGGTGCATTTGCAGGATGAGCCGATAGCTGATCCTGTTTGTGTGCCAGTGTATTATGTATCTAAACTAGCAAGAGAAAATGGTGTGATTGTTTGTCAAGTTGGGGAGGGGGCAGATGAGTTATTTTGGGGCTACCCCCAATGGAAAACGTTGATCCTGATGCAGAAGCTCTCCAATTTACCAATCCCTAATTTTTTAAGAGCTATTTGTCTCAACGTCCTAAGTCTACTTGGTTTGAATAAAGACTGGCGATTCGAATATTTGCGGCGTAGTCGTTGTGGTGTTCCAGTTTTTTGGGGAGCGGAATCATTTACACAAATTCAAAAAGAGGCCTTATTGTCACCACGGATGAAAAAAAAATTCTCAGGCAGAACATCTTGGGAGGCGCTATTACCTCTTAGAAAACGGTTTGAGGCAAAAGCAAAAGATTTACATCCATTGAATTGGATGACCTATCTTGACTTAAATTTTAGATTACCAGAATTGCTGCTAATGCGAGTTGATAAAATGAGCATGGGAGTTTCACTGGAAGCTAGGGTACCTTTCCTTGACCATAAATTTGTTGAATTAGCCATGAGTATTCCTGCCAGTCTCAAGACCAAAAATGGTGTTCTGAAATACATTCTAAAAAAAGCGGTGCGCGGAGTGATTCCTGATGAGATTATTGATCGCAAGAAACAAGGCTTTGCGGCACCCATTGCTGAATGGTTTGATCAAAGCTTAGGTGAAGTTGCTCGAGTGAGACTAAAAGAATTTTGCATTAATACCGACTTGCTCGATTGGGCGGAGGTTGAAAGGCTGCTAGATAGTGATAAACGAGAACGAGCTTGGCCATTGCTTAATGTAGCGCTATGGTGGGCAATTTATATTAAACCGGAGAATAATTATGAGTAGACAATCTGATGGCATGAATTTAGAAGTAAAGAAATACTGGGAGATCGTGCCTTGTGGCACAGATGCTGAAATTGTAGGTGAAACAGCACAGCATTCTAAAGAGTGGTTTGAGAAGGTGGAAACATATCGCTATAGCGTTGAACCTTTCATTCATTCGATAGCACAATTTACCCGCTATAAAGATAAATGCATTCTTGAGGTTGGTGTTGGTGCTGGTACGGACCACCTTCAGTGGGCTCGAGCAGGTGCTGATTTGTATGGTGTTGATTTAACTGACGCGGGTATTCTGACAACTGAAAAACGTCTGAAGACTTATGGGCTCACCTCGAACTTGCAACGGATAGATGCAGAAATATTGCCGTTTGATGATGGATTCTTTGATGTTGTTTACTCCTGGGGCGTAATTCACCATTCCGAGCATCCCGAACGCATCATTCGTGAAATCTATCGTGTATTAAAACCGGGGGGGGTATTCATTGGCATGCTCTATCAACGTCCATCATTAACTTCATTAAGAGTTTGGGTAAAACACGCCCTTTTAAAAATGCGTCCTTGGCGGTCCTTTCGTTACGTTCTACATCACAATGTTGAATCAATTGGGACCAAGGCATACACCTGTACTGAGGTGAGAAGCCTCTATGCAGATTTTAATGACATTCAGATTACACCGTTTTTAACAGTAGGTGATACCCGGCGATTACCAGTTTGGCTAGTTTCATGCTTGCCTAATTCGGTTGGTTGGTTTCTTGGTATAAGGGCATATAAAAGCTAATTAATTAGAGATTTATATTAATTTCAGGGTGAATAGTTGAAATATGGTTAAGGGTTCAATGATTAATCTCTATGGGATCAATTCCCCGCCACTTGTGGCGAAGTTGGCTGAAAGTTAGTGGATTGAAAAGCGTAGTTATACCCCGCCACTTGCGGTGGGGTGCTTTATTAAATTGAGAAAAGGTAGTTAAATGAAACAAGTCTTAATAAAAAAAGGAAGTGCCACCACTGCAGAAGTTCCTGCCCCTCAGCTAGAATGTGGAGAAGTGCTGGTTCGTGTCCAGGTATCATGCCTATCTATTGGAACAGAGTTGAGTGGGATGCGCAGTAGCGGCGAGCCGTTATGGAAGAAAGCGCTGGCTCAGCCTGAAAAAATCGCAATGGCTCTTAAAATGGTGAGAACGCAAGGATTGCGAAGGACTTGGAACTTAATTGAAGAAAAAAAAGAAGCTTCATATCCTACTGGCTATTCAGCGGCTGGGATTGTGGTGAATTTTGGCTCCGATGTTAAGGATCTTACAATTGGCGATCGAGTTGCTTGTGCCGGTGCCCAATATGCTCACCATGCCGAATACATTCGTGTTGCGCGTAATCTCTGCACCCTCGTTCCAGATGATGTAGATTTTGAGAGTGCCTCAACTGTAACGCTAGGTGCGATTGCCTTGCAAGGAGTACGTCGTGCTCAGCCAACTCTGGGAGAAACCTTTGTAGTTGTGGGGCTTGGAATCCTTGGTCAGCTAACGATGCAGATGCTGCGCGCCAATGGCTGTCGGGTGATTGGCACCGACACCGATCGACGACGCATTGCAATAGCTAGCTCGCTTGGCATGGAACACGGCCAACATTCGGACGATGATGATTTAGAAGAGGTCGCTAGACTGACTGACGGCTATGGCGCTGACGGTGTAATCATTACTGCAGCTACAGCTTCTGATGAGGTTGTATCTAGTGCTTTTAAGATGTGTCGTAGAAAGGGGCGTGTAGTCTTGGTGGGCGATGTGGGATTAAACCTGAACCGTGCCGATTTTTATGTGAAGGAGATTGATTTTCTAATATCGACCTCTTACGGGCCGGGGCGGTATGATCAAAGTTACGAAGAGGGTGGTTTAGATTACCCTATTGGGTACGTGCGCTGGACCGAGAATCGCAACATGACGGAATATCTTCGTCTGATAGCTGCTGGTCGAGTTAAGGTCTTGCCGATGGTGGCGGCACGTTTTTCAATTAATGAGGCCGCTGAAGCTTATGCGGCCATTGGTGGTAGCGAAAAGCCTTTGGTAGCCTTACTTACCTACCCAACCGATGTAGCTGAAACTAAGCCGAGTCAGCACTTGAGGCTCATCGCCACGCCGCGTTCCACCGAAGGAAGAATTCGTATCGCTATAGTGGGTGCCGGTGGTTTTGCACGTTCCGCGCACCTGCCAAATTTGCAAGCGTTGAGTAATAAATACATTTTACGTGCAGTCGTAAATCGAACCGGACCTACTGCTAAGGCTGTTGGAGAACAGTTTGGTGCCGACTATGTTAGTACAGACACGTCAGAGATCATAGCTGATCCTGAAGTAGATGCAGTGCTGATAGCCACTCGCCATAACCTGCATGGTTCGCTAGCCCTTGCTGCATTGAAGGCTGGCAAGCATGTGTTAGTAGAAAAGCCAATGACACTTAGTCCTGCAGATCTGGATGAATTATCTGCGTTCTATGAAGGCGCTGGAGAAGGCTCAAGCAAGCCAATTCTACTTACAGGCTATAATAGACGCTTTTCTCCCCATGCATTACGTATGAAAGAGTTGCTGACTAAACGTAGCTCACCTTTTATCCTTAATTACCAAATGAATGCTGGGTACATTCCACTTAATCACTGGGTGCATGGTCTAGAGGGTGGTGGGCGTAATTTGGGAGAAGCTTGCCATATTTACGACTTATTCACCTTTCTAGCCGATTCAGAAGTTACGTCCGTATCTGCACATGCTATCAAACCGAGTACGGCACACTACGGCCGTAATGACAACTTTGTTGCTACCTTAAGTTTTGCTGATGGTTCAGTGGCTACACTTACTTATACCGCGTTGGGACATAAAGATTACCCTAAAGAAACTGCCGAGTTGTACGTGGATGGGAAGATTGCAGTATTAGATGATTATAAAACGCTGACAGTGTATGGTGCTGAAAAGTTATCGATAAAAACCCATGTGCAAGATAAAGGTTTGAGGGCTGAATTGGAGTGCTTTGCTACAGGCATTAACACAGGAGAATGGCCGATACCTTTGTGGCAGCAGCGGCAGGTTTGTGAAATTGGATTCGCTATAGAAAAAATGATTTATAAATCCTGATCCATGTTGTTATATAGTCAGTTAATTGCTGTAAAGATGCAAAGTATTAGAAGAAAAGCTCGCAAGTTGTTTCATTTTACTTGCTTGTATATAAGAGATTTTTTCATAAGTCCTTATGCGTTACCTACTCAAAAGCATAAAGAAATTTCTGGGAAGCCATTAGCATGTTTTGTTGCTGCAGGAACTCAGTTTTTTTTGTCATTAGATGATCGTCTTGCCTGCACACATTTTTCTAGCCATTATTTCGATTTGCTGGGATCTGGTTGGGTTAAAGTTTCTTATGGCATGGCCTGCCTTGGGTTTGAAAATATTAAATATCCTGCAATAGAATTTCCTTCAAATGTTTCTGAACTAAGAAAGCATATTATCGCTAAGCAGAAAAAAACATCATACAACGATGCGATTTTTTTCTGGGGAATGGTGTCAGATAATTACCAACCCATTGATTGGCATATTGACTTTAAGTCTGGTTATCGTTGGCAGGAAAACACTTGGTATCGAAATATTCATTATGGCGAGTATGCGGGTGTGGACGTTAAAGTGCCATGGGAGTTATCACGCATGCAACACTTGGTCGAGTTGGGGTTGGCTTACTCGTCAAATAATGATGTTACTTTATTGTCTGAATATCAAAACCAAATTCTTGACTGGATGGCTTCAAATCCGCCACGTTATGGTGTTAATTGGGTTTGCACAATGGATGTAGCCATTCGTATAGCTAACTGTCTTATTGCCTATGATATTTTTAAGGCTAATGGTGCAAGTTTCTCAAAAGAATTCGATTCAGTAATGGTTATGATGGCTATTCAACATTGTGAACATATCGTCAATAATCTTGAGTGGTCTGAGGTTGCACGTTCCAACCACTATTTGGCTAACATATGCGGTTTGCTAGTTGCTAGCGCTTATTTGCCTTCAAGTTACCTCTCTAATTCTTGGCTTCTTTTTTCAATTCAAGAGCTCGAAGTGGAAACGTTACGCCAGTTCCTTCCGGATGGGGGTCATTTCGAGTCCTCGACCAGTTATCATCGGCTTTGTGGGGAAATGGTGGCAGTAACTAGCGTTTTTGCTTCAGCAATTCCTAATGCTCGTCTAAGCAAGTTGCTTGAATTAAAGCCTAAAGCTTTTACAATTGCTCCAGGAATAAAAAAAGATACAACAACGATTTTACGACATAACTTAGCGCAAACCGGTACGGTTTTCTCTCCCACTTTTTTTAAACGGCTAGCAAATGCAAAATCTTTAACACAAGCGGTGATGAGACCTGACGGCACAGTTCCAATTATTGGTGATAATGATAGTGGTCGATTCTTGCGTTGTGGCGGTTGGGAGGTCGCTGGTCACGTCGCCGAAGTTTCTAAGTTGCATGCAAATCTTGCTGATTACAAAGGCATCCCATTAGAGCACCCTTATTTAATGCAAAGCAACCTATCTCACCTGCAGTGGTTGGCATGGTGCTCAGCGCTTCTGGGATCCTCGACAGTTTTTGAAGGCGAGTCAGCTAAACCGATAGGGAAAATTGCAAATCAGCTCGCGACATCAATATTGCAGCATGAGATAATTTTTGATACACCTGACGTTCGCGACGCAGTTACCGACCAAAAACCATTTAATAGTTTACCCATAACCCAGTGGAAAACTAAATCCATACCTATTTTTCTGAGAAATTCAATCCTAGTAGAAGGGGAGTCACTTGTTGATAATTTGAATGTAATTTCTTTTCCAATGAGCGGGATATATATTTACCAGTCAAGCCGCATTCATTTTGTTATCCGCTGTGGAAATGCTTTGGTTGATGGGTCGGGCGTTCACGGGCATGATGATCAATTATCTTTTGATATGACAATTGATGGTAATCTGATTTGCACTGATCCTGGTAGTTATGTTTATACACCATCGCTAGTAATGAGAGACCAATACCGCGCGGCAACTGCTCATTGTGCACCTGTTACCAAGTTTAATGAGCTGCAAAAAAGTACTTATACAGGAGCCTTTTGTTCACCTAAACATCCAGTTGGTATATGTATTAACTTCAGTAAAACGTCTTTTGTTGGCCAAACCACTGTAGATGGTGGTTATGTTAAACGTACATTTACGTTTAATACAAACAAGATTGATATAGAGGATGAGTATTATTTAGAAGCTGGTTATGCACCAATGCAAATAAACCCGTTTGTAGCAGTTAACCCTCAGAAAGTGTCAAGAGAATATGGATGGCATGATGCCTAAACCAAAGATTGTTATAGCTGTTTATAATCCGATTGAATATGATGGTCGGGTAAAGCGCTCTTGTGAGACGCTTGCGAGCCATTATGAAGTGAAGCTTTATTGCTTATCTGGCAGCACAACATTCAATTGTGATCAATATGAAATTATTCGACATGCCCACTTTAATAAGATCAGATCATCGTTATTACGGCAATTGATATTCTGGTTTGGCTTCATTTACTTTGTATGGAAGCAAAAACCTCAACTCGTTTATGCTCATGACTTTTTCTTGGCTTTACCAGGCGTGCTTGCTGCAAAGTTGGTGGGTGCAACTTCGGTCTATGATGCTCATGAACTAATTATTCCAGAGCCTAGCTTGAAGATGTCTTTTAGAGACGCAATATTTTATTTTTGTGAAAAGGTCAGTATCAAACATCATCAGATAGTGATTGCGGCCAATAAGCAACGATCTCAACTTATGGCTGAGCATTATGGCCTTAATATACTACCTGTCGTCGTTAGAAATATTACAAAGATAACTTATAACAATTCTATAGTTAGTGAGGTGCTAGAGAAATATCCAGAACTCAAAAAGAAGTCGGGGGATATTCATATCGTATACATGGGAGATATGAATCTATCACGTGGAATTGGACAGATTATCGATGCCATTTTTTTACTACCCAACAACTATAAGTTAATTTTGGTTGGGACAGGACCTGATTTAGCTATGATTAGAGCTATTGCCATCGCTTCAACTTCAGATAAGTTAAGAATTATTGGTAATATACCAAATAATGATATACAGGATGTGATTAGTACAGGAGATTTAGGGGTTATTGTTTACAGCATGATTGGGCTCAACAATTTTTATTGTTCACCCAATAAGATATTTGAGTACACGCAGGCAGGCCTTCCCGTTATAACTACTTGCCAACCTCCTCTTAAAGAGATGGTTGAAAAAT
This sequence comes from Methylococcaceae bacterium, assembly GCA_947505055.1. Next base: position 5,119 of record CANNLO010000089.1, on the reverse strand, counting down.
ATGGTATTGGTGTTGTTGTTGGCTGTGAGTCGGCATTAATTCAGACGTCATATGCCGATGCAATACGCCTTGTTGCTTCTAATCTTAGACAATACCGAAATCAGATTCCATTATTTCTGCAGCAACATAAGCTTGAAGCTGAACAGGAAATTTTACTGAATGTAATAATGCCATATTTAAGTACAAAGGATCACAAGGCGTAAAAATGCTGATGCAAGAAAATAATTGGGGTGTTGATGCTTCTAGTAGGTGGGCAATCATTGTCAGCTGTTTTGTAAGTATTGATTTGTTGTTTTTACCATATTTCCAATACATCATAATTCCATATTCCTTACCTGTGGTTTTAGTGGCTTTGGCAATGGATAAACGCATATTTCTACCAAGAAACTCTAAATTGATTCTGGGTACTATATTTGCTTTAGTATTTTTAAGTGTTTTATTTTCATTAGTTTTACCAAATTCATCAAATCATGCAGTCGATAATATAAAAAGGATGTTTCAGTTTTTTATTTCATTCGCTTATTTTGTATATTTTTATGGTTTAGCAAGGCGTTTCGGACATCATGTGATTAATGTAAAAATTTATTTTATATTTTTATTATATTATTTCACGCTTACAACTCTTTTTTTTCTAGATCCTTCGACAGTATATGATTTTATATCGAGTGTTTATGGTCGCCTTGTTGTTGGTGAAGATGCCATATCAGAAACCTTTCGTTTTTCATACATATTTAATGATCCAAATACAGCAGCATACTTTCTATTGATTGCTACAATGCCCTTATTCCAACTTCTTAAATCAAAATTAAGTAAGCTTGTAACACTAATCTTACTTATGCTTTGTCTTATGTTTTCTCAGTCTCGGGGGGCTATGCTAGCCTTATTTGCTAGCGGAGCAATGTGGTTGGTGCCATGGCCCATATTTTATGGGCGAATCACTTCTTTGAGTTTAAAAAAAGTTTTATATGCAACTTTGCTAATATTTCTAGTATTAGTTCTAGGAAGCTTTGTGATTGAAAATCCCATTTTTGATAATGGCGGCATTGTTCAGATTGCTATGGAACGTCTATCTGATAAGGATTCATATGCCGAGGGGGGTAATAGGTTTAAAATTTGGTCTATGTTTGCATCTCAATTGATTCCATTGCCTCTTGGTCGAGGATACATGTTTGATGTTGATACAGATCTTTTTTTTCCACACTCTGATTTTTTGAGATTGACATACAGTTATGGCTTTATTGTTGCCCTTGCTACGGTGTATTTTTGCTTTCGACACATTTTTAAAATTCCTTTATTAGTTATTCCTGCAATAGTTGCTTTTACTATTAACTCATTAATAGATGAGCAAAAAGTGTTCGCAGTATTCTTAAGCTTTCTTGGAATGTATTATGGTGGTGCTTTTACTGCCCAGTTTAGCAGAATAGAAGGGATCGTTAAGAAATACGGCTAGAATATTTACTGTATATACATCAATGGCGATACATGAAACTTTACTTTAAATTTATCATATGATCTTATCTACAAACTCGTTACGCCCTAAGATATTATGTTTTGTTGATTATTATCTACCGGGGTATAAAGCTGGCGGACCAATTCGCACTATAACTAATATGGTTGAGCACTTAGGTGATGAGTTTGAATTTCTGATTGTCACGCGAGATAGGGATTTATTAGACACAGTTGCTTATCCAAATATTCAGATTAATTGCTGGAATGAAGTTGCTAATAGTCAGGTTTTTTATGCGAGTCCCGAGACGTTTTCATTTCTGGGCGTGAAACGCCTGTTGAGAGAAACCCCTCACGATGTTTTATATTTAAATAGTTTTTTTAGCCCCCTACTAACTATATTACCCCTCATTATCCGACGTCTTGGATTCTACAGCAACCAACTTGTTATATTGGCACCAAGAGGAGAGTTTTCAGTAGGGGCGTTAAATCTTAAGGCAGAGAAAAAGAAGATCTACATTGCAATTGCGAAGATAGTTGGGATTTATGCAAACTTAATATGGCAGGCATCCAGTTCATTTGAGTCTGAAGACATTCTTCGAGCAATGTTCAATGCGGATATTAAGAGGGCTGTTATAAAAGTTGCTCCTGATTTTGTTGCTAAAATGGTAAACTCTGTCGAAGTTTATGATCGTTCACCAGGCCCTTTGCGCATTATTTTTTTGTCCAGAATCTCCCCAATGAAGAACTTAGATTATTTGTTGAAGGCACTCAAAAAAGTAAATCTAAATGTTGAGCTTTCTATATTTGGCCCTATTGAAGATTCGGATTATTGGCTGTTGTGCAAAAATATAATAGAGGAATTGCCATTAAATGTATCGGCAACTTACCACGGTGAGGTTACATATAAAAATGTTAAAAAGACATTTGCGTTACATGATGTGTTTGTTTTCCCTACCCGAGGGGAAAATTTTGGGCATGTGATTTACGAGGCCCTTTCTGTTGGAACGTCGGTCGTCGTGAGTGATCAAACGCCTTGGCGTGAAGATAAGCATGGTGCACTGAAAGTTATTAGCCTTGAGCAGCCCGATGCTTGGTCAGCAATTATTAATCTGTTGACTGGGCTCAATGATCAAGATTACGCAATGCAACGCAAAGCCGCATATAGTTATGCAGCCGTTTATTTGGATGAGAGCAAGGTGCTAGAACAAAATCGCGAGTTGTTTCAATCTTCCTTGTAGTAAATTCCATAGAAGTATCTACCTTTTATGCGAAAACGTTACGATTTTTGGATTTAAATTGAGAGTGTGAATGACAAAAAAAATAATGCTTGTTTTTGGCACTAGGCCAGAAGCTATAAAGATGGCTCCGCTGTACCACCAACTTAAACGTTATCCCAGTGAATTTCAAGTGCTACTATGCGTGACAGCACAGCATAGACAAATGTTAGATCAAGTTCTCAAGGTATTTGAAATTACACCAGATATTGATTTAAATCTGATGAGGGCAGGACAAGATTTATTTGACATAACGACCAGTGTACTTATAGGCATGCGTAAAGTTTTATTGGAGACTAAACCTGATGTTTTGCTTGTTCACGGCGATACCTCGACTACATTGGCTGCGTCCATAGCAGCTTTTTATGTCGGCATAACTGTGGGTCATGTAGAAGCAGGTTTGCGCACATATGATTTGCAATCGCCGTTCCCAGAGGAATTTAATCGCCAAGTTGCAAGTAAGGTTGCTAAGTGGCATTTTGCACCAACTCATTTCAGTAAACAAAACTTGTTATCAGAAGGCGTATCTGACTCTGCCATTTATGTAACTGGGAATACAGTTATAGATTCTCTGTTTTGGGTGTTGCAGAGAATTGATGGTGACATAGAAAGGCGTAATGCGTTAGATGCTTTTTTAAGCAAATGCTTAAATTTTGATTGGCAACATCAGCGTTTTGTATTGATTACTGGTCATAGGCGAGAAAATTTCGGGGATGGATTCTTGGAGATTTGCAACGCGCTAAAAGAGTTAGCAGTTCAGTACCCAGATGTATATTTCGTTTATCCAGTACACTTGAATCCGAACGTGCAACGGCCAGTTAATGCCATTTTGGCAGATTTGGCAAATGTATATTTGATTGCACCATTAGATTATGAGCCATTTGTATATTTACTTCGATTTAGCTACATTGTGTTAACAGATAGTGGGGGCATTCAAGAGGAAGCTCCCAGCCTGGGTAAACCTGTCTTGGTAATGCGGGATTTGACCGAGCGGCCTGAGGCGGTAGAGGCAGGCACTGTGCGATTAGTGGGTGCTGATAGCAGGCGGATTGTGACCAATGTTGCAGAACTGTTGGAAAATGCAGTTATTTATTCAAGTATGGCGAGAGCTCATAATCCGTATGGTGATGGCAAGGCTAGTGAGAGAATAGTTTCAGTATTGAGGGCAATTAAATGAAAAATAAAAAAGTGTGTGTGGTGGGTTTGGGTTATATCGGATTGCCGACAGCAGCATTATTGGCCAACAGTGGTTTTCAGGTGGTTGGGGTGGATTTGAACGCTCATGCTGTTGAAACAATCAATCAGGGGCGTATACATATTGTTGAACCAGATTTAGATGCTTTTGTTCGATCCGCTGTTTTAGCGGGTAGGCTTCAAGCATACACTACACCACAGTCTGGTGATATATATATGATTTGTGTACCCACCCCATTTCATGACGGTGAGGGTATTCCTCAACCGAATATTGATTACATATTAGCGGCAACACAAAGTATTGCTGGGTTTGTTAAGCCAGGTGATTTGGTAATTTTGGAGTCAACATCACCAGTTGGAACGACACGTAAAATGGCAGAGGTGTTGCAGAAGGCAGGTGTAGACCTTGAGAAGATCCATATTGCATATTGTCCAGAGCGAGTGTTACCCGGTAAGATTATGACCGAGTTGGTGCAAAATGACCGCGTGGTAGGGGGTTTGACGGATGAGGCCACTAAAGTAGTTAGCGCCTTTTATAATACATTTGTTCAAGGTACTGTTCTTGAGACTGACGCTCCTACAGCCGAAATGTGCAAATTAACTGAGAACAGTTTCCGTGATGTGAATATTGCTTTTGCAAATGAGCTTTCATTAATTTGTGACAAGGAGGGCATTAATGTATGGAAGCTTATTCATCTTGCCAACCATCATCCGCGAGTCAATATTTTACAACCTGGTGCCGGCGTGGGAGGACATTGTATTGCTGTGGATCCCTGGTTTATTGTTGCGCGTGATCCAGTAAATGCTAGATTGATTCGAACAGCTAGAGAGGTTAATAACTATAAAGCTGAGTGGGTGATTGATCAGATTAAAATTGCTGTTGCTGACGCCTCTGCAACTATTGAACGTAAACCTAAAGTTGCATGTCTTGGATTGGCATTCAAACCCGACATTGATGACCTGCGTGAATCACCCGCTGTTCATGTAGTTAATGCTTTGCAGGCTCAGGGTTACGATGTGGTGGCTGTAGAGCCAAATATTAAGTCGCACGAAAGATTCAAGCTTGTGATGTTAGAAGAAGCTCTAGAAACTGCAGATGTAATTGCTATACTAGTTAAGCACTCTCAGTTTATAAAGGTATCTAATTCCAAAGAACTGCACACAAGCAAGGTTCTAGATTTCTGTGGTGTGCAAGAATTGAG
>CANNLO010000088.1 GCA_947505055.1 Methylococcaceae bacterium | reverse complement strand
TGTAATTGCTCTGAAACTAATGATCGCGTTGAATAATATACAACGACAAGTCACGTAACAAGTCGGCTTCGCTGCCAAAAATTTTCAAATTAACCAGTGCCAGTTCATGAAGTTCCTGAGCTTTTTGTTTGGCTCCGGCCATTCCTAAAAGTGCTGGGTAGGTGGGTTTGTCATTATCTTTGTCTTTGCCTTGAGTTTTTCCCAAAGTTGCAGTATCGCTTTCTTCATCGAGAATATCATCTTTTACCTGGAAAGATAAACCGATACACTTGGCGTAATTATCTAATTTTTTGGCAACATCCGGATCTAAATCCGCTTTAGCCAACGTAGCCATGTTGACGCTGGCACGAATCAAAGCGCCAGTTTTATGGATGTGCATATTTTCCAGTTCAGGTAGCGTTAAGCGCGTGCCAACCGATTCCAAATCAATAGACTGACCACCAACCATGCCTTGAGATCCACTGGCCTTGGTTAAAACCGAAATCATTTTCAAGCGACCTTCAGTTGTTGCGGTGATGCTGGGGTCATTAGCCAGTATTTCGAAAGCTAAAGCTTGCAGTGCATCGCCGGTTAAAATTGCGGTTGCTTCATCAAACGCTACATGACAGGTAGCTTTGCCGCGCCTAAGATCATCGTCATCCATTGCCGGAAGGTCATCATGAATTAACGAATAAACATGAATAAACTCCACCGCGCAAGCCGGGCCATCTAAGGCTTCTGGCGCTATACCCAGTGTTTTTCCGGTGCAATAGGTCAACATTGGACGCATGCGTTTACCGCCATCGAGTACAGTGTAACGCATTGCACGATGCAATTTCTGTGGTAGCAGATTTTCATTAGGCAGACGAGATTCTAAAGCTCTTTCTACACGGTTTTGACAAAAATCAAGATAGTCTTTTAACGCATTACTCATCAGTAAAGGGCTCCAGAGTTTGAGTGCCGTTTTTTTCAATTAAAATTTGAACTTTCTGCTCTGCATCCTGCAAAGCTTTTTGGCAGGTTCGGGTTAAAAATACGCCGCGTTCAAATGACTTTAAGGATTCTTCCAATGAAATGTCGCCCTGTTCAAGTTGGCTGACCAATTGTTCAAGTTCCGCCAGCGAATCTTCAAATAAAGTCGTCGTTTTCTTTTTCGGCATGAGATAAAAATATGTTTAATGATAGGATAGTAAGGAGAAAGATTAAAGGTACAAGGCGAAAGGGGGGAAACCTATTATCTTGTACCTTTAATCTTGCACCTCGATATTATATCTGAATTTGAATTTTGAGTGATTGGGAAGTATGAGTAACGAATATAACGCGGCGGCAATTGAGGTTTTAAGTGGCTTGGAACCGGTACGAAAACGTCCAGGGATGTACACGGACACTACACGCCCCAACCATCTGGTGCAAGAAGTCGTAGATAACAGTGTTGATGAGGCGATGGCAGGTCATGCCTCGGCAATCGATGTGATTATCTATAAAGATGGCTCGGTGCTGGTTAGTGATAATGGCCGCGGTATGCCCGTCGATATCCATCCTGAGCAGGGCATTCCTGGTGTCGAAGTGATTTTGACCCAGTTGCATGCGGGCGGTAAGTTTTCCAATAAAAATTACCAGTTCTCTGGCGGTTTGCATGGCGTGGGTGTTTCTGTGGTAAATGCCTTGTCAGCAAAACTTGACATTGAAGTCAAAAGAAACGGCAGAATTTATTGTATGACTTATGGCGATGGCGAGAAGTTGTCTGAGCTTACTGAAACAGGCACGGTCGGTAAGAATAATACCGGGACTGCCATCCGCTTCTGGCCCAATGAAAAATACTTTGACTCCAATAAAGTATCGGTCTTAAAGCTTAAGCATGTGTTACGTGCCAAAGCGGTTCTATGTCCGGGCTTAAAAATATCTCTTAAAGTTGATCAAACCGAAGAAGAGTATTTTTGGTGTTATCAGGATGGTCTTAAAGAATATTTGCTCGATCGCATCGGTGATATTGATTATTCACCGACACAACCGTTCATGGGCAATATGGCCGCTAATCATGAAGCGGTGGAATGGGGCATTGTCTGGGCATTAGAAAATCCGGCCGAAGTGCTGGCCGAAAGTTACGTTAATCTGGTGCCGACTGCGCAAGGTGGAACCCATGTCAACGGTTTGCGGGCAGGTTTGACTGAAGCGATGCGCGAGTTTTGCGATATCAGAAATATTTTGCCTCGCGGCGTTAAAGTCGCTCCGGAAGATGTCTGGGAAAACTGCCATTTTGTGTTGTCGGTAAAACTGGAGGATCCCCAGTTTTCAGGGCAAACCAAAGAACGTTTAAGTTCGCGTGAATGTGTGGCTTTTGTTTCTGGAGTAGCCAAAGATGGTTTTAGTTTGTGGCTAAACCAGAATCCTGCCGAAGGCGAGAAAATTGCCGAGATCATTATTTCCAGCGCCCAAAAACGGCTGCGTTCCAACAAAAAAATAATCCGTAAAAAAATCACTTCCGGTCCGGCCCTGCCTGGTAAATTGGCTGATTGTTCGGCGCAAGATATAAATCGGACTGAATTGTTCCTGGTCGAAGGAGACTCGGCGGGAGGTTCTGCCAAACAGGCCAGAGAGCGTGACTTTCAGGCGATTATGCCATTGCGTGGCAAGATTCTTAATACTTGGGAAGTGGAATCCAATCAGGTGATGGCGTCACAGGAGGTTCATGATATCGCCGTTGCGCTCGGCATAGAACCCGGTTCCAGTGATTTACAGAACCTGCGCTACGGCAAGGTCTGTATTTTGGCCGATGCTGATTCGGATGGTAATCATATAGCTACTTTAATCTGCGCTTTGTTTTATCAACATTTCAATGCCTTGGTCGTCGCCGGTCACGTGTTTGTGGCGATGCCGCCGCTGTATCGGATAGATGTCGGCAAGCGGGTATTTTATGCTCTGGATGAGTCTGAGCGCCAAGGTGTATTGGATCGAATTGCCGCTGAAAAACTGAAAGGTCAAATCAATGTGCAACGTTTTAAAGGTCTGGGTGAGATGAATCCAAGCCAGCTTCGGGAAACCACTATGAACCCTGATACGCGAAGATTGGTTCAATTAACGGTTGCCGAAGATGATGACACCAGTGGTCAATTGGATTTATTACTGGCTAAAAAACGTTCGCAAGACAGAAAAGTCTGGCTGGAAACCCGGGGTAACCTGGCTGATTTGGCTTGATTAATCAGCTTTTTTCTAACATCTGTTATTAACGATGCAAGGTATAACGAATTTGTGTCCAGGAATAAGGACCGCCTTGTACTTGATCTGAAACACTGCCATCGCTATCAAGTATTTTCAGGTTTTTAGGAAAAGGTTCTGTGCTTGTTACGATGGTAACCCTGCCTTTAACGATAAAAATAGGCTAAAAACCAAGTTTAATGAAACAAATCAATGATTGTAATGTGATGATAAATGTTCGTCATGTTTGAATTATACAAACTTCCCCATCACCCTCAGATGAAATAGCTTTTAAACTATAGTTATCTCGATTTATGACAGCAAGTAAAGCATTTTTCGTGTCTTTCGTGTTTTTCATGAATCATGTATTCTAGAGATCAGATTTTAACCAATCGTTCTTGTCATTCGACGAGGAACTGTTTGATAAGTCAATTTTTGCCTACGGAGTATAAATAATGAAAAATACAAAGTTGGATCCTGTTCAGTTATATAAACCTTGTAATGTTGAACTTTTAAAGTTCAGTTCTACAGAGGAACTTGAAGATATTGATATTGCAGTCGGACAGCAGCGTGCAGTGGAAGCGCTTAAGTTTGGTATTCGTATGCAAAAAAATGGCTACAATATTTTTGCTATGGCGCCAACTGGAACCGGTAAATTATCAATCGTAAAACAATTGGTTGAGCACGAAGCGAGTCGGCAAAAAGTGCCTGATGATTGGTGTTATGTCAATAATTTCAGTCAACCTGCAAAACCAACGGCTATTAAACTTCTGGCAGGGCAAGGTAAAACCTTCAAGCATGACATGGAGCAATTGATTGATGAATTAAGTATTGCGATACCTACAGCATTTGATGGTGATGAATATCGCTCCAGAACTGCTGAAATAGAAGGCGAATCACGACAACGAGAATTAAATGAACTCAGCCAGTTACGTGAAGAGGCTATTAACGCTCATATTATCCTTACAGAAACCCCAACCGGTTACGCTTTTTCACCCGCTAATGATAAAGACGAAGTAATAAGTCCGGAGCAGTTTAATAAGTTCGATAAAGACAAGCAGCACGAAATACAAAAAAATATCTTTAATTTACAGGAACGTCTTGCAAAACTGGTTAAAAACTTTCCTGTTTGGCGCAAGGAAACCAAGCGTAAATTACAGGCGCTTAATCGGGAAGTTGCTGAACTGGCAGTTAATCATTCAGTAGATGAGTTGTTCGAAAAATACGTTAAACAAGGGGCTGTTCTTACTTATTTGAATGATGTTCAAAAAGATATTATCGAACATGTTCTTGATTTTCTCCCTCGTAGTGAAAAAACTTTTTCGTTTATGGACCTGCCTCAGGAATCCAACCCCTTTAAACGCTATTACGTTAATTTGATGGTGGACTTTAGCAATAAAAAGTCAGCTCAGGTTATTTATGAGGATCATCCGAATTACAGTAACCTGCTGGGGCGTATAGATCATCAAGCCTATATGGGGTCATTGGTTACCGATTTTACGATGATAAAACCTGGCGCATTACATAAAGCCAACGGCGGCTATTTGTTGATAGATGCCCGAAAATTGCTATCTCAACCTTATGCCTGGGATATGCTTAAAAGAACGCTACAATCCGGAGAGATAAGAATTGAATCTTTGGAACGAGCGCTTAGTTTGACCAGTAACTCATCACTGGAACCTGAGCCCATTCCGATTGATTTGAAGCTCATTTTAATGGGGGAGCCGCTGATTTATTATCTGCTTTGCGAGTATGACCCTGAGTTCCATGATCTTTTTAAAATTGCCGCTGATTTTGACGAATCTATAATCAGAGAAAATAACGATCATGACTATGCACGTTTATTGGCAACTATTGCCCGACGTGAAAAATTAAGGCCGCTGAGTTCAAATGCAGTCGCAAGAGTTATAGAGCATAGCGCCAGAATGACGGGCGATGAAGAAAAGTTATTGACGCATCTGCGCAGTATCAAAGATTTATTGACCGAAGCAAATTATTGGGCCGAATTGGATAGTCATGAACATATTGCCAGCAGTGATGTGCAACAAGCGATTGATCATAAAACGAATCGGCTGGATAAGCATAGGGAAAAACTGTACGAGCATATTTATCGTGGCACAGTAATGATTGATATTGAGGGAAAGGTCATTGGCCAAATCAATGGTCTTTCAGTTTTACAGTTAGGTGAGTTCAGCTTTGGACAACCTTCAAGAATCACTGCAACCACTCGTTTAGGTAATGGGAAAGTAGTTGATATAGAACGTGAAACTGAGTTGGGCGGTGCTATTCATTCAAAAGGCGTGTTGATTTTATCGAGCTTTATTGCCGCCCGGTATTGTCGAGAAACGCCATTTTCAGTTGCCGCCAGTCTGGTATTTGAACAATCCTACGGACATGTTGAAGGTGACAGTGCTTCTTTGGCAGAACTTTGTGTAATCTTATCGTCGATTGCCCAAATTCCGTTACGTCAGGATATTGCGATTACCGGGTCAATCAATCAATTAGGAAATGTTCAGCCGATAGGTGGCGTAAATGAAAAAATTGAAGGATTTTTTGATATTTGCGTTAAAAAAGGCTTAAGTGGGACACAGGGCGTTATTATTCCAGCGACTAACATTAAAAACCTGATGCTACGATGGGACGTGGTGCGTGCTGCGCAATCCGGTCAATTTTCTATTTATGCGGCAACCACTATAGATGAAGCTTTGGAATTAATATTTGGAATTGAAGCGGGCACCAGAAACGAACAAGGTATTTATCAACCGGAATCATTTAACGGTCAGGTTGAAGCCCAGTTATTGCAGTTTACCCAGATTAAAAAAGAATTTAATCGTGAGTCGGGGAACGAATAGTTATCTTCTTTTCAAAAAATGTTTTTTTAGATTAAGCTCAGGTTTAATTAACTGGTTTACAATATCACACCATATACCTTAGGAGTTATTCTCGACATAGTTTATGAACATTATTAAGTTACCTGCAACTCAACAAAAGCGTCTACCTTTTCTTTTTTTATTATGTATTTTAATGTTGGCTCCGATTGGTGTTTGGGCCAAAAGCAATGCGTTGGATACAAAGCAAAAAAATACAACATTTGAAATTAATAAGGATTATTTAAAGTCAAAAATAGAGGCTGTTAATACCCGAGAAGGTATTGATGACGCTGCAAAATCAAGGTTGTTGGCAATATATCAGGCGACTGAAGATAATTTAGCAAATATCGAAAAATTTAAAATACAGGCAGCTGATTTTAAATTGACTATCAAGCAAGCTCCTGAGCAAAGCAAGAAGTTACAAAAAGATCTTGAACAAGCACTCCTGAAAGTCGCCAAGCAAAAACCGGAAGACTTTGGTCGAATTCCGGTTGAAGAACTCGAACAACGGCTTATTCTTGAAAAAGGGAAAATTAGCACCCTGGATGAACAAATAAATAAAGTAGAAGCTGAGTTGACCTTGCAAAATAGTCGGCCGCAACAGATTCGTGAAGAAATGTTAGTCGCACAACAGGAGATTGAGGCTGCTCAAAAGAAATTGGGAGTTCCTATAAGCAAAGCTGAAGTAAAACTGGAAGTAGAAGCCAGACAGATGCAGTTGAAAACCTTGATTACCTCACGTGCTGCTGAGATAAAAATGCTTGATGCTGAGGCAATAAGCAATCCGGCCAGGGTCGATTTACTGAAGGCTCAATTTCAGTTATTAGATAGTCAGAAAGCGGCATTAAATCCAGTTGTAGCGACTATCGAAAATTTTATTTCTGACCTGAGACAGCAAGAAGCCAAGCAAATGCAGGATGCGCTAAGTCAGGCAGAAAAAGCGATTTTTGGTAAACATTTACTGATCCAGCAAAGTACGAGAGAGAATATTCAGTACAGTCGTGATTTACAAGACATAACGACCAAAATAGAACAAAACAGCGAGCAAAAAGCAAGTGATGACGCCCAAACCACTAAAATTGAAAGCGATTTCAAAAGTGCTGATAAAAAAATCAGTCTCGCCAGTTTAAGTCCGGCATTGGGCAAAATTCTCCGTGAAGAACGACGTAATTTATCAAATCAGGATGACTTTAAGGAACAGTCCCAGGCCATACAGGAAGAAACGGCGGTTATAAGTCTGGCCGAATTTAAGATTGAAGATCAGTTAAAACAACTCGTTGATGTGGATGCAGATCTAAAAAAATTGATGAATCAGGTTGATCAATCTTTGCCTTTAGAGCAGCGAATGATGATACAGGCTGAATTAAGGGTGTTGCTTAATAATCAGAAAGAATTATTGAATAAATTGTCCGTCGCTTACACGACTTATCTTCGTAGCTTGGGTGACCTTGATTTCGCAAAACAACATATGAGTGATCAGTCTGTTAAATTTGCCATTTATCTCGACGAACGATTATTGTGGGTGCCCAGTTCTGAGCCGATTAATTTGAATTATATAGCCGATTTGTATCATTCTACCCAATGGCTATTGTCTCCATTTAACTGGATCGATGTGCTAAAGGATGTGATCAAGTCGTTGTTTAATCACTTGTTTTTAACTTTAATTGCTTTGGTTGGTTTGATTGCTTTGCAACTGATTAGAACCTGGGCAAAACAACAGTTAGCAGCGATATTCGGTAAAACGGATAATTTTTATTTCACTATAAAAGCACTTACCTACAATTTGTTGCTGGTATTACCGTTGCCGTTATTGTTTTACTATGTGGGCTGGTTTTTGAGTGATGGCAACCAGATTGCAGACTTTACCAAGGCGATGGGGCAAGGTTTGCAAGGCGCAGCACCACCGCTTTTCTTCCTGCAGTTTTTTTATCGTATGTTTGCTCTGAATGGTTTGGCGCGTAAACATTTTCAATGGCAAAAGACTTCTGTCAATTTGTTGCGTAAGCAGATTGAGTGGATACGTTTTATTGTCATACCTTGCATTTTTATTATTAGCGCAACAAGTGCCTCAAAGTTTTCGGCACACAGCGATAGTCTTGGCCGTTTAGCGCTCATTACAATGATGTTGGCAATGGCATTGTTTGCGGTGCGGGTTTTGAAACCCTCCAGTGGCTTATTGAAAAGTTATATCCATAAGGACTCTGTTGGCTGGTTATCCAGACTTCGCTATGTCTGGTATTTTTCAGCCATCACCATACCCTTGGTGATAATAGGGTTCGCTGTTGCTGGTTATTATTTAAGTGCTTTAGAGTTGCAGCAAAAACTGGTCATTACTTTGCGACTGATTTTTTCGATCATTATTTTGCATGAGCTTGTATTTCGCTGGTTAACACTGGTTAATCGGCAACTGGCAATGAGCAATGCCTTACAAAAGCTTAAATTGGCTGAGATTTCCGAAAAACATTTGGCAGGTTCTGAAGATCCCGCGTTACCCCTTGATGAACAGCAAATTGATATACCTAAAATAAACGCGCAAACCATAAAGCTACTCAATCTTTTTATTGGTTTTACCTTGGTTATCGGGTTTTGGGCGACCTGGAAAAATATTTTGCCAGCCTTTTCATTTCTCGATCATATTGTGCTGTGGAAGCATCTGGTTAATATTGATAATCAGGAAAGCATGCAGCCGATAACCATGACTAATTTTTTATTGGCCGGCTTGTATGTTTTTATTGCGGTGGTCTCGGTGCGCAATTTTTCGGGCCTGATGGAGTTACTAGTGTTCAGGCGGTTATCCATAGAAGCCGGTGGTCGGTATGCAGTTAATCAGTTAGCCAAATATGTTTTATTTTCGATAGGTTTTATCAGTGTTGCAAACGAGTTGGGAGGCAGTTGGTCTCAGGTACAATGGTTGGTGGCGGCGCTCAGTGTGGGCTTGGGCTTTGGTTTGCAGGAAATTTTTGCCAACATGGTTTCGGGTATCATTTTGCTTTTTGAACGTCCAATCAGGGTAGGCGATACCGTAACTATCGGCAGTATCACCGGTAAAGTCAGTCGAATTCACATGCGCGCCACGACATTAATAGATTGGGATAAAAAAGAAGTGGTAGTGCCCAATAAAACATTCATTACCAGTCAATTGGTCAACTGGACCTTAAGTGATCCTATAACCCGCGTAGTGATTCCTGTTGGCATCGCTTACGGCTCGGATGTCGAGTTAGCGCATAAAGTCCTGATGGATACAGTAAATTCAACACCGTTGGTACTTGCCGATCCTGAGCCGAGTGTGATTCTAGTCGGTTTCGGTGAAAGTGCCTTGAATTTTTCGATTAATATTTTTGTTAGTGAATTGTCAAATCGTCTGCCTGTTACGCATGATTTACATCTCAGGATGGAGAAAGCACTCCATGAGCATAATATTGAAATTCCACGTCCGCAGAGAGATATTCATGTTAGATCGGTGGTGTTGGAGCAGGGGACATTTGGTGTTTAACAGCTAAGTGTAATGCTCAGAAACGAGGTAACTAAAAATAACAAAGTCAGTCGTAAATATTCGCTAGTTGTTGTGATTTTTGTACACGTCGAAAAACGCCTCTGTTAATAATAAGAAATTATTAACCAAGTGGAATTGAAGTCTACTTAGAAGCTTAATTGCTTGTAACAGTATTTAAGGATGATTTTGACAGGGCTATTTGCCTGACTAGCCAGATAATGCGCTCAAAAATACCTGTGCTTACAAATAACGCCTTTCTCTCCGCCAGATCTCCGGATTTTTCTGAAAGCATTGAATCGCGAATTTTGTCCATCAGTTTGCTTCGGTCTGAGGTGAGAGTAAGTAACAGTTCTCGGTCCTCATTCCCATCCTTTGTTAGTGCTTCAGCTAACATGAATAATACAAGATGTAGGCCTTCAGTCATTGAAGCAGTCCAACCGGAGTCTGGATTTTTTGTGGCTTGTAGTGTTTCGACAAAACTGGCGAGTGAATTTTGTAAGGACATAATTGCTTCATTAAGGCTTTGAAGTGCAAAAATTCGCTCAATTTCTGTTTCTGATTCATTATGAAGCGCTGTTTCTTCCATAAATGATCTGATTTTATTACCCAAATGACAGGCTGCGGAATGCCGGATATCTATTGGGATTTTGGCTATAGTAGATTCTGTTTCAAGTCGTATAGTTTCAAGATATTCTGGAAGGGCTACCAAAAGTCTATCTTGCTCCTTAGTTGCAAGAATTATTGCCATGTCCGCATCCGCTGAAGCTTCAGGATAAATATATAGAGGCGTGAACAACTTTTCATCCAGGATTGGTGGACATAACCAATCCAATAAAGACAGTAACTGGTTTTGTATCAATGAGGCAGTGATTGCCCCGGTCAGTTGAAGTGAAAGATAGATTAACGCAATCAAGGTTCCAACTGAAAAATCATTATAAAAAGGAAAAAGAGTGGTTTTTATCCAATCTTGATCCAGCCAGAAAAGAGGTAAGAGCACAGTTACCCCAAGAAGTTTTACCAGACTTTGATATATGGCCAGTTGTCGTATCTTTCCATGCATTCGGGAGGTGGCAAGAACAACGCTAAGTCCTGAGCCGGCGCTGGCTCCAAAAACAATTGCCACTGCGTCATGAAACGGGAGAATTCCCGAAATAGTTAAGGTAATCGCAAGCATGGAGACACTTGCCGAGGAGCGTGTGACCAAAGCGACTATAATGCCAATTGCAAAACCAATGGCACTGGCTTCAGAGGCAAACCCTATAAAGGCCTTTACCGATTCCGATTCGCTAAGTCCAATACCCGCTTCTTTTATCATGCCTAGTCCCAGCAAAAGTATGCCGAATGAAAACAAAAAAGCAATTATGTGTTTGCTTCCAATATTGTCCACTGCATTAAATAAGTGAGCTATCCCCACAAATCCCATTACATAAATACCGGCAATCTGAACATCGACGGCTGCGAGAAACACCAGCAGGGATGTTCCAACGCTAGACCAACAGACCAATAAAACCACGCAGTTAAAGGCTAAAGCCCCGGAGTTTAAAAGCCCCATGCAAACATATACTGAAGCGGTTGAACTTTGGGTAATTATTCCAAGCAAGCTACCGGTACTAGCGCAGCTAAGGGGGTTCGCAGTGATTTTTGATAAAAAACCCCTCATTTTGCCAGCTGAAAGGACTTGCATGCTGGCGGCAAGATGATGTAAGCCAGTAAAAAAAAGACCGAGTCCAGCTAAAGTCAGTGTAGTTTGATTCATATTAAAATCTTATCGTAGTTTTAGACATGGTTTGTCATTTAGGATTGTTTATGACCAGATTCTATAAATTATACAGCGCTACTCTATAAACGTATGATTCATCTGTTCGTAAAGTAATTAAACAGTTATAACTGAAAAATATAAAAAAATGGAGTTAAATATTTAAAATATTCTGCAAGTCACATAACCGTCACTTTATAAGTTTGCTTATTCAAAATAAAAGCGGGTGAGGCAATATACGTGTTGCTTAATGTTCAGAATAAACTAAAATGTTTTAGGTAAACCCTACTGTTATAAGAATTCAGGCTAATCAGTTGCAACTATAATCTATACAATAAAAAGAAGCGAAATCATGGAAATAACGCACGAAACCATAGAAAATGGTATTTTTAGAGTCTATCTATCCGGACGAATGGATGTGTTGGGCGCTCAAGCCATTGATTTAAAATTTACCGCACTCACTGCCACCAAAAAAGCCTTTATTTTGGTCGATATGTCAGATGTTAGTTTTCTGGCTTCCTTGGGAATGCGTACTCTGATCTTTTCTGCCAAGGCTTTAGCCAGTCGGGGCGGGTCCATGGTGCTTTTTAACCCACAGCCCAATGTGCTGGATGTATTGGAAACCTCAGGTGTTTCCAGTTTGATTCAGATTCATCATGATCTTGATCTGGCTATAGATGCCTTGATCAAGCAGCAGGAAGAATAAACGTCCAATCCCTCTCGGATCAAGATCATGTCTACATCATCCTCAAGCAGCGATTTTTCGACTTCATTAAGTATTAGTAATCAATTTGAAGATTTGATGAGTGTTTCAGTGTGGCTTGAGCATATGGCCCAGCGTTACCAACTGGCAGAACCAACTGTTTTCAAACTGGATCTGGTATTGAACGAAGCCTTGCCTAATATCATAAGCTATGCATTTGATGATGACTTGCGGCATGATATTGTCATTAAACTTGAAGACCGTAGTGATCAGGTGTTTCTAGAAATAATCGATGACGGCTTGCCTTTTGATCCTTTTAATCCGGCGCCCCTTTCTCCAGGACTACACCTCGAATCCGCATCAATTAATGGGCGTGGCATTCATCTGATCACTTCTTATACGGATGCCCAGGAATACCAATACGTTAATAATCTCAATATTATGCGCGTAGCCATTGACAAAACATCTGTATTAAACAAGAGCTCTGCTGAAAATATTTCTTAATGGAACAGGAATATAACACAGGATTGTTACCAGCCACAGAATCACTAGACCCCAAACGGTTTGTTCCTGTCCATCGGGACATATTGATTTCCCTTCCGCTTGTTGCCGGTTTACCTTATCAAATTCTGGAACCTTTTCTGCTTAATTGCGAGTACAAACACCTGCAAAGCCAGGAGCAGCTTCTTTCTCCCGGGCAAAACAATGATTATTTGTATGTGTTACTTTCTGGTCAATTGAGCGCACACATCAAACAAAATGAAGCTGACAAAGGCTTTCGTATCCTGGCTGGCGAATTTGTTGGCGAAGTATCTATTGTCGATAATCAACCGCCAACTTCCTTTGTTAGTGCCACACAAGACAGTTTCTTGTTGTGTATTCACGAGACGGTTTTATGGTCGGAATTTATGCGGATTCCCGGAGCCGCAAGAAACATGCTCCAGCAAATCAGCAAACGTTCCCGGGCACGCAATCTCAGTATGGAGAAATCCCTGGAAAAAACCTTGCGTCTTGAACTGCTGGATAAAGAACTCCGCATCGCACAGGACTTGCAAATCAGCATGTTGCCTCAGCTTCCTTTTTTCCCTTTGCATTCCGGAGTGCAAGCCGCTGCAATGATGAAAGCGGCAAAAGAAGTGGGCGGCGATTTGTACGATGCTTTTCCTTTGGATGACGAGAGAGTATGCGTGGCCATAGGTGATGTAGCCGGAAAAGGCATTCCCGCAGCGTTGTTCATGGTGCGCACCATCACTGTGCTGCGTACCGAAATGATGAAAACCAGGGATTTACAGCAAACCATCAGCGCGATGAATGTGATCTTGAGTCAGGACAATCCGCAATGTATGTTCGTGACCCTGATGATTTGTGTTCTGAATCTGAGCAATGGTGAATTGCAGTATGTCAACGGCGGCCACAATCGACCGCTGTTAGGTCAGGTAGGTAAAGGTTTTGTGTATTTGGAACAACCTAAAGGCATTTTGGTCGGCATTAACCCGATGGCCAATTACCAGGTTGCTACCCGATTTATGATCCCTGGAGAAATATTGATTTTGTATACTGATGGAGTTACAGAAGCCAATAATCCCGAGCAGGAGGAATATAGCGACCAACGGTTGCTGGAGTTTATTAATCAGAATCAAGAGCAGGCTGTTGGCAATATTGTTACTGATATTGAGGAAGCTGTGCAGATTTTTGTTGCTGGTGCGGAACAGTCGGATGATTTGACGATGTTAGTGTTGAGTTATAAGAAAAACTGAAGTAACCATACCAGTGAAATTCAAACTCCGATAGTTATAGCTATCGGAGTTTGAAAGTAAATCCAGGTTTGATAATAACTGAGCTTGGATTTATCTTGTGATAAAACACAATATCAGCAAGCCCTGTTAGCTACTTGGGTTTCTATTTACTGGCATGTATAATCCAAAGGTATAAGTTGTTGGTTTTCATATTCATTATAATTTGGCAAACCAATCATTCCGTTGGAGTCAGCAATCAAAGACTGATCACCTTCCATTTGGGTGAATTGATAAGCTTTCAGCGAACAGCTTAAAGATATTTTGCCTACGTTTTTAGATTTAGCGTTTTGAAATGAAATTTTTGACTTAAGATTATTGGGAACGAAATCTTTAGGTTCAGAAAGCGTTGTATTAAGAGCAGTATTACAGACATCCTTCAATAGAACATAATTAGGATTTGTATCATTTAAAGGGTCCAAAGCTGTGGACTTAATTGTCCACAAACCGCCATTAACGGGTTTAGTGGTGGCTGTGCCACTAAAAAGACTAACAATTATATTGCCGGGTACGGTAACCAATTCATAATAATTATCATATTCTTGACCTTCCGTACTAG
>CANNLO010000087.1 GCA_947505055.1 Methylococcaceae bacterium | reverse complement strand
TTGCTAATCAACCATTCCCCGTTAAAAAAATTGTGGTGGCATCCTCTCGAGCTGTTTATGGTGAGGGGAAGTATCTGTGTAGTCAGCATGGCTTTGTATATCCACCTGCTCGTTCTGCTATGGATATGGAAAAAGGTGACTTTGATGTTCATTGCCCTGTGTGTGGATTATCTGCAGAGCTTGTGGCTACAGATGAGGAAACACCCGTTCGACCAAGTTCTGTTTATGGAGTATCCAAGTTGACGCAGGAGCAATTGGTGCTCACTGTTGGCAAGGCGCTAGGCATATCTGCAATTGCTTTTCGCTATCAAAATGTCTATGGGCCAGGTCAGTCGTTGTCAAATCCTTATACGGGAATTCTTTCAATATTCTCGACTCGTATTCGTAATCAGAGTGCAATTAATATATTTGAAGATGGTAAAGAAAGCAGGGACTTTGTTTACATTGACGATGTTGTTTCAATCACTGCCCGAGCGGTGGAATATGATAAGTCGTTAGTGGATGTTTTTAATGTGGGTGCTGGTGTGGCTACCGATGTTTTGACTATTGCAAATACATTGCAAGAGCTATTAAACGTAAATGTGCTAACCACAATATCTGGGCAGTTTAGAGTCGGGGATATTCGCCATAATTATGCTGATCTTAGTAAGGTGAAAAAAATCTTTGGTTTTGAACCGACAGTTTCAATTGAGCAGGGTCTAGCTAATTTTGTTGATTGGGTTAAAACCGAACAAGTTCAGGTTGATCTGTATGAGCAAAGTTTGCAAGAGTTGAAATCAAAAGGATTGTTTAAATGAGCGATGTGGTTAATTCTGGCTTGGTGAGTGTTGTGGTGGCAAGCTATAACCATGCTGAGTATCTTGAACAGCGCATGGATAGCTTGATTAAACAGACCTACCAAAACATAGAGATATTAGTAATTGATGATTGCTCCACTGATGGAAGTGTTGAGGTTTTGCGCAAGTATGAAACTCATCCCAAGGTTAAGTTAATTATCAGCGAGAAGAATGGTGGTTGGGTTGCAGTGAGTAATCAGGGTGTAGCAATATCATCGGGTGAATTTATTATTTTTGCCAATTGTGATGATTCATGTGAACCAAAAATGATTGAGCAACTGGTTAAAGGGATGTACGAAAATCCTACAGCGGGGATTTCATTCTGTCGTAGCTCCATGATTGATGAGGATGGGAAGTTAATTGGAGATGATTTTTTAGTTAGAGAGGAGGCGTTTAAAATTAGATGTAATAACGATGTGTTGCTCAACCAAAAAGAGATGGGCCGTTTTTTATTACATTCTTGTGTCATTCCAAATCTTAGTGCAGCTTTATTTCGTAGAGAATGCTATAAGTCTGCTGGCGGGTTAACTTCAGCTTACCGAGTGTGCTCAGATTGGGCGTTATTTTTTAAAGTTGTGGAAAATTACGATGTTGCATATGTTTCCCAACCATTGAATGAATTTCGACAGCATAAAACTACCATTCGCAGTAGCACTAAAGAGCGAATATTGTATGAAGAAATTATAGGTCTATTACTAACAGAAATTACATTGCTTGATTTAACTTTTAAAGAGCACATTAAATATAGGCTTCATGTGATGTATCTTTGGTCTTCGCATATATTACGCCCTTCATTTAGCGGGATTTTAAGTTTTACTTATCTTTTAAAGGTTGTTTTGCGATTTGATGCTATTGCAATAGTTTATTTTCCGTTGGCTTTTATGCTCAGGGCAATGCACTTACCTTTTAAGATTATAAATAATATTTACACAAAATTGCACTATGTTAGGAAGCTCAATGTTGCTAGATAATTTCCAAAATAAAACTGTCGTGCTCACCGGACACACTGGCTTTAAAGGCGCTTGGTTGACTGCTTGGTTGAAACAATTAGGTGCTAAAGTAGTAGGAATTTCACTTGATCCACCGACCGACCCATCTCATTTTATTGCAGCAAGTTTGCCGGATGGAATGGTGGATTTACGTATTGATATTCGCAATCGTGAAGCATTAGAAGAAGCCATTGTTTCAGCAAAGCCAGATTTTCTTTTTCATCTCGCGGCGCAAGCTTTGGTTAGGCGTTCTTATGAAGATCCCCTAGAAACTTGGCAGACTAACGTAGTAGGAACTCTCCATGTGCTTGAGGCTTTGCGGAAATTTGATAAGCCCTGTGCTGCAGTCATTATTACCAGTGACAAATGTTATGATAATGTTGAGTGGGTGTGGGGTTACCGTGAGACCGATGCTATGGGTGGGCCAGATCCCTACAGTGCATCAAAAGGTGCTGCGGAGTTGGCCATACGTTCCCATATAAAATCGTACTTTCCCAAAGCGAGCAGCAAGGTTCGCATAGCCTCGGCACGTGCAGGCAATGTGATTGGCGGTGGTGATTGGGCCGCAGATCGTATCGTTCCTGATTGTGTGAAGGCATGGTCTAGTGATAATTTGGTTGAATTACGTAATCCACATTCTACACGCCCTTGGCAACATGTGCTGGAGCCATTGAGTGGTTATTTAAGTCTTGCGATTGCTTTGTCTCAGCGGCCTGAATTGCATGGTGAACCATTCAATTTTGGACCACAAGCTCAGCAAAATCATAGTGTTTTGGAGTTGGTTCAGCAGATGTCTTTGCATTGGGAACAAGTGCGCTGGCAAGATGTATCAGGTTCGGTGGCGGGTCCTTATGAGTCTGGCTTACTTAAACTTAATTGTGATAAGTCTCTTCACTATTTGCAGTGGCATGCGGTGATGGGTTTTCAAGATACAGTACAAATGACAGCGGAATGGTACCGAGCTTATTATCAAAAACCTGCAAAGATTGCCACGACGACCAACGCGCAGATAGCTGCTTATACGGCGATTGCTAAAAAACATGGTTTGGCATGGGCACAATGAAGCTTGCCGATATTTTAGTGACGCCATTAAGGCGGATTGAGACCGCAGGTGGTGATGTGTTGCATGCTATGAAGCAAAGTGACGCTGGATATGCAGGTTATGGAGAGGCTTATTTTTCTTGGGTGTCTGCTGGTGCAATTAAGGCTTGGAAGCGCCATACGCAGATGGTCATGAATGTGGTGGTGCCGGTGGGGCAAGTGAGATTTGTGTTCCGCTCTGTTAATGCTGTTACTGGAGTAGAAGAGTTTCGGGTTGATGAGATAGGTGTGAATAGCTACGCACGTATTACTGTGCCACCAGGAATCTGGTTTGGTTTTCAAGGCTTGTACGCACCACAAAGTCTGGTGCTGAATATCGCTAACATCTCACATGACCCAAACGAAGTAGAGCGCCTAGCACTAACTGATATTAATTACGACTGGAATAATCTATGAAAGTAATTCTCTTGGCAGGCGGTTTTGGTACACGTTTGGCTGAATATACTGATGTAATCCCTAAGCCGATGGTGCCGGTCGGTGGCAAGCCGATTCTTTGGCACATTATGCAAACTTATGCGCGCTTTGGACATAAAGACTTTTATGTTGCCTTGGGTTACAAAGCAGAAGTTATTAAGGAGTATTTTCTTAATTATCGTGCACTAAATGCCGACTTTACGGTTGACCTTGCATCTGGAAGTATAACGCCTCACCAAGTTGACCCTGTGGATTGGAAGGTAACCTTGGTGAATACTGGCGACGCCTCTATGACGGGGGGGCGTGTAAAGCGTATGCAATCGTTCATTGGCAATGAGACCTGTATGCTGACCTATGGAGATGGTGTTGCTGATATCGATTTAGATGCATTATTAGCTTTTCATCGCAGTCATGGAAAAATGGTTACCGTGTCCGCGGTTCGCCCAGCAGCACGCTTTGGCGAGCTTGAAATGGATGGTCCGCGTGTAGCGAGTTTTCAGGAAAAACCGCAAATGCACGATGGTTGGATTAATGGTGGTTATTTTGTGTTTGAGCCTGCATTTTTTGATTTAATTGCGGGTGATAGCACGCTACTAGAGCGTGAGCCATTAGAAAAAGCTACTCAAGCAGGAGAGTTGATGGCGTATCGTCATGATGGATTTTGGCACTGCATGGATACTAAACGTGACCATGAACTACTCGAATCTCTCTGGGCAAAGGGTGCGCCGTGGGTAGTTTAGTTTAACGATGCGCATACTCATTACCGGTGGCTTTGGTTTTGTTGGTGGCCGATTGGCTGTTCATTTGGCGCAAGCTGGACATCAAATCATACTCGGTACCCGCCATTCAATGCTTGTCCCAGATTGGTTGCCACAAGCTAATGTGGCAAAAATAGCGTGGGATGATGAAAGATCGCTTGAGCGCAGTTGCGATGGAGTTGATGTAGTAATTCATGCGGCGGGCATGAATGCGCAAGAATGTACCGCTGACCCAGCAGCGGCATTGGCTTTTAATGGATTGGCAACCACAAGATTAGTTGCAGCAGCAAATAGAACTGGTGTGCAATATTTCATTTATTTATCTACCGCGCATGTCTATTCCAGTCCTCTCGTGGGTACAATCACTGAGGACACTTGCCCTAGAAATCTCCACCCTTACGCTACATCACACCTTGCAGGGGAGCACGCAGTATTAACAGCAAGTCAAAGGGGGGTAATGCGCGGCATTGTCTTGCGTTTGTCTAATGTTTATGGTGCACCGATGCATAAAGATGTGAATTGTTGGATGTTACTGGTTAATGACCTGTGTCGGCAAGCGGTACAAACTCACAAGTTAGTTTTGAAAACAAATGGATTACAACAACGGGATTTTATTGGTATGACTGAAATTTCTCGTGTGGTCGAATATTTTATATTAAATAACGAGAAATCTAAACAAGTCGGGATATTTAATATCGGTGCCGGTGTGTCAAAATCAGTACTTGATATGACTAAAATGATTCAGCAACGGTGTGATTATCTATTAGGCTACATACCTCTAATTGAAAAAATTGAAATATCAGATTATGAATTTGCATCCCCGTTTAAGTATGAAATAACCAAACTAGAATCAATTGGATTTCTAATGCAGAGCCGCGAGGAAGAAGAAATTGACTCAACACTTTCTATGTGTTGTAAAGAATTTGGGATTAGCTGATGAATAACATGGATTGCTATGACGCTAATGAACCATGTGTTTCAGTAATCGTTACAACTTTTAATCGATCAAAGCTGTTATTAGAAACGCTAGAGTCTATTTTGTCTCAGACTTTCAATGGTTTCGAGCTGATTGTTGTTGATAATATGTCTGTGGATGATACTGAAGAGCTTGTGACGGGGATGCAAGATTCTCGTATTCGATATTTTAAAAATCCAAATAATGGGATTATTGCCGTTAATAGAAATTATGGCATTGGACAGGCGAAGGGAAGGTATGTAGCTTTCTGTGATGACGATGATTTATGGTTTCCAGATAAACTCTATCAACAAGTAAGCTTCTTAGAGCAAAACGTTCATGTCATGCTGTGTTATACACACGCTGAATCATTTGTTAATCAAAAAATAATTGCGCGGCGTATGAATCGTCGTAATGTTCGTCGAAACCATTTTTTAGAGTTGCTTCGTGGTAATTACATTCCTAATTCTAGTGTGATGGTTCGTCGTAACGTTTTTCAAGTGTTGGGGTTGTTATCCGAAAATTCACTCATTAGGGAGGATTATGAAATGTGGCTCAGAGTAGCGAAGCATTATATTATTTTTGGGATTGAAGCTTCGCTTATTCGATATCGAATTCACTCAAACAATATTGCAGGGAACCGCGCTAATGAGACATTACGCGCAATTCGCACTGTTAAAAGTGTGGCTCCAATGCTGGGTATTTCGCAATCTTTAGTGTGGCCAAATATTGGATTCCAGTACTTAAAGTATATCATTTATCGCTTGGTTGGAAGATGATTGATTCTAAAGGTTAACTGGGTCCGATGGTCTTTGAAAGTTATAAAGTGAAAGTTAATTAACGTCTACTAAAGCGGGTGAAGTCCAAAAAGCATGATTGAAAAAGAGAGTAATATGAGATGGCGCATTAAAAATATAATATCTTACCTGCCCTTTGTCTACTATTACTTAGGGCCAGCAGCATTCATTACTTATCTATTGGCTGGCAGATCGTTGGTTGGTCGCTTCAGTTTTTTGGGGATTGTATTTGGAATAAGTTTTTCATCGTACATAATTTTAAAGCTTGGTCAGATTGGGTTTTATGATGGGCTATATTTCATTCGATTATATTGGGGGTTTATTCTTTTTTACTTGTTATTTAAATCTGGAATTAAGATTAACGCTGACAAATTATTAATTATTCTCAGCTTGCTTACTATAGCTGAAGCTGTATTAATTAATACAATAATTTCAGCACAATATTTGCCTAATTTTCCACCAGCTGAAGCTGCATCACATTTTGTGTCTGAAGGATACCAGAGACCTTATAGCTTCGGTGGAAACGCATCTGTTACAAGCGTAATATTAATGGCTTTTCTTGCAGTCTCTAGCTTGGGTTGGCGGGGTAAAACGGTTGTTATTTCTGCAGTTTCGGTGTGCATGTCGGGCAGCGGATTTATTGCAGCTATTATTTATTTTTTAGCACGATCATCCAGAATTTTATATTTATTTATTATCCCAATAATAATTTTGGTAATTTACTTTGGGGATATTTATAAAATATCACTTGGTTATATATCGTATTTGTTTGATTTTAAAATTGAACAAATTAGAAATGAAATCTCCCCAGATTTCTTGTTATTTGGGGATGCATTACAGGCAGCTGATGGAGGGGCAGGCGGTGATTTTGCTGCACTTATTTTTCTTAAATATAATGGTCTAGCAGGGCTATTTTTATTTTTCATATTTCTTGCGTTAAATATAAATAAATTAAATTGGCTGCCACTTCTAATTCTTATTGTAGGCACGTTTCATTACGGAGTAGTTTTTTATTACCCAGGGCAGTTAGCATTAGGCTATTTTTTAAATTTAAAACCTGATTCTATTGATGGAGTTAAATATTTTTAATTTGTATGAGTTGCATTTTTATTCTTAAAATTCAGCATGTTAACTATCAATAAACTTCAATCAATCAACAAATTGAAAAAACTCTCAGATATAAAAATTGCACGAATTTCAACAGTTCCATTTTTTGTTGTAACACAACTTAAACATCAAATAGAAGATCTTGGTAAGCATGGAGCTAACGTGACCGTGATAACCAGCAATGGTCCTGAGCTAGTTTTGATGGATAGATTAGTTGGTGTTAGGTGTGAACCTATTAATATTCCACGTGCTATTTCTCCATGGGTGGATCTTGTAGCGCTAATCCGGTTAATTGCTTTTTTTAAAAATCAAAATATTCATATTGCACATTCAACTACACCTAAGGCTGGTTTGCTCACTGCGTTGGCAGCTTTTCTGACGGGGGTGCCGTTGAGGTTGCATACGTTTACGGGGCAGCCATGGGTACATATGCGCGGACCTATGCGGTGGTTAGCGCGTACAAGTGATAAAGTGATTGGAGTGCTAAATACCCGCTGTTATACAGATAGTATAAGCCAACGAGAATTTCTAATTAATGAAGAAGTGGTAGATTCAGATCGATTATTTGTAATCGGTGAGGGCTCTCTTGCAGGTGTGGATGTTCAGCGATTCGATAGCAGTCGTTTCTCAGAAAGCCAGCGTACCTTAACTCGACAGTCTCTTGGATTGCCTTGTGACGCATTAGTTTTGATGTTTGTTGGCCGTATTACAGTTGATAAAGGTATTTGTGAGTTGCTGCAAGCTTTTCAAGAGATAAAATCTGAGATAAGTAATGTGCATTTAGTTCTTGTTGGTCCTATTGATAGTGGTAGTGGCGTCTCTGGTTTAAATCCATTAAGTAATATTGAGTATATTCCTAGAGTTCATGTCGTTGGATTTTCAGATAACCCAGAGTCATATTTATCTATTGCTGATATTTTATGTTTACCGAGTTACCGAGAAGGTTTTGGTACGGTTGTGATTGAAGCTGCAGCCATGGGCGTTCCAACAATAGGATCTGACATTTATGGTTTATCAGATGCAGTAGTACATGGTGTAACGGGATTATTAGTGCCGCCTCGAAATGTTGAAGAATTGACTAAAGCTTTAGAGATTCTCTTGGTTGATAAGATGTTGCGAAAAAAAATGGGTGAGGCAGCAAAGCAACGTGCTTTAGCAATTTTTGATGCAAGAATAGTTAATGAGCAGATTGTAGAAGAATATAGCACTTTGCTTCAAGCTAAAGGAATATTAACCTGAAAGGCTTTTTTGCATCAAAGGTTTTAAGTATTAATCTGGGTGCATCTGACGAGTATATTGGATGATATTCTCCATTAGACATAGAGATAAGGTGAAGTGATTTTGGATGCAAAGTTGAAAAAAATAGGAATGAAACTGGTCTCTTTACCCAGAAAGGTAAAGCAGTTGATTATGGTTGCAGTAGATTTATTATTGTTGCCGGTGGCAATGTGGTCAGCTATAGCCCTTCGTCATGGAGAACTGTGGCCTGCAATTGATAATTTTCAAACTACTTTATTATTTGCATCTATATTGGGAGTTTTGCTGTTATATGCGAATGGTCTGTATCAGGCAGTCATTCGTCATATGGCAGATCAAATCATGATAGTTGTTTTTAAATCAGTCACGCTGACAAGTTTAATACTTGTGTCTATTGAGTGGTTTCTTGGGCTTGGCCTTCATGATCAGACAACGTACATTATTTATTGGGCAACAGCTTTAATCTACATTATAACTAGTCGCTTAGTGTGGAGTTTATTCTTTTTTCATTATTATCCGTCCAAACAAAATGTATGTAATCAGATTGTAATTTATGGGGCAGGAGAAGCCGGTGCTAAGTTAGCCCAGGCTTTGCAAAAAGATAAGCGCTCTAAGATTAAAGGATTTATTGATGATAATAAGAATCTGCAAGGCTGTGAAGTTAATGGAATTCTAGTATATTCTTTGACTCAATTCATGCAGATGCTTAGTAATGGTTTGCAGGTTGATTTAATATTACTTGCTATGCCTTCAATCTCAAAGAATCGTCGGCAAGAAATTATTTTAGAATTAGAGTTATTTAGTATTCCAATTAAAACAGTTCCGAATTTAATCGACATAGTAAGTGGATCTGCAAAAATTGATGAACTTCGTGAAATTGAAATTGAAGATTTGTTGGGCAGAGATAGGGTGATTCCATATGATCATTTACTTAAAGAATGTATAGAAAATAAAGTTGTAATGGTGACTGGTGCAGGCGGTTCGATTGGATCGGAATTATGTAGAAAAATTTTGATGGTGAGTCCAAAAGTTTTGGTGTTGTTCGAAATGTCAGAGTTTGCTCTATATCAAATAGATCAAGAATTAAAAGGATTAAATATAGGCTTGGGATGTGCTATTAAGATAGTACCAATCTTAGGGTCGGTTACTCAGCAAAGTATGCTAGAGCGAGTAATGCTAAGATTTGGTGTGCAAACACTTTATCACGCAGCGGCATATAAACATGTTCCATTGGTTGAACACAACTTAATTGAAGGCGTTCGGAATAATGTATTTGGCACATGGCGCACTGCTGAGGCTGCTCGAATCGCAGGCGTAGAAACTTTTGTTTTAATTTCAACAGATAAAGCAGTGCGACCTACGAATGTAATGGGAGCAAGTAAGCGTTTTGCTGAGCTTATACTTCAGGCGTATGCGCGCCAAGGTGGTGTGACACGTTATTGTATGGTGCGGTTTGGGAATGTGCTTGGTTCTTCAGGTTCGGTAGTACCTCTGTTTTCTAAACAAATTTCTACTGGCGGACCAGTAACTGTGACGCATCCTGAAATAAATCGATATTTTATGACAATTTCCGAGGCGGCTGGATTGGTGATACAGGCCAGTTCGATGGGGAAAGGTGGAGACGTATTTGTACTGGATATGGGTGAGCCCGTAAAAATCATTGACTTGGCATGTCGAATGATTCATTTAAGTGGTCTAAAAGTAAAGGATTATAATAATCCTTATGGGGATATTGAGATTAAATATACTGGGTTACGACCAGGTGAAAAGCTTTACGAAGAATTGCTCATTGGCGATAATGTATCAAAAACGGCTCATCCATTGATAAGTAGGGCTGAAGAAATTGAATTGCAATGGGAATATATACAAGAAAAGTTACTACAATTAGACGAGGCAATTAGACTGTTTGATAGTAAAAGAATCAGAGATATTTTATTGGAAGTGATAGATGGTTATCAGTCGACTGAAGAAATTGTTGATTTTGTTTCGCAAAGTCACAATTCTTCTGAGTCTTAATTTTTCTTGGTAAGTTTGGCTAGATTTAATTCTCTAAAGCTAATAAAAAATTTGTTTGTATTTCGAAATAAGTGCGATCAGCTTTTATTAGGCAGTCTGCGCTAATAAATTTTCCAATCTGAGATGAAGTATGAACCTTTATTTTTGTATTAATTGCTTTGTACTGCTACTTCTCTAACAAAACCAAAATCTGGTGATGTTTCATAAGCGGTTAAATAAGTTCGTTCAATAAGATAATCTGGTTTTCGTCTTTCAAGACACCCGTAAACTAGTCGCATAGTATTTATTGGGGAAAGATTTGAAACTACCCATTTCTGACAAGGTTTTGGAACATGAATTAGATTTAAGATGCTAGTACGCTCGTCTATAGCAGAGCTATCCCATTTTGCAAGGGGAGATTTCCAGTCAACATGAAAATCGCTGCCATGGTCCGCTTGAATGACTACAATTGCATAAGGATCTATTTTTTCAATTTGTTGCGCAACCTGCAATACTGAGTTGTCCACACAAGTTACTGAATTTTTATATTTAATTTCACTCATTTCTCCGCTATAACGAGAACAGTCTTCATTAAGAGGTTCATGTGGAATGAGGTGATGAATAAGAACAAAGGACGATTTCTTAAGAGATTTTATCTCTCTAATCGTTCGTGAAAATGGCGTTAAAGCATCATACTCAATGATAGAGTTTCTTGGTAAGATGTGTTCAATTAATGAAATAATTCTAGTGGGATTGAAATACGCCGTAATGACACTCTCTAATAGCGAAGATTCATTAATCCCAGTGATACATGAAACGCCACCACTGAGTTGGCATGGAGCCCAGCTATTGCCAATATGTATGAAGTTGTAGTTATGGGATTGAAATATTTTTACTGTACTGGGCATTTCTTTTTTATTAAAAATTGCGGGGTAAAAATCACCTCGGTCTAAGTATCTTCTAGAACTCTCATTTAGGATATAACGTGCATTTAATGTGGCTGCTAGAGAAACATGAGTAACTGTGTAGTTTGCTCTTGCCAAATTAATGTGTGTATAGCCAATACCTTTCATTTTTTCTATGAACGGTGTGATGTCGTGGTTTAGGTATTTCTTGAGCGCATTGGCGCCTCCATGGGCATCTAGAATTATGTAATATACATTTTCATTGGAGAATGTATGCTCTACCATGTTTTCTTTAGTTGTTATATCGCGAGTTTTCTGGAACAAATGAATAACATGATCGCCAGAAATTTTCCCTATCGAAACTAAAGAAAATAGTATTAGAAAAGCACTCGTGATGCTAATCGCAACTCTACTTGGTTCGAAGCTTGATATCAGCCATGTTAAGACCAGAGACCCAGTAACAATAAGTAGATATATTACTTCGGAAGAATTGTTATTGTAGTGATATATTTCTTTTAGCCAGTAACGAATCGCTTCGTGTGAAAAAATAATAAAAATCCCAATAGTGTATACGCAGAGTGCTCGTGGAATTGACCAGCGGGCATTTATCCACATTGGCACAATTGCAAGAAACATGCCTGCCAGCCATACTAGTCCACAAAGTGCTATTAATATTAATACCTGATTGTGAAAGTTAGACCATGCTATGTGGGCTGAATTATTTTGAATAAATAGTACACCAGTCCAAGCGCAGATTAGCGAGAAGCCTATTAACGAGATTCTTGTTGATTTGTTAACTATAAAATGTAGCTTCATCGCTTAAATTCGAATAATGTTCTTCCGGAACTTGATATCACAAGCTCGTTTATGATTGATACATGTCGAGATAATTCATTGCGAAAAAATTCAATATTGTACTTAGGGAAAATGTCTACTCTATTTGCTAATAAAAGTTTTACCATGGGGTCATTTTTTGGAACAAATTCAATTACACCGGAAGGTGCGAGTGTAACTAGCCATTCGATGGCTTGTTCGATAGGTACGTTTTTGCCAATAATAATGTGATGTAGAAAAGCAAGAGCTAATAGCCCGTCAGCATTAGTTCTTTCGCTAAATCCCAGCCATTCTCTCTGAGCCCAACCCTGATTCGGACTTGGATTCATTGCATCAATAATCAAAGGTAATAAATTGATTTTTTGGTCGTCTGACCTTGCAACTGCAATATCAATTGCACCATGGTCAAAATCGATACCTATTACACGTTTTACGCCCGATGCAAGTGCAATTTGACTGTAGTTACCAGTGTTGCAACCAATATCAAGTACCTCTTGGGGCTTAACTTGATTTGCATACCGACTTATAAATTCGCGCTTCGACTCTCTTTCCAATTGATCATAGGATGTATTCTGCTCATAATTTTTCCATAGCGTGTGTTTTTTCGCTCTAGGATTGAGCTCGGAAATCCATGTGCGTAATGATTTGAGAAGCCAAATCAATGCTGATTTAGGCATTGGTTTATATTTTTGTATACTATTAGAGGTTTGTTCTGTGTAATTCTCACTTAGGCTTTTGAGGTACATTTTTGCGTGGAGATGAACATGCAGTTGTACTCTCCAAGAGAGTTTTGAATGTAATGGAAGTATTTTTGCCATATCTTCGATAGGAATGCCTTCGGGGCTTCCCCGAAGCCAGCTTTGATGAGCAACACCATTTAAAGAAGTAAGTAGTAACGGATTTAGAAACTGCTCACAAAATTGTTTGTATCCAGCCCAATATTCTCCTTCGCGATAAGGGCAAATAGATAGGATATCAATGAATATAGGTTTAGTCCCAATAAATTGTATGTTGTAAGCAGATCCATCAGACAGCGCAAAATTAGATTCAAGTAATTCAAGATAAAGCTCTAGATAAAGTATTGCTGCCTTTTTCAGTAATGCGAAGGGCCATTCATATGGGTAAGAAATAAAAGGGATAAATTCATGCTCTACTAAAAGATGTGGATTATTTGTTAGACTGTCCGTAATCTCGGATGGAGTATCCTCTGCTTTGACTTTCCAAGTAGCGACGATATGGCCTAAAGATGACAGTTTATCTAGAATGCCTGAAGATTGTAGGTTTTTAAAATCATTTAAAGCTGAGTCTTCAATCAATCTAAAAATACGACCACCTGAACGTAATACGTATCCTTTAGGGTCTCGATATGAGCTGGGATGTCTAATGTTAGACATTTTCAGATACTCTAATCAGATTCATTTGATGGTTTTGATTTGCTATTCATGCGAAATATTTTTCGGGCGAAATCTTTCATATGTCGCCAATAAATCGCTCCAGTCGATACAATTCCAGCAATCAGTGCGATTAGTCCCTGTAAAAGCATGCTACCTGTACCTGGGTCTAGGTATGCTAAAGCAGTTTGGGGTATGATTAAAAGAATTATAGGAAAGGTTGAGATTGATACTGCTTTAAGATAATTTATTTTCATAATAGATATTTATTAATTTAATTAGATGCACACCACATAAATATATTTGATAGGAACTTCATCAGTATTTTAATATGAAATACGTATTTAATAGATTTTATATGCTTATATGCTTATATGCTTATATGCTATATGTAAAACAAATTATACAATTCGGAGAAATTTAGCATGAAAGGCATTATTTTAGCTGGTGGGTCTGGCACACGGTTATACCCAGTTACGGAGGTGGTTTCTAAGCAACTGTTGCCTGTGTACGACAAGCCAATGATTTACTATCCACTCACTACGCTGATGTTGGCAGGCATTCGTGAGGTGCTGATCATTTCCACGCCGGAAGATACTCCTCGCTTTAAGCAATTGTTAGGCAATGGCAGTTTGTGGGGTATGGATATTCAATATGCCGTACAACCCTCACCAGACGGTTTGGCTCAGGCTTTTATTATTGGTGAAGATTTTATTGGTACCGATAGTTGCGCATTGGTATTAGGCGATAATATTTTTTACGGTCATGAGCTAGCTCACAAAACACAACTCGCTGCAAAAATGACTCACGGTGCTACAGTATTTGCTTACCCAGTGAGTGATCCGGAGCGTTACGGTGTGGTTGAATTCAATGCACAAGGCCAAGCCATTAGTCTAGAAGAAAAACCCCAAAACCCTAAATCAAGGTATGCCGTTACGGGGTTATATTTTTACGATAATCAAGTAATCGAAATTGCTAAGAACCTCAAGCCATCGCCCCGTGGTGAGTTGGAAATTACCGATGTGAACCGTGAGTATTTACAACGCGGTGAGCTAAAAGTAGAAGTA
>CANNLO010000086.1 GCA_947505055.1 Methylococcaceae bacterium | reverse complement strand
AGCGGCATCATGGATAGGATTGCTCTGGATACGTAAAATCACGTCGCCTCGTTGAATCCCTGCCTCTTTGGCAGTGCCTTTGGCAACATCCTGTACCAAAACGCCATTTTTAGGGATTTGCAAGGCTTCTCTTTGGGCGTTGGTTAAATCAACAACATTTACGCCTAATCGGTTATGTTGCAGCTTGGGCGCAGTTTTAGCGTCGGCCAATTTATCAACCTCATCCGGTAATAACCCGACTTTAAACTCAAGCGTTTTAGTCTCACCTTGCCTGATAATTTTTAAGGTAGCTTTGTCATTGATCGGCGTTATGCCAACCATGGGCGGTAAATCGCCAGACGTTTCAATTTGCTGGCCGTTAAATTCGGTGATGATGTCACCAATCTGCAATTCGGCTTTTTCAGCAGGACTGCCCGGCAATACTTTGGATACCAAAGCGCCTTGCGGTTTTTTCATACCAAAAGTTTCAGCCAGTTCTCTGGTTACGTCCTGAATTTGTACGCCAAGCCAGCCGTGCGAAGCTTTACCTGTCGCTTTTATCTGGTCGACAACATTCATTACTACATCCATTGGGATGGAGAACGAAAGCCCCATAAAGCCACCGGTACGACTGTAAATCTGGGAGTTTATTCCTACGACTTTACCTTCCATATTAAACAAAGGACCACCCGAATTACCCGGATTGATGGCTACGTCGGTTTGAATAAACGGCACGTAATTTCCACCCGGAAGACTACGGCCTTTTGCACTGACGATACCCGCTGTTACTGACTGCTCAAAACCAAAGGGTGAACCGATCGCCAGCACCCACTCACCGACTTGTAGTTTATTGGGTTCACCAATTGTTACTGCGGGAAGGTTTTTTGCGTCGACTTTTATGAGTGCAACATCGGTCCTGGCGTCAGAGCCGATGACTTTAGCTAAAAGTTCACGACGATCAGAAAATTTAACCACAATTTCATCCGCATCTTTTACTAGGTGATGATTGGTTAAAATATAACCATCAGCAGAGATAATAAAGCCAGAACCTAAGGAAGCTGTATCTCTTGGAACATTACCACCGCCTTGTTCATTTAAAAAACGTTTGAAAAATTCTTCCATTTCTGGAGGCATGCCCTCTGGCAACTGTTGCTGTTGTTCGGGGGTATTTTCGGCTTGGGGTTGAGCCTTTTGCGTAGTACTGATATTAACTACTGCAACGCCATTGGTTTTTACCATCTCGGTAAAATCCGGTAATTGTGCGAATGCGCTTTGATTGAACAAAGCAATAAGAAAAAAACACCACTTAATTTTTTTGAGCATAAAAAACCTCTGTTTAATACATTTTAACGAAATGTAACTCTCTAGCGCTTCGAAAAATAATCAAAAAATGACCCGGTTTGAACAGATTTTAAGTGATTTAAAATCTTTAAGTGCTTCGGTTTTAATCTCTTTATGAAGAAAACTTTGTTCAATAGGTGTTTCCCTGTCAAGTTAGTGTCATCTGGCGACTATTTTTCTCCCTGAAGAATAATTACAAAATTATTACAAAAAAATTGCTATCACTCTAAAAAGCTTTATTATCCATAAACAACAACAACTATGCCACTTTACCCATTAACTTCGTATTAATTAGCTCGTTGAATGCCTTAAACTGATGACTTATTCCCAAAATTTCGATGTACTCATAATTGGTAGCGGCGGTGCTGGCCTGAGTTTGGCACTTAAACTGGCTGAGCAATCATTAAATATTGCGGTATTGTCAAAGTTTGCCCTGACTACGGCTAGCACCTATTATGCGCAAGGAGGCATTTCGGCAGTGTTTGGTGCTGATGATTCGATTGAGTCGCATATTGACGATACTTTGGATGCCGGTGCCGGACTTTGTGATCCTGAAATTGTCAGGTTGACGGTGACACAGGGTAAGAGTTCCATTGATTGGCTTAGGGCGCAGGGTGTCGTCTTTACTGAGGAACAAAATGCCTTTGGGGAAGTTCAACTGCATTTAAATCAGGAAGGCGGGCATTCCCACCGACGCATTGTGCATACCGCAGATGCAACAGGTAAAGCGGTCTCATTATCCTTGATTGAGCGTGCTCAGGAACATGCCAATATTAAGTTATTTGAACATCATAATGTGGTGGAATTAATAACCAGCTCAAATAAAGTGGATGAAGAACTTCCCTCAAAACGGATTTTGGGTGCCTATGTACTGGATTCAAAAAAACAGCAGGTCAGAACTATTGCTGCCCGTGTTGTGGTTTTGGCTACTGGTGGTGCAAGCAAAGCTTATCTTTATAGTACCAATCCGCAAAGTTCAACGGGTGATGGAATCGCGTTGGCCTGGCGAGCAGGTTGTCGTGTCAGCAACATGGAATTTATGCAATTCCATCCGACGTGCCTTTTTCATCCACAGGCTCAATCGTTCCTGATCAGTGAAGCGGTAAGAGGCGAGGGCGGTAAATTGATTTTGCCGGATGGCTCATCGTTTATGCAACATTTTGATCCTAGGTTGGAACTAGCACCTCGGGATATTGTCGCCAGAGCTATTGATCACGAAATAAAAAAACGTGGTATAGACTGTGTTTATCTGGATATAAGCCATAAATCTGAACAATTCATACTTGAACATTTCCCTACGATTTACCAGCAGTGCCTTGAGTTTGATATTGATATCACTAAACAACCCATTCCTGTTGTTCCAGCTGCTCATTATACGTGTGGCGGTGTTTTAACCGACAGTCGTGCTCGCACTGACATTACTAACCTTTATGCTGTAGGTGAAGTTGCTTGTACCGGTCTCCACGGAGCCAATCGTATGGCCAGTAATTCCTTATTGGAATGTTTGGTGTTTGCGGAAAGAGCTTGTGAGGATATTTTGGAAAAACTTCCACGCATCTTACCTCCTCCGCACATTCCTGAATGGGATGAATCAAAAGTAAGTGACTCCGACGAGGAAGTTGTTGTTTCACATAACTGGGATGAGCTACGTCGTTTTATGTGGGACTATGTAGGCATTGTCAGATCCGATAAGCGTTTAAGTAGGGCTCTAAGTCGGGTGGAATTGCTTAAAAATGAAATCGCCGAATATTACAGTAACTTTCGTGTTACCAGTGATTTATTGGAACTACGAAATCTGGTCATCGTTGCTGAATTAATTATCCGTTGCGCACAGCAACGTAAAGAGAGTCGTGGATTGCATTTTACGTTGGATTACCCCGAAACTGATCATAGTAAAACTGCTCATAATTCTATTTTAACGCCGAATTTCTTTCGCAGAATCGATAAAAATACCTAAAAAATAAATCCCCAGGCATAAATAATTGCCAGAAAATCGAGTTCTCTACTCGAATTTCATTCTTTAAGCGCAGTGATGTGTTTTTGTTCATTTATTATTTTTTTTTGATCTTCAAAATATCAAGGATAAAGCCCCCCCTTCTTTTGTGATTTCTGCGATTGGATGTTTTTGATGATTTCCAGTCTCTGTTGAATTGTTTGTGTTTAAATGGAGTCAATACAATTTATTTATTGAGGCAAGAAATCTTGGGTGCAATCAAATACTGTGATAAACGCTGAAATGTCAGGGGATTGTGCGTTAAAATGTCTCTTATTAATAAGGCGTTTAAACTAAAGTATTAATTTTGAATATAAGTAATTATTATGAGTCTATTGTAGAGTCCTCGGACGATGCAATCATCAGTAAGACTCTGGATGGAACAATTGTTAGCTGGAATGCCAGTGCTGAAAAGTTGTTTGGCTTCACTGCCAAGGAAATGATCGGAGCATCCATGCTCAAGATATTTCCTCCTGGACGTGTTAGCGAGGAACATTTTTTCCTGGAACAAATC
Organism: Methylococcaceae bacterium; assembly: GCA_947505055.1. The sequence continues at coordinate 10,797 of CANNLO010000086.1, read as the reverse complement.
CGTCATGCTCAGCGTGTTGAACATTTTGAAACTGTGCGAGTTCGTAAGGACGGTGCACTGATTGACGTTTCTGTATCGATATCACCTATTATCGATAATAGGGGCAATATTATCGGCGCGTCAAAAATTGCCAGGGATATTACCAAGAGTAAACAACTGGAGAGTGAATTACTTTTGGCAAAGCAGATTGCCGAAGAAGCAAACCACGGTAAAACGATATTTCTTGCCAATATGTCGCATGAAATTCGGACACCGCTAAATGCTATAATCGGGTTGACCCGTTTGGCGACAGAAACAAAGTTAACGCCTAAACAGCGTGATTATCTGCAAAATATTCACAAATCTTCAGAAGCTTTGTTAAAAATCCTTAATGATATTTTGGATTTGTCGAAAATAGAAGCCGGAAAAATAAATATCGAACATATCGAGTTTGATCCTGTTGTTATGCTACAGGGCGTGTCCGATTTGTTTACAGTAATGGCTGAAAATAAAGGCATAGAAATATTTTTGGATATTGCACCTGAAATGCCAATGACTTTGATATGTGATCCCTTGCGTATCCAGCAAATACTGACCAATCTGCTTAGCAACGCGATAAAGTTCACGCCTAAAGGCCAAATTCATATTCGAATGGAGCCGGAGCAAAGTGCTGATAACGATTTAATGTTACGATTAACAGTGACCGATACGGGTATTAGCATCAGTCCGAATATTATTGAAAATCTCTTTGAAGCATTCAGTCAAGCGGATTCATCGACGACCCGAAGGTATGGCGGTACTGGGCTTGGCTTAACGATTAGCAAGCAATTAGTTGAGTTGTTGGGTGGGAGTATCACTGCGTCAAGCAAAGCAGGTAAAGGCAGCACTTTTTCATTTTCAGTCCCCTGTACCAAGGGGCAGTCATATAATTGGAATCTGGATAGTTATCACCTTAAAGATACCCGTGTACTGGTGGTTGATGACCAAGAAATTTCTTGCGTTATTCTTAAAGGTATTCTCGAATCCTGGCAATTGAAGGTTGAGACTGCATTATCTGCTGAAGAGGCTTTATACAAAATCCATCAAGCTGAACAAGTTGGCTCGCCGTTTGATCTGCTCTTGGTAGATTGGCAGATGAAGAGTATGAGCGGATTGGAACTTACTTGTCAGTTGGCGCAACAGGCAGCAGAGGAGAAGCTGAAACTACTGCCTATAATCATTATGGTAACAGCTCACAGTAAGGATGAGCTACTCAGTCAAGCCGATGGTATGTCGGTTCATCTGGATGCAATCTTGAATAAGCCTGTGATTCCTTCAAGTCTGCTAAATACTATCCTTCATGCTTATCATCAGCAAAGTAAAGGTTATCAGCTTCCTGAGAAAAAGATTGATGTTTACGAAATTGCACGACCACTCAAGAATGCACGAATCCTATTGGTTGAAGATAATCAATTAAATCAGCAGGTAGCTACTGAGCTTCTTGAAAATGCCGGACTGCAAGTGAGTATTGCCAGTCATGGTGTTGAAGCAATTAACTGGGTACGGAAAGAGAAATTTGATGCAGTGCTGATGGATTTGCAAATGCCTGTTATGGATGGCTTTGAGGCTACCCGTGAAATTCGTAAATTGTCTGATTGTAACCATTTGCCGATTATTGCAATGACGGCTTCGGCAATGCCACGTGACCGAAAGGACTGCCTTGATGCAGGAATGAATGATCATGTCGCCAAACCAATCAATCCGGTAGATTTGATAAATTCTTTATTACGCTGGTATAAACCGAATATTGAAGAACTTAAAAAGGTGCCCGATCTTCTGGAAAGCAGCGAGGATTGGTCTGAACTTATAAGCAGTTTGCCAGGTTTTGATATTAGTGAGCTCATCACTATTTTTACCGGCAAACAAAAACAATTCATTTCTCTGCTGATCGATTTTCGCAAGCAAATTGGCAGCGATGCCTTGGCTATCAGCACCAAAATTAATAATGGCGAATTGAGTGATGCAAAAAAATGTTTGCATACACTTAAAGGCACTGCTGGTAACCTGGGTGCCAGAGAGTTTCATCTGGCTTGTGTTGTGCTTGAGACTCAGCTTTTAAAAGGAAAGGTTGATGAGCTTATATTTAATAAATGGAATGACAGTTTTAACAGAATTTTCTCTACCCTTACAGCGATACCGGATGACTTGGATATTCTCGTTGGCACTGTGGGTGATGAAATGACGTTTAATCAGCTTATTGCTGAACTGGATGATTTACTTGCCAAGGATAGCTTTATCGGCGAACATCTGCTACAAAGATTGAAGTTTTTTATCCCGGATGACAGTTTGCCGGAATTTCAAGATATGTACCAATACATCCTTAATACTGATTACCCACCAGCAAGAAAAATATTAGCAGTTTTGAATGATAAAAGTTAATACACCTAATTGTAACTTTCAAATTCCTATCATCTTGATCGTTGATGATATTCGCTCGAATCAGGAAATACTGGTTTCATTGCTTAGTCAGGATTATCAGGTAAAAGTGGCTGGAAATGGCTATAGAGCATTAGATATTGCTCAGCGTTCACCAAGGCCTGATCTAATCTTGCTTGATATCAATATGCCTGATATGAATGGCTATGATGTCTTAAAACAGTTAAAAGACAATAGACTTACCAGTGATATTCCAGTGATCTTTGTGACAGCGGTAATCGACAGTGAATCCGAAGTCCATGCTCTCCAAATGGGTGCTGTAGATTACATCACCAAGCCTATTAGCCCCGCACTTACCTTATTGCGCGTCAAAAATCAATTATTGATTCGACATTCGCAGGGCAAGTTAAATCTGGCATCTATCGTTTTTGAAAACGCGATGGAAAGTATCATGGTTACGGATGCTCAAGTTAATATTCTTGATACCAATCCTGCTTTCACGCGATTGACCGGCTATTCGAATGAAGAAGTGTTAGGCAAAAACCCAAGATTTTTAAAATCCGGTTATCATGATCAGTCATTTTTTGAGGCAATGTGGCAGTCAATTATTTCGACAGGACATTGGAGTGGTGAGCTCTGGAATCGAAATAAGGCGGGCGAGTTGTATCCTGAATTGAGGAGCATCTCTGCAATTACTGATAGTCAGGGTATGGTAACGCACTATGTTGGTATTTCCTCCGACATCAGCATGTTAAAACAACATGAAGAGCAATTGGAGTATCTTGCTCACCATGATGCTTTGACCTCAATTCCCAACCGTGTTTTGTTGGCAGACCGTATGAAGCAGGCTATTGCTCAAGCCAAGCGGGAACAGACCATGTTGGGTGTTTGCTATCTTGATATTGATGGTTTCAAACCGGTTAACGATAATTTTGGGCATCAAGTTGGCGACTATGTATTGATTGAGATTGCCCGGCGTATAGGTAAAATTCTGCGTGAAGGTGATACTGTCGCCCGATTAGGTGGGGATGAGTTTGTGGTATTACTTCCGGGTTTAAATCATCTGGAAGAATGTATTGTCACCTTAAAGCGAATACATGAAGCTGTTGCCATGCCAATATTCATTGAAGATCAATTAGTTTCTCTTACCACAAGTATCGGTGTCAGTATTTTTCCAAGTGATAATAAGGATTCAGATGAGCTGTTGCGTCATGCCGACCAGGCTATGTATGTGGCAAAACAATCAGGAAAGAATCGGTTCCATTTTTTTGATCCTATGTTTGACCAGCAACATCAGGACTACCATGAAGCTATGTTGCGCATTCAGCAAGGCTTGGATAACAATGAGTTTGAACTTTATTATCAACCCATAGTTGATTTGTCCACGCGGCAGGTTGTTGGAGCCGAAGCCTTAATTCGCTGGAATCATCCTGAACGCGGTTTACTACTGCCAGGTGAGTTCTTGAATGATATCCGTAACTCTGAGCTTGAAATTAGGGTAGGTGAATGGGTTATCGATTCGGCGCTGTCTCGACTTATTCAGTGGAGCAAAAAAGGCTTTTCTGTTAACGTTTCAGTAAATATAGCCGCTTGTCATTTACAATCAGATAATTTCTTAAATTATCTGGAACAGGCTTTTACCCGTTATCCTGGCTTGCCCGCTGGTCGATTACATATCGAAATATTGGAAACAGCGGCGCTTGAGGATGTTGCTACCGTGGCTACGACTATAAAGGCCTGTCGTGTTCTTGGGGCATTCTTTTCTCTGGATGATTTTGGTACCGGGTATTCTTCGCTTACTTATTTGCACCATTTACCCGTTGACACGATCAAGATCGACCAGACATTTGTGCGTGATATGTTGGTCGATAAAGGTGATAACGCTATTGTTAAGGGTGTTATTGCATTATCTAAGGCTTTCGAGCTAAGTTTGGTCGCGGAGGGGATCGAAAGTATGGAACATTTTCATGCTCTTCAGGCTTTGGGCTGTGAATATGGTCAAGGTTATGCTATAGCGCGCCCAATGCCGGCAGCACTTTTTTATGAGAAATATAGCCAGGATCATGAGATTAATTAGCGTCTGATAGTGGATTGGCAAATCAGTTCAGTAGCCATAATAACAATAGTGCACAACAACCGATGAAAGTGCTCCAGACTGCCTAGTCCTGGGCGTGAACCAATAACTCAACGATAATTTGAAATGGCTCGGCAGAGTGAACTTTAATACCCGGGATGATCGGCAATTGTTTAATAATGATGGTTAGTGCCAACGCAAACGAGAAGCCATGAAGAATGGCTGCATAGGTGACAGCCTCAGGTAACAAGATAAAGGCAACCGATAAGCCCGCAACGGCATCAGCGAGTAATAATTGTTTACGGGGCAGGAGGAAGCGGAGCTTTAAATTATTTTGACATTAGCTGTCCTTGTTAGGATTGTAAATAAAATACCCGTTAATATTTCGGTCATTATATTTATTACAAAATCAAACAGTTACTGGTCGAAATCAAAAGCTCCCTGTAAGCCATTGGCTTGGGCATCGCGACTGGTGAGTGGTACCAGGTTGTAGCGGTTTTCGATTAATTTCAGAATCGAGGTCGTATTATAGAGGGTGTGATCCACATAAGCTTTCTTCGCAAACGGCGAAACGATGATGGCAGGAATCCGGGTGCCAGGTCCCCAGCGATCAATTTCTGGTGGAGCGACATGATCCCAAAAGCCGCCGTATTCATCATAAGTGATGATAATAGCAGTGCTAGGCCAAATTGTGCTGTTGCGAATAGCTTCAACCACTTCTTTGACTTCGTGGTCCGCCTCTAAAATGGTCGAATAACCTGGATGCTGATTTTTATTGCCCACCGGTTTGAAAAAAGCCACCTTTGGAAAATCGCCTTTCAGATCAGAAAATAACTGATTTTTATCTTTTAAATGTTCAGCTCGCGCCGGGCTGTCTGGCGCATAATTTGCGAAATACACAAAAGGTTGATGATGGTATTGAAAATTATCTCCTGATTTTCGTTCAGCTACAGCGTCGTCCCAACCACCGGCATACCAAGCCCAAGATATTTTCTTGTCTGACAGTCGATCGCCGATGGTAGTGTGATATTGAGGGGGTAACCTGTTTTCCGAATGGGCAGGATCAAAAGGCGAAAAATTGGGTTGAAGGGTACCCACAGCATAACCATCTTCAGTGACACTGGGATCACCGACTGGTCGGCCGGTTGCCGGATCGGTTTTCCATTGGCGAAGTTCCGGCGGTGCGTCTTTAAGCTCTGGCGTGCAGGCACAGATTAACCATTGATGATTTAAAAACGAGCCACCGAAAGCGCCCTGAAAAAAATTATCGGCCAACGTAAATTCGCTGGCGTAGTTCCAAAGTGCAGTTCCTGAAAGGTTGTAATGCCCAAGTGTCAAGCCACCTGCAGAAGACAGTTGTGCGAAGCGGTCATTGCGACCTTTGTTGATTTGCATCTGGTGGATGAAAAACCGGTGGGTGAGGTCTGGATGTGTTTCGTTGGGTTTTACATAGCGAGCAATATCGAAGGGGTTGTTAGGCAAGTCGGCAGGAAAGCGGCTATCAAGAAATTTGCCGTTCATAATCGGTGGTAATGTCTTGTAAGGTCGTCCGTATTGATCCAGTTGTGGCGGTGCATTTTTTATTCCTATGATGCCGTTGGCGCCCGGAAATAGGCCGAACAGGCTGTCGAAACTGCGGTTTTCAAGGTAAATTACGACGATGTGTTCAAGGCGATCCAAGCCAACCGGTTCGGTTCGTCCGAGGGCAGGTAGCAATAGTGTTAATGCCGCAAGCAGGGCAGGGATTCGATTATTGGCCATGGTTTATCTCCTTGGGGTTGGAAAGTTGATTTTTAATTGTTGATTGACTACATGTTTTCAGTAGGTATTCAATCAGGCAGTCTGTGTATTTCAAGCTAATTATGGGTATTGATAAAAAATTAGCGTTTAGCCATTACCTCGTCTTTCAAAACATCAAACGCATTAAAAGCGATGTTGAGACTAAGTTTTAAATTGATAATACAGGCAATCGTGGTGCTGGTAAAAATGCAGATCATAATGGCGATTTGATATTTTACTGCCAGCCAGGGGTCGCTACCTCCGAGAATTTGTCCGGTCATCATACCCGGCAATGAGACCAATCCCATGGTGCCCATGCCGGCGATAGTGGGGTTGATTGCGGCTTTGATTGCGTCCTTAAAATACGGGCGAACCGCTTCCCAACGAGTCGCGCCCAATATCAAAAAGGTTGCGTATTCATTTTCGTTTTTTCTTAGTACTGAATAAAAGCGTTCCAGTGCTATGACATTGCCCTGTAGGCAGTTGCCGAGAATCATGCCAGCCAGAGGAACAATATAGTGAGCATCATAATAAAGTGTTGGCTGAATCACCAAAACTACTAGGAATGCAGTGGAGAAAAGTATGCTGGAAGCGACTGCAGTAAAAGTGGCCAGGGCAAAATAACGTACTTTGAGCCCAGCCCGTTTCAAAATGGTTATATCTGCAACAAGCAGCATCATTAATATCCATAAGCCGTTGAGATAAGGATGATTTAGCTCGAAAAGCATTTTCAGGTAGATGCCAACCAGCGCTAATTGAATACTCATTCGGACAATGCTGATGACTATATCTTTTGTTAAGCGCAGACCTATAAGCCACAGTAGTATAACCGGTAGTAACGACAACCCATATAGCAGTGTCATTTTCGGAAGTTCAATATCCAGTGTATTCATTGTGCTTGTCATGAATTAATCGGCCGGCTTCAAGTTCAAAAATAATAGTGCAGCGTTCCAGCCATTCAGGGTCGTGAGTGACTGAGAGTACTGTCAGCGCAGGATCAGATAAAACCTCGAAAACGGCTTGTTTACTTTCAGTGTCCAGAGCGCTGGTTACTTCATCCAGTAGATATAATTTTTTACCTAACAGTAAGCCACGGGCCAAGGCAATTCGCTGTTTTTCACCGCCCGAAATTCGGCTGCTCTCTTGGTTTAATAGTGTCGCGGGCAGTTGCAGGCGGTTTAGTACTTCAACAAGTTGATCTTCATTGGGCTTTCTGTCGCGATGTGATTTAAACTGAAACGGTAACAGCATGGCTTGACGGACATTTTCAGCGCCCAAAATTGGCTCTTGGCCAATGTAAGCTGAGCAACTGCGGATGTTCTGAATAGTGGATGGCGTCAAAGCCGATTCTTGAAAGAAAATCGTGCCTGAGGTGACGGGATGAAGTCCCAGTAAGGTTCTAAGAACGCTGCTTTTGCCTGAGCCCGATTTTCCGCATAACAAGGCTTTGTCACCGTTGTAGAGAGCCAGGTTAATATTGGTTAATAGTGTTTTTTGTTGAACAGTGACCGATACCTGGTCGAAGCGAAGGAGGGGTGACATTGAGTGAATTAGTTTTTTCCAAAGAGTTTAAGCACCAATTCATAAAACCAAACAGGGCGAAACAATACCACCCAAAATAAAAAAATAGGGGTGATCGGTATTGGCCCAATTTCAAGAATTGATATGATTATGAGAATGATAAGGCAGAGGAAACGCATGGCTTACAGGGTGAGTTTTAGTTTTTGGATGGCATAAGTACTGAAGCCTTATATTTCTAAAAACAAACAAATCCCTTGCCATAAAACTATATTTATAGTTTTATGGCAAGGGATTTATATATTTATTGTTAATTTTTAGATAATTTAGTATAAAAACCTGGCTTTTATTTGCAGGCTCCAATTTCTTTTCCTTCAGGTAGTTCACATTTTTTAGATGCGCATACTGCCTCACGTTTACAGGCTGCTCCCGCTTCTTGAGGTGCTTTACATATATGTGGTGTAAGCGCCAAAATACAAACGTTACCGTCTTTTCAATCCTTATCATCTTTACATTCATCTGTAGCAAAAGATACTCGTGATAAAAACGATAATGACACGATCATAGTCATTGATAATAAAAATTTATTAGTCATATTCTGATCTCTTGTAGTTAATTATGGTAAATACGATGAGCTTTATCGCTCATCTCATTTGAATTATGCGCTTCGGGCGTTTTACCGTCAAGGAAGATACCTGGTTTTGACTGCACACTTTAAATAGTTATGTACAGATTTTATGAGTGATAGAAGGATTGTAAGTAACAGCTAAAAATGCGCTAAAAGTTACAGTGGTTTATACTTTCTGGAGTTTTTGTAGATAATAAGTTTTTTCAGAATAATTGATAGAGGCTAAGGCAATGAGCGAGTGGTTTTTTTCCTGTGATAATGTAACCAGCGGTCCTTATACACAAGATTATGCAAAGAATTTTGCCCGTGAACATCAGGGGGCTTATTGTTGGTGTCAGGGTTTATCTGATTGGATAACGGTTTATGAAGCAACCGAAATCAGGCCGGTAAAGAAAGACGCGGTAACGCCTTTTCCACCAACACCCTTGTCGATGATGTCAACCAAACCACTGAGTTTGCCCATGCTTAATCAACCGGTTCCTGTGTTCACAGTAGCAGTTGATAAGCAGTCTTCTCATGGCTTTGGGCAGGCTTCGGTCACAGAAGGCATTGATTATAAAATCTTCGGCCATGAAATGCAGTTTGTGGAAATTGAACTGGATCCTCAAGAGAGTGCAGTCGCGGAGGCTGGGGCGATGATGTATAAAACTGAAGCTGTGAAAATGGAAACCATTTTCGGCGATGGTTCTGGCTCGCAACAAACTGGGATTATGGGCTTACTGCTAGGGGCAGGCAAGCGCTTACTGACTAATGAGAGCTTGTTTATAACTGTTTTTACCCAAACTGCCCAGTGCAAAGGTAAAGTGGCTTTTGCCGCGCCTTATCCGGGAACCATTCTTGCTTTAAGCCTGAAAGACTATGACCGTAAACTGATTTGTCAAAAAGACAGTTTTTTGGCGGCTGCAAAAGGTGTGCAAATTGGCATACACTTCCAACGTCGTATTTTAACGGGACTTTTTGGAGGTGAGGGTTTCATTATGCAAAAGTTGGAAGGTGATGGATGGGTCTTTATTCATGCGGGGGGCTGTCTGAAAAAAATTGAACTGGTTGCGGGTGAGGTTTTGCATGTCGATACTGGTTGTCTGGCGGCGATGACTGGCAGTGTTGATTTTGACATTCAACAGGCAGGTGGCATAAAAACTATGCTGTTTGGTGGCGAGGGCTTGGTTTTTGCCAAATTAACCGGCCCCGGCACGGTTTGGTTGCAAAGTTTACCTTTTTCGCGTTTGGCGGGTCGTATGCTTTCGTCGGCACCCCAAGGCGGGGGAAGGCAGCAAGAGGAAGGTTCAATTTTAGGTGGCTTGGGTAATTTATTAGGCGGTGATTAAGGCTTATAGAAACAGAAATTGGAGGCGCTGATTGCCTTATTAAAATAGGCCAAGACTTGCTTATTACCTTGGAAGGCTGGCAAGTTTTAAAGCGGAGAAGCCTAATCACTAGATATTTTTCTACCGAAATGTATTTGTGCTGTCAATTTTCAGAGGTTGATGGGTATAATTATATCCGGTTTTTTAATATTTCAATTTAATCGATCTAAATTCCGTTTTATCTGTTTTAAACGTCCAATTTCAAACATAACTGCACATAAAGTTTAGCCTTTTTAAGGTATTAAGCTAAAGTAATGCTACGATTTTTTAGAAGTATGGCAAGTGTATTCTTTTCAATTCATCTTATTCACCGCATCATAGAAACAGATATGGGTCATGAGAAAATTACAAAATAAAATTATCAATACTGGCGATAAAGATAATAAATTATCGGATAAACTCTTGGAAAATGCAGTTTCGATAATATCAGACAGTCAAATCGATATTGATTTAATGTCCGCTGAAGATATTAAAAGACTGTTGTTTGATCTTCAAACGCATCAAATTGAACTAAAGATGCAGAACGAGGAATTAAGCAGAGTACATCAAGAGTTAATTGTATCTCGTGATAGTTATGCGCAACTTTATGATTTATCGCCAGTCGCTTATCTTACATTGAATGAAGTCGGCGTTATCGAGAATTGTAATGTTGCGACATCAGTTTTGTTGGGGCGATCAAAGCCGGAGCTTATAGGTCAGAAATTTGCCGGTTTTATACATTCTTCTGATCAGGATAATTATTACTTGTTTCTCAGAAGTCTTTTAGCTAATAAAGTAGACCAGGTTTTTGATACCAAATTAGAAAATATATGCGCCTTAACATCCCTTCTTTATCCGGTATGTCAATTTTTCCAGGAGTGTCCGGGCTATAAATGTGAATCTGAATTCTGTAATAAATGTAATCTATTAACTTATATTAAATGTAGTGCAAGTATTAACTCTAATGAGAACAGTGCTTTACAGATATTTATAGTTCTTGATAATGTAACCGAGTTGAAGTATTCACAAGCTAGTATCATTTGTCTTAATGAATCATT
>CANNLO010000085.1 GCA_947505055.1 Methylococcaceae bacterium | reverse complement strand
AGGGGCGGAATCGAACCGTCGACACGAGGATTTTCAGTCCTCTGCTCTACCGACTGAGCTACCTGGGCATTTTTGAGATGTTGCTAATTTTGCAGTGGTGCCCAGGGGCGGAATCGAACCGTCGACACGAGGATTTTCAGTCCTCTGCTCTACCGACTGAGCTACCTGGGCGGAACTACAAAAGAGGGCCATTAGACTAGAATACTTACCGACAGTCAATAGCTAATGTGGATTTATTGCGGGGGATTTTGATTGACCGGATTACTTTGACTATTAAATAATCTGCCAATAAAGCCGAACACCTTTTTTACGCCCGTCCATATTCGTGGCAAAAGCCAGATCATAAGTACTATAAAACCTGCTAGCGCTATTAAAAAAAACACAGGATGATTTATGCACGCCCAGACGCCGGTTATGACGAGAATGTCTTCGCTAATTGAGGCTATCCAGTTACTGAAGGGTTCGGGGGAGGTGTTTATCATTACCCGACTTCCGGCTTTCGTTACATGACTTCCAGCCGCAAGCGTGCCGCCCATAATGGCTGCGGCTAATTCCACTGCCGGGTTTAAATCGCCTATCGCACCGGCAGCGAGCATGGCGCCTGCAGGAATGCGAATAAATGTATGAATAGCATCCCAACCGGTATCTACGCCCGGCGTTTTATCGGCAAAAAATTCGATGCAATACATGATACCAGCCGCTGCCATAACCAGTGGATTAGCAACGATTTGCAGATCCGGCGGCAAATCGATATTGCCGGTGGTGGCAAGATAACCCAGCGTAAACAATGTTGCGTAAAGGTTAATGCCACTGGCCCACGCCAGCCCCATGGTTAAGGCCAGGGTTGTTGATATTTGATTAAGTGCGTCCATTAGCGTGTCCTTGTTTTTAAATGTTTTGTTCAGCGTAGCATAATATTTCTGAATCGCAGCTAAACCGTCTCAACGACTTTAATATGATCAGACTCTCATTTTTTAGCACATTTAAGCTCAGACCATGTAAAATTGATTTTAATGTATTTGTTAATTTAGGATATTAAAACAGTGTTTAGAGGAACAACCATACTTTCTGTTCGCCGTGGCGACAAAGTTGTGATCGGCGGCGACGGTCAGGTCACATTAGGCAATACCGTCATGAAAGGTAATGCCCGCAAAGTTCGCCGTTTATATCACGATAAAGTCATCGCCGGTTTTGCTGGCGCTACCGCAGATGCGTTTACTTTATTTGAGCATTTTGAAGGCAAGCTGGAAAAGCATCGCGGCAATTTAACCCGCGCGGCTGTCGAAATGGCAAAGGATTGGCGTACTGACCGTGCCTTACGAAAACTGGAAGCGTTGCTGACGATTGCTGATTCAAAAACGTCATTGATTATTTCCGGGACTGGCGATGTTATCGAGCCCGAATTTGACTTGATGGCGATTGGTTCCGGTGGTGCTTTTGCCCAGGCTGCAGCACGTGCCTTGCTTGAAAATACCGATCTTAGCGCCCGTGAAATTGTTACACGGTCTTTAAATATAGCCGCTGATATTTGTATTTATACCAATCATAATCTGCGCATAGAAGAACTCGACGCTGAACCTAACGAATAAACACATGACTCAAATGACCCCCAAAGAAATTGTAAGCGAACTGGATAAACATATTGTAGGCCAGGCTAATGCCAAACGTTCTGTCGCTATTGCATTGCGTAACCGCTGGCGGCGTCAACAGGTTGATCCTGCCTTGCGCGAAGAAATTACGCCCAAAAATATTTTAATGATCGGCCCCACCGGTGTCGGTAAAACAGAAATAGCACGTCGTCTGGCACGTCTGGCTAATGCACCGTTTATCAAAATCGAAGCGACTAAATTCACTGAAGTCGGTTATGTTGGTCGTGACGTGGATTCAATTGTTCGTGATTTGGTTGATACGGCAGTCAAAATGACACGCACGACAGAAATGGAAAAGGTCGAAAATAAGGCGTTTGATGCCGCCGAAGACCGGATTCTGGACATTCTTTTGCCGAGAGCGGATGGCGGCATGTTATCCGAGACTGAAGACTCGACTCGCCAAAAAATGCGTAAGAAATTACGTGAAGGCCAGCTGGATGATAAGGAAATTGAAATTGATGTGCATCTTTCCCCTGTTGGTGTTGAGATTATGGCGCCTCCAGGCATGGAAGAAATGACCAGTCAATTGCAAGGCATGTTCCAAAACCTGGGTTCGGGCAAAACCCGCGCTCGCAAAATGAAAATAGACAAAGCCCTGAAGGTTTTACAAGATGAAGAAGCTGCCAAACTGGTCAATGAAGATGACATTAGGTTGCGTGCTGTCGAATCGGTAGAGCAAAATGGCATCGTGTTTCTGGATGAAATAGACAAGATCTGCAAACGTTCAGAGTTGGGCGGTGGCGAAGTGTCGCGCGAAGGCGTGCAACGGGATTTGCTGCCTTTGGTTGAAGGTACCACTGTCAGCACCAAGTATGGCTCGATCAAAACCGACCATATTTTATTTATCGCCTCGGGTGCTTTTCATTTGACCAAACCGTCAGATTTAATTCCAGAACTGCAAGGTCGATTTCCAATTCGTGTTGAACTGGATGCACTTTCAGCGGATGATTTTGTGCGTATCCTGACAGAGCCGGATGCCTCGTTAACCGAACAATATATTGCGCTGTTAAGCACCGAGGGCGTGGCGCTTTCGTTTTCTTCTGACGGTATTCAGCGCATTGCCGAACTTGGCTGGCAAGTTAATGAAACTACTGAAAATATAGGTGCGAGAAGATTGCATACTATTTTGGAACGGTTGCTGGAAGACATTTCTTACAATGCACCGGAGCTGGCAGGAAAAGAAATTGTGATTGATGCGATTTATGTCGATGGTCATCTGGCTGAATTTGTTCAGGATGAGGATTTAAGTCGGTATATTCTGTAAAAACAAGACCTAAGGCCAAAGGTTAAAGGCAAACATGCCACCTTTCGCCTTTTGCCCTTAGCCTTTCGCCTCATAATATTTATATGCGCCTAACAGCAAAACCCAGCAACACCCATCCAACTGAAGTCAAGTTACATCAGGTTTCTAACGTAGTTGAAATCAGTTTTGATAACGGCAGTGTATTTAAATTGCCTTGCGAATATCTACGGGTATTTACACCTTCGGCAGAAGCAGTTGGTCATGCGCCAGGTCAGGAAGTGCTGCAGGTTGGCAAGGAAGACGTCACCATTACCGAGATAAAACCGGTTGGCAATTATGCGATTGCCCCGGTATTTAGCGATGGCCATAACAGTGGCATTTATACCTGGGATTTTTTGTATAAATTGGGCGCGGAATATACAACTTTATGGGCAGATTATCTGAATAAGTTGGAAGCTGCCGGACATACGCATAAAGAACCACTACAAAATTAACTTCATCGTTTTTACGCAACGCTAGAGCGTTGCAGACTATCATTCCCACGCTGGAGCGTGGGAATGATAGTCTGAACCAGGAACGATATATTCTAAAAAAGGTACTATCATGAGCAACACCACCCATTTTGGATTTAAACAGGTAGCCACAGAAGACAAAGTCAATCTGGTGCGCGGCGTATTTGATTCGGTTGCCGGACAATACGACATCATGAATGACCTGATGTCGCTAGGCATTCATCGCATCTGGAAACGGGTTGCGGTGCAACTTAGCAATGTTCGTAAAGGCGAGCAAGTGCTCGATCTGGCAGGCGGCACCGGCGATTTAACTACCTTGTTTGAAAAGCGGGTAGGGCCGGAAGGCCAGGTGGTTTTGGCAGATATTAATTCAGAGATGCTGCGTACCGGACGCGATCGACTGATCGACAGAGGTTTGGTCGGTAATATCCGCTACGCACAAGTCAATGCCGAATGCCTGCCCTTTGAAGATAACACTTTTGATTGCGTATGCATTGCTTTTGGCTTGCGTAACGTTACCGATAAAGATGCGGCGCTGCGGTCGATGAACCGCGTCCTTAAACCCGGTGGCCGTGTTATCGTGCTGGAGTTTTCGCATCCGGTCGATAAAATCACCGAAAAAGTCTACGATTTTTATTCTTTCAAACTGCTGCCAAAAATTGGCAAATTTGTTGCCAAAGATGAAGAAAGTTATCGATATCTTGCCGAATCAATCCGCATGCATCCGAAACAGGATGAGCTGAAAAAAATGATGGAAAACGCGGGACTTGAACGCTGTGAATACTTCAACATGACGCAAGGCATTGTCGCAGTTCACAGAGGTTATAAAATCTAGGATGGCTATCAAACCGTTACTGATCGGTGTCTTTGAAGTTGCGCTTAATCAATATCTTGCGCTGGATCAGGACAGTGGCTATTTTTTAACGCCACTGTCCGGAAAAGTTATTGCCGTTACCGTTTTGCCCTTCGCAGAAACCATTTATCTGTGTCCGAGCAATGATTCCATTCAATGTCTGGATCAAATTCCCGACGACCCCGATACCCGTCTGACCGGTTCAATATGGGCTTTGGGCTTGATGGGCTTGAGTTCAACACCGATGCGTTCGGTGTTCTCGGGCGAAGTCAAGATTGAAGGCGATATGCACACGGGTCGCAAATTCCAGGAGCTTTTCGCTAAACTGGATATAGATCTGGAAGAACATTTATCGCATTTCACTGGTGACATCATCGCGCATAAAGTTGCTGGTTTTTTTCGTGCCGGTCAAAGCTGGAGTAAAGAATCGCTGGAAACCTTCAAATTGAATGCTAGCGAATTCTTACAGGATGAAACCCGCGATTTACCCTCAGCGCCTGAAGTGGCCATTTTTTTCGATCAGGTTGATGAATTGCGTAATGATTTTGACCGCTTGCAAAGCAGAATTCAGCGCTTGGAAAATATTTAGTAGGCGGACTTAAGGGACAAAAATTTAACAACTCGAACTGTTGCTTTTATCTTGATTTTTACGCAATAAATTATTCTTAACCAAAGCCAGCTTTGGGCTCCAATCGGGAGTTCAAAGCTGGCTTTGAAAAAGTCCCCTTGAGAAAATACGGACAGACAATGGATGAGTTATTTGATTTTTTATTCCTAATCGCACTAACACCTAACAAAACAAGGTAAATACGTGATTCACCCTAAATTATTATTACGCCTGATTCATATCAATTGGGTTCTGGTTTTTCATGGTCTTGATGAGATTGTCTTAAAAACCCATTTATTCAGACCCATTCGTTATATAGCTGTTTTATCTCCTAACTATTGGCTTAAACGTAAGGATGAACCCCGCGGCGTTAGAATCCGTAAAGCGCTGGAAGACTTGGGGCCTATTTATGTCAAATTCGGCCAGGCTTTATCTACCAGAAAAGATTTGTTGCCTGATGATATTGCCGATGAACTGGTCAAGCTGCAGGATAGGGTTCCGCCCTTTGCCAATGAAATTGCCCGTCGCATTATTGAAAGCGAACTGGGCATGTCTATTAGCGAGGCGTTTGCCGAGTTTAGTCCGGAACCTCTGGCCTCGGCGTCAGTTGCACAGGTTCACACGGCGGTATTGCATAGCGGTGAAAGTGTTGTCGTTAAAGTGTTACGGCCAGACATTGAAACACGTATACGCTCCGACATAGGTTTATTGTATCAATTAGCCGGTTTTGCCGAGCGTTTTTGGGTTGACGCAAAAAGGCTGCGTCCGGTTGATGTGGTCGCCGAATTTGAAAGAACAACATTGGATGAGCTTGATTTGGTCAGGGAAGCGGCCAATGCCTCCAAGTTGCGCCGGAACTTTGAAAATTCCGAGATGATCTACATTCCGGAAATTCACTGGCCGTTAACTCGCCAGAAAGTACTGGTTATGGAACGCATTCATGGTATTCCGGTTGGCAATATCGATGAGCTAAGGGCAGCCGGAGCTGATTTTAAAGCGCTTGCCGAACGCGGCGTAGAGATCTTTTTTACCCAAGTTTTCAGGGATAATTTTTTCCATGCCGATATGCATCCCGGTAATATTTTTGTTGATTTACCGGATAAATATATCGCCGTTGATTTTGGTATTGTCGGCACGCTGTCTTTGTCGGATCAGCATTACTTGGCAGAAAATTTTCTGGCTTTTTTCAATCGCGACTATCGCAAAGTCGCTGAAAATCATGTCAAATCAGGTTGGGTTTCAGAATCGACCCGAATAGAAGAGTTCGAATCGGCGATACGTAGCGTTTGCGAACCCATTTTTGAAAAACCGCTAAAAGACATTTCTTTTGGCCAATTGTTGCTGCGCTTATTCCAGACTGCACGTCGCTTTGATATGCACGTTCAACCGCAACTGGTGTTACTGCAAAAAACTCTGCTAAATATCGAGGGTCTGGGCCGCCAGCTTTATCCCGATCTGGATTTATGGCAAACCGCCAAGCCGTTTCTTGAAAAATGGTTTCATGAGCGCATCGGCCCAAAAGCCAAAATCGACAAATTGATCAAACAGTTTCCTGACTTTGTCGAGCATTTTCCGGAAATTCCTTCCTTGGTTTATAAAGCGTTGGATAATGCAACTCATGCTAAACAGCAGGCAGATCTGCAACATAAAGAGTTGATTTTGTTACGTGAGCAAATGGCCAGCAATCAGCGCCTGACAATATTGACCATGCTGCTCAGTGCTTTAGTGATTAGTGCTGCAGTGCTTTTTCAGTAACAAATACATTTAAACAGGTATAAAAATGGTAGCACTGGAAACGCCAAGCTGTGATTTTGGCAAAAAAGCCATCAACTTTGACTTGCCGGGTATCGATGGGCGCTCGTGGTCATTGCAACAATGCATGGGTGAAAAGGGCCTGTTGGTAATGTTTATCTGCAATCATTGCCCGTATGTCAAAGCGGTGCAGGACCGGATTGTCAGAGATGCTAAGGAACTTAAAACGCTGGGTATTGAAGCGGTAGCCATTATGTCCAATGATACGGCTGGCTATCCCGCCGATTCCTTTGCAAATATGAAAAAGCGGTCAGAGGACTTGGGTTTTAGTTTTCCCTACTTGCTGGATGAGACACAACAGATTGCCAAAGCTTATGGCGCTGTCTGCACGCCGGATTTTTTTGGTTATAATTCAGATTATGAACTGCAATATCGCGGACGCTTAGATGCCAGCCGCAAAGAAACTGCTCCAGAAAACACCCCAAGAGAATTATTTGAAGCAATGAAACTTATCGCAGAAACCGGGCTAGGCCCTAAAGAGCAATTTAACAGTATTGGTTGCTCAATCAAATGGAAATAGCTTTAAAGCTATCATCCTTCAAAGGAATGTTAGCTGTGAAATTCTACCCAATTTAAAAACCAACCCACAACAATGAGAGCATATTATGTCAATTAAGAGAATGGTAGATCTGGACTTGTCAGGAAAGCGGGTGTTAATCCGTCAGGATTTAAATGTTCCGGTAAAAAATGGCAAAGTTACCAGTGATATTCGTATTCAGGCCAGCGTACCGACCATCCAATTAGCTTTGGCTGCCGGCGCTGCGGTTATGGTGTTATCGCATTTGGGTCGTCCTGTTGAAGGTCAATACGACGAAGAATCTTCGTTGAAACCGGTCGCCGAACGCTTATCCAGTTTGCTAGGCAAGCCGGTCAGACTGGAAAAAGACTGGCTGGACGGCATTACTATTGAACCAGGCGAGGTGGTACTTTGCGAAAATGTACGTTTCAATGTCGGTGAAGAAAAGAATAATGATGAACTGGGCAAGAAAATGGCGGCTCTTTGCGACGTATTTGTGATGGATGCTTTCGGCACCGCTCACAGAGCCCAAGCTTCAACCCATAGTGTCGCAAAATTTGCACTGATTGCTTGTGCCGGCCCTTTACTGGCCAGTGAATTGGATGCTTTAGGCAAAGCACTGGAAACACCAACCAAGCCACTAGTCGCAATTGTCGGCGGCTCTAAAGTATCAACCAAATTAACCGTACTGAAATCACTTTCAGAAAAAGTTGACCAGTTAATCGTCGGTGGTGGCATTGCCAATACTTTTATTGCGGCCGCAGGTTTCCCGGTTGGTAAATCGCTTTACGAACCCGATTTACTGGAAGAAGCCAGAAGCCTGATTGCGGCCGCAAAAAGCAACGGTTCAGATATTCCCATTCCTGTTGACGTGGTTTGTGCCAAAGAATTTTCCGAAACCGCAGTGGCTACCGTTAAAAAAGTAGCGGACGTTGAAGAAGATGATTTGATTTTGGATATCGGTCCCGATACCGCAAAACAGTATGCCGAAATTTTAAAAACGGCTGGCACTATTGTGTGGAACGGCCCTGTTGGCGTCTTTGAAATTGACCAGTTTGGCAACGGTACTAAAGTTCTGGCAACTGCGATTGCCGAGAGTCCTGCTTTCTCTATTGCCGGCGGTGGTGATACTTTGGCGGCTATTGATAAATACGGCATCAACGATGACGTGTCTTACACCTCAACCGGTGGTGGTGCTTTCCTTGAATTTCTTGAAGGTAAAGAACTTCCAGCGGTTTCTGTGTTAAAATCACGCTAACAATCAGACGAAGGGCAAAAGATGAAGGGCGAATACCACGTTCCTTTTGTCTTCTGCCCTTTGTCTTTTGTCTTAACACACTAAATCAGGATTAAAAATGGCCAGAGTTACTATCGAAGATTGTTTAGAACATGTTGAAAACCGCTTTAAACTGGTTTTATTAGCCAGCACCCGAGCGCGCCAGCTCAGTCACGGTGCAACAGAATTTGTTACCCGTGGTAAAGATAAAGATACCGTTGTTGCCTTACGTGAAATCGCTGCAGGTCATGTCACAACTGAAAACGTTAATCTGTTGCATCGTGTTGGCGAAGTACACGATCACCATAATCCCATGTTCTGATTTGTAAATCCCCATGCTCGAAATAGCTGATACAATCGAGCTTGAACGCCCGCAAGACAAATTAATTCGGCGTTTATGTTCGACCTTGTCCGGCTATCTTGATCAAACACAAATTGACCAATGTGTTCTTGCCTATGAAGTAGGCGCAACTGCCCATAATGGCCAATTTCGTAAAAGTGGCGAAGCCTATATTTGCCACCCGGTTTCCGTTGCCATCATGCTCGCTGAAATGCGCATGGATGCCAACGGTATCATGGCCGCCATTCTTCACGATGTTATTGAAGACACCCCGATCAGTAAAAAAGATCTGGCTGATCAGTTCGGACAGGAAGTCGCTGAACTTGTGGATGGCGTTACCAAACTAACCAAAATTGACACTAAATCTCATGCAGAAACACAAGCGGAAAATGTCCGTAAAATGTTTCTGGCAATGGCCAAGGATTTACGCGTCATCATAGTCAAACTCGCTGACCGGCTGCACAATATGCAGACTCTCGGTGTCATGGCACCTCCCAAAAAACGTCGTATTGCTCGTGAAACCCTGGATATTTACGCGCCTATTGCCAATCGTCTGGGAATGAATAATATTCGGCAAAAGCTCGAAGCGCTCAGTTTTGAAGCCATGTACCCGATGCGCTACGCAGTCATTAACAATGCCGTTAAGAAAGCGCGGGGCAACCGTCGAAAAATTATTGATATCATTGAAAACACAATAAAAAATCGCCTGGAACAAGCTAATTTAAACAGTGATGTTGCCGGTCGCGAGAAAAACTTGTACAGCATTTATAAAAAAATGCTCAACAAAAAAATCTCTCTGGCTGATGTTTTTGATGTTTATGCATTCAGAATTTTTTGTGACGACGTTGATACCTGTTATCGCGTGTTAGGGGTTATGCATAATTTGTACAAGCCTATTCCAGGAAGGTTTAAAGATTATATCGCCTTGCCCAAAGCTAACGGCTATCAATCTTTGCACTCAATATTGATGGGACCCTATGGCGTACCCATTGAAGTTCAGATTAGAACTCATGATATGCACCGTATGTCGGAATCAGGCATCGCTGCACACTGGCTTTATAAAGCCGATAACGATAAAACTAAAAAGTTTCAGGATCGTGCCAACGAATGGCTAAGGGATTTATTGGAAATCCAAAATTCAGCAGGCGATTCACTGGAGTTTATCGACAATTTAAAAGTCGATCTCTTTCCGCAGGAAGTATTCGTTTTTACGCCTAAAGGCGCGATTATTAAATTACCACGCGGTGCGACAATTATCGATTTTGCCTATTCGGTACATACTGATCTTGGTAACGCCTGTGTTTCTGCAAGAATCGACAAACAGCTGGTTCCTTTACAAACCAAACTTGAAAATGGCGTTACCGTTGAAGTGATTACGGCTACCTGGGCCAGGCCCAACCCACTATGGCTAAATTACATCATTACTGCCAAAGCCCGTTCCGGAATACGCAATTATCTTAAACATTTCAAACAACAGGAAGCTATTAATCTGGGCCGCCGTTTACTTGAAAAAGAACTGCAAATAATGCACCTCCATCTGGAAGACATCGACAAAGCCAAAATTCAAGTCTTACTCCAGATTATGGCTAAACTATCGTTGGATGAGTTGCTGGAAGACATCGGACTGGGCAACAAAATGCCGTTCCTAGTTGCTAAACACATAGCACAGGACGATATTAATGGCGCGATTAAACTGGAGAGCAGTGACCCCGGCAATAAACAACCCTTAATCATAAAGGGCACCGAAGGCATGGTGATTAACCTTGCAAAATGTTGTCGACCGATTCCGGGTGATTCCATTATTGGCTATTTTAATCCGGGCAAAGGCATTGCCGTTCATCACCATGAATGTCGTAACAGCAGCGTAGTCAGAAAAAAACAAACAAATTGGCTGGATGTTGAATGGAGTCCGGATGCTATCGGTGATTTCCCGGTAGAAATTCGCATTGAAATCCTCAATCAACGAGGCTCACTAGCAACTATTGCGTCAACGATTTCAGAACTTAATTCCAACATTGAAAATGTCACCGTTGTTGATCAGGATGATCGCATTTGTGTGGATTTAATTACTTTAACTGTCAAAGACCGCGTACATTTAGCCAAAATCATGCGTCGTCTGAAAGATTTATCCATCGTATTAAAAATTACTCGCGTCAAAGCCTGAAGGAGCGATTATGAGCAAACAAATTATCCAGACTGATAAAGCACCACAAGCCATTGGTACCTACTCGCAAGCGATCAGGGTCGAACAGACTGTCTATCTCTCAGGGCAAATCCCCTTAGTACCTGAGACCATGACTATTGTTGAAGGCGACATTACTGCGCAGATCACCCAGGTATTTAAAAACCTGCAAGCCGTTGCACAAGCGGCTGGCGGCGATTTGGCAGATATCGTTAAATTAAATGTATTTTTAACTGATTTAAACTGCTTTCCGATAGTTAACGAAATCATGGGGCATTATTTTGAGGAGCCTTACCCGGCTCGCGCTGCTATTGGCGTTGCCGCTTTGCCTAAAGCAGCCGATGTGGAAATGGATGCAATTATGGTGTTAAAACCACAGGAGTATCCGGCATCCTGAATGACCTTTGCTGATGACTATACTTTGACTGTCATAAATGCGCTAAACCAACCTACATTGGCTTTTTTAATTTATTAAACATCCCAATTTTGATGGCTCACAGTATATATTTCGCGCTGAACAAACTATAAAGTCTGGTGTACAAATTCAGGTTTGTGCTACATAACTTGAAAGTTGGCAGTTTATTAAGCTTGGGAATCAGTTGTGCATGCCGAGTAGCGCTATGAATATTCTAAATCACCCCGTGTCTTCTTTAAAAGGAATCGGTCTGCAAACTGCAAACCGCCTGCAAAAGCTTGGACTTTGTGTTATTCAGGATTTGCTGTTTCACTTGCCTTTGCGTTACGAGGATCGAACCCGCGTTTATCCGATCAGTGCTCTAAGAGCAGGTATGGCTACGCTGATTACCGGCAAAGTTGAGTTTATCGATGTTTCCGATCGTGGTCGCAAAAGCCTGATTTGCAGAATCAGCGATGGTACCGGCTTTATCAATCTTAAGTTTTTTCACTTTAGTGCCAGTCAGCACAATGCACTTAAACCCGGTACAGCGATCAGTTGTTTTGCGGAAGTGCGTTTCGGTTATGGCGGACTGGAAATGGTACACCCGGAATACAAGGTTTTGACCCATCCAGATGAGTGCGTAACGGAAAACCGCTTGACCCCCGTTTATCCGTTGACCGAAGGTCTTAGCCAAAATGTCATACGAAAAGCAGTTAAACAGGCTTTAGCTTTTTGCGAACAAGATAGTGGGCTGTTGACCGACTGGATTCCCGAAACGCTGTTAAAACAATACGCTTTTCCGGTGCTCGCCGATGCCATCAGCACTTTGCATGCACCGGATGAATCGATCTCGGCTATAGCATTACAAAACGGCAGCTTACCGGCACTAAAACGATTGGCCTTTGAAGAACTGCTTGCTCATTATTTAAGTCTGAGAATAACCCGTAATAAAACCAAAGCCTGGCAAGCGCCATCGTTTCTTTCCGGATCGACTACAAAAATCGCCATAGATCATTTTATTCGCTCACTGCCGTTTAAACTGACTAACGCCCAGCAACGGGTTATCTCAGAAATTGAAGTGGACTGCGGCTTGCAACATCCAATGATGCGCCTGGTACAAGGCGATGTTGGCTCCGGAAAAACCGTTGTATCGGCTTATGCGGCCTTGCTGGCTTTAACGGCCGGTTATCAGGTTGCAGTAATGGCTCCCACCGAGTTGCTGGCAGAGCAGCATTACCGCAACTTCAGAGGCTGGTTTGAAAATTTTGATACCCAGGTAATGTATTTAACCGGACAATTAAAAGGCAACCCCAGAAAAGCCGTGTTGCAAGCGTTGGAAGATGGTACGGTTGGAATTGTCATCGGCACCCATGCTTTATTTCAGGACAGTGTAAACTTTAATCGCCTTGGCTTGATTATTATCGATGAACAACACCGTTTTGGTGTTCACCAGCGTCTGGCACTTCGCGAAAAAGGTCAGCAAGGTAGCATAAGACCCCATCAATTAGTCATGACGGCTACACCCATTCCCCGAACACTGGCCATGTTACAATATTCCGATCTGGATATTTCTATCATTGACGAATTGCCACCCGGCAGAAAACCGATTGTCACCAGCGTGATTCCCGCAGAGCGTCGCGCCGATGTCATTGACCGGATCAGCGGCTGGGTCGAAAAGAAAAAGCAGGTGTATTGGGTTTGTACGCTGATTGAAGAGTCCGAAGTTTTGCAATGCGAGGCCGCAGAAAATACTGCTGAGCGCTTAACCCAGGCTTTACCAAAAGTTCGGGTTGCGTTAATTCACGGCCGCATGAAATCTGCTGATAAAGATGCCGTCATGCAGGCTTTTAAAAGTCATCAAATTGATTTGTTGGTCGCCACAACGGTCATTGAAGTCGGCGTCGACGTGCCCAATGCCGGTTTAATGATCATTGAAAATCCAGAGCGTCTGGGCTTGTCGCAATTGCATCAATTGCGAGGCCGTGTAGGTCGCGGCAATGACGACAGTTTTTGTCTGTTGATGTATCAAGCGCCGCTATCCGATACCGCCCGTCATCGTCTGGGCGTTTTGCGGGACAGTAATGACGGCTTTGTCATCGCCGAAAAGGATCTGGAATTGCGTGGTCCCGGTGAAGTCATGGGCACCCGGCAAACCGGACAAATGCATTTTAAAATTGCCGATTTAGCGAGAGATACTGATGTGCTGGAAATTGTCCAACAGGTCGGAGACAGTTTTTTTACTCATTCGCCCGAGGCCATACAACCTTTATGCGATCGCTGGTTGGGCACTTCCACCGAATATTCCGAGGTATAATCCAAGTTGGCTATTAAAAGTTACTTATTCAAGCGAGAACCCTTATGGCGTGAAAACCGGTCTGGCGTTCGTCATACCTTGCCGGAAAACATCCAGTCCTGGACCTATGAACCCGATTCGCTGACCCAACGTCTGCGCGATTATTATGGTGACGCTATCGGCGTTAAAATTCTTTTTCATCAATGGAATACACCTTTTTTAAGCGAACGCCGATTGCTGGGCTTGCACGAAAATAAATACAGTCTGATCCGTGAAGTCTTGCTACACGCTGACGGTAAGCCATTGATTTTAGCTAGAACCATCATTCCAGAAAAAACCATCAAAGTTGCTAAGAGTAACCTTGCACATTTGGGCAGTCGTCCGTTAGGGGAAGTGATTTTTTCCTATCCAAAATTGGAGCGAATCGAAATGGACGTGACCTTGATTGATCTGCCGACCTGGAATCAATGCGCGATTGATAAAGCCAACATCACACAGGCAATCTGTGGCAGAAGAACCGTTTACGCCATTGCCCAGCGGCAAATGTTGGTCAGTGAGTTTTTCTTGCCAGAGGTTTTAGAAGTCTTTTAAAGTTACGGTGAGATAACAGCTGGCACCTGAAAGCTCTAAGAGGCTAAAATTGAGACCACATTTCAAATTCCACAAAACATTGAGCCATTTACAAATTTAAAATGCTATCGTTAAGTGTGATTTTGCTGTAGGAATCTGATGTTAAACTTCTATGCCTTTATTTGACACTCAATGAATAAAGCAAGATGACCGGGCAATACCGTCTTGTGTTATCAACAATACTTTGAAAAATGGAACTCAACTACTTGTATAAATGGCACTAATTTGATTATTACAGTTCGATATGATACAGGAGCAAGATTTAGAGGATCTGACCAAGGTGTTACCGCATTGATGGATTTATCTGCAAAATCAGGTATTTCAGATAACTTAGAAATGCGTGACTGTATTATTTCTTTCGATGGTGGCTTTACATCTGCCTATGCACGTAACATTGAAAAAGT
>CANNLO010000084.1 GCA_947505055.1 Methylococcaceae bacterium | reverse complement strand
GCCGACCCAATAAAACCAAATAGTCCTCCTCACTAATCACCTGCACGCCTTTTTCAGTAGCCGCAGCAATTTTTGCTGCTCCCACGTCCGAACCGGTAACCAGAAAATCGGTTTTCCCGGTTACTGATGCCCCCACTTTGGCACCCAAGCGTTTGGCTTCCTTGCTCATATCGTCTCGTTTACCATGCATCATGGTGCCGGTAAATACGATGGTTTTTCCTGAAATCGGACTGATATTCTGGTGCTGTTCGGAAAGAAATAGCGTCGGAATTAAATTAAAGCCCAACTGATAGATTTGCATAAAATCGACTTTAATTTTTGCCAGACATTCAACCACGGCGGCACTGGTTTTATCCGCGAAGCCTTCAATAGTGATCACGTCCTCAACTGTCAATTTAAAAATGTCGAGCAGATGATGATGCTGCAGCAGACGTTCGCAATTGCCGAGCCCCATGCGGTGTATGCCAAACGCGCCAAGAAAGCGCCAGTCTTCTATGGCTTCGGTGCGGCTGCGTTGCAGTTGGTCGAGCAAATTTTGCGCACTCTTCTCGCCAAAGCCGCTATCAACTAACTGAGCCAGATCCAGCTGATAAACCGCATACACCGAGTCGAGACCAGACGCATGAAGTTTTTCTACGGTTTTTCCCCCGAAGCCGTCGACATTGGCCAGGGTTCTGAAAAAATGCTCGATAGTATTTTCAATTTGCGCGGGACATTGCGTGGTGTTAAGGCAATACAGATAATCACTGTCCCAAACCAGATCGCTACCGCAACTCGGGCAATGCTCAGGAATCTGCGGCGTTTTCGGAATAATAACCCGCTCGATCTTAGGTATCACCAAACCCGAGCGCGTCAATTCAATCAAGGTGCCCTCGCCAATGCCAAGCTCCCTGACCATGCCGTAATGATGCGCGGTAGCCCTGGAAATGACCGCGCCGCTAAGTTTGGTCGGCGTTAGTTCGGCAACCGGATTAACCCGGCCGGAACGGGAGGTTTGCGGAGTGACGCTTAGCACTATCACTTCGGCGGTTTCAACATTGCTTTTATAGGCAATCTGCCAGCGGTGGTGGTGTCGGGTTGCGCCCAGGTATTGTTTTAACGAATCGTTATCGATCAGTTCGAAAACTACCCCATCAATATCGTAATCGACCTGCGTCAATACCTTTTCGATGATAGTCTCGAAATCGGAACGCAGTTCAGCGGCTGTGCCTTGCCAGGCAGGCAGTTGGGAGAAGGGAAAAAATACCGCCGCATGATTTTCTATCGCTTCCAAAGCATGCTGCTCCAGGTCTTTTTCCTTGATGATACTGGCCTGGAAATTTCGTGAATTTTCAAAATACTCGGCCAGATGGCTATTGAAATAAGTCTGACTGACCACGATTTCTCCGGCGCCTTGCCCTCTTACGCCGTTGCCACCCACCTTCAAGCCGCGCTCAAAAACCCGGCTGATGTCCGTACCTTTACGGCCATCGCCGCGCGTGTATAAAGCTTTTCCATCATCGTAAGCTGCATAGCCGTCCAGCTTCGGCGTGGCTCGAATCAACAGCGTGGAAACGTCTACCGTAAAATCCTCGTCGGCTTTTTCCAGTCGGGACAGCCATTTTTCGATGCCGCTGCGACTGTAGCTTTTTTCAGTCGAAAGCATAGGCTCCGGCAACGTGACGGTCTTGCCGACCAGGGTGAATCCAGGTTCGACTGTCTCTAAATAGGGATGCTGCGGGTGACGCTTTTGCAGTTCTGCCAGAAAGACAAAATCATAATCCGCATCGGAAATAAACGGTTCGCCTCCGCGATATAAGGCATTGCAGACTTGCAGGAATTCCAGCAACTGCTGATCGCTCAGTTGCTGGAGATTGAGCTGTGTTGCGATTTGAGCGATTAGCTCAGTGGATATATGGATGGGTTCGAGGTGGGCTAGTTTAAGTAGCTCTAACTGCGTTTGGCTGAGAGATGACATCTGAATAATTTAAACGGGAGGGGCGGGTAAATACGCCAATATTAGGTATTTAATTTATTATGGCACCAGTATTAATTAATACATATTACCAAGGGGTCATATATTGATAAAAACCGCCAAAACTTTGCATTGCTTTAGATGCAGAAAGTTTGATTGATTTTACTTTAAATAACCAAAAAGTGAAAATCGGAATAAACAGTACAACAAAAACAAGGGCTTCAATTACATAAAAACCCAAAAAATAGATAGAGGTATTTATTCCACCGAAATATCCTCCCACTAGCGCAAATATGAAAAACATGAAATTAACTATTAGTAAGTACTTAAGTTTTAACTTTGGACTTAAAATTATTTCATTGCCTTCCATTTTCACTATATCCTTACAGACTTAAGAGCTAAATATCTTGAATAAAATCGAAACCGACATAGCCAGATTAAAACCTATCATCCATTTTACCAGCGTGAATTCGCCTTGAATTTTCTCGAATCTGGTGTCAATCTTTAATTCCAATTCTTTGAGGTCATGTTTTGTAGCCACTTCGGTATTGAGCACTTCTTTTAAAGCTTCAGATTGTGCTCTGGCTTGATTATCCGGGACACCGGCTTCTTTCAAGGTTTCTACGTATTTTAAGGTATCAAAAGTAACACTACTCATAATCTTTCCTTATCTATCCTTACACCAATAGTTGTCGGGTTACGCTAAAGCTAACCCAGAGCTCTTACAAGCTCTGCCGAATCGCCTGCACAGTAGCGTCGGTCAGTGGCTGTCTTCTATGATCAAGAACCACGCCGTCCAACTTGTCGGCAATTAAATTGATAGTTTCTATATAATCATCAAAAACATCCGGCGCATCATCCAAAGCTTCGGGCTGCATAAAAAACACAATGCCGGGACAATAAAATGTGTCCAAATCTTTATCGGGGAACGTGCCCGGCTCAACAATACAAGCCACACCAAAATCGACCAAACGATTTATATCAAGTCGCTCAAAAATCTTCAAACTGCCGTATTCAAGACCGACCATTTTGAATGCTTCAACCAAATCAGCACCGTTAAAATCTTCGTCGGCCTTGGTAATTACACTAAATTGAATAATGGCAGGTGCCGCTGGGCGTGGCGGTGGCTCAAGATCATCATCATCGTCCTCTTCATAATAACTAACCTCTTCTTCATCGTCATCTTCAAAATAACGATCGGTGTTGTCATGCGCGTGAGACGAGCTGACATTAATTTTAGAGTGATCTTCAGGAACAATATCAAAATCATCCTTAATACCCAGAAGTTCGTTTGTCTCATGAGCTGAATCCTCGTCATAGTCATCATAAAAATCTTGATCTTCGCGAGCTTTTTTATCTTTTATATAAGCCCAAATCAACATTCCGATGACGACAACCATGCCAGTCGCAATAATTACAATTCTTAAAATTTCTTTATCCATTAGATTTCCGCCAGACTCACTGCTTCTTCAATATCAACTGCAACCATCCGGGACACTCCCGGCTCTTTCATAGTAACACCTGTCAGCTGTTTTGCAATTTCCATAGTCACTTTATTATGGGAAATATATAAAAACTGCACTGTGGCAGACATCTCTTCGACCATTTTTGAAAACCGCCCAACATTAGCATCATCAAGCGGTGCATCTACTTCGTCAAGCAAACAAAAAGGCGCAGGATTAAGTTCAAAAATCGAAAACACCAACGCTACCGCCGTTAAGGCCTTCTCACCTCCAGACAATAAATGTATGGAACTGTTTTTCTTGCCGGGAGGTCTGGCAATTATATTTACTCCCGATTCCAACTCGTCCTGCTCAGTCAATTCAAGATACGCATGACCACCGCCAAATAATTTGGGAAACTTTTCCTGTAAACCGGTGTTTATTTTATCGAAAGTTTCCCTAAAACGCTGCCGACTTTCTTTATCTATCTTGCTAATTGCCTGATCCAGCGTTTGTAAAGCTTCTATTAAATCGGCATATTGTTCATTAAGAAAGCTCATCCGCTCAGACTGCGCCCGGAATTCTTCAATCGCGGTCAGGTTAATAGTACCTAATCTTTCGATTTGAGCCAATAAATCATCAACCGTTCGTTTCCAACTAGCTTCTTCCGCCAGTTCCGGCAAACTTTGCAATACCTGTTCAACATCGGCGTCAATTTCTTTGAGCTGCTCGTTTACGGTTTGCTGACGCACCTTACTTTCCTGCAATTCAAAACGGATAGTATCCAGCGTTTCCTTCTGCTTTTCCAGATCTCTTTGAACGCGGATATGTTCTTCGGATTGCCGGGTAATTTCAGCTTCGAGTTCATCTTGAAACTGGCGGTTTTGTTTTAAACGGGATTCCAGTTGCTCCTTATCCAACAAAAACTGCTGCAATTGTTTTTTCTCGTCATCCATAGGTGTCAACGTTTGTTGCAGATTTTTCTCCAGTTCAGAGATACGTTGTAACGACTGCTGATGTTGCAACTGTAAACGATCCAGTTGTTTGCTTGTTAAAGCTTCAGAAGCGCGTAGGGATTCAATCTGGGCCTTGGTGCTGTAGACTTGTTGCCGGGCTTCATTTGCAGACTGATCGATACTTTGTTGCTGAGATACCAAATCACTATTTAAGGCCTCAAGAGATTGCTTTTGTTGTTCCTGTTCGCTTATAAATTGCTCGGCTTGTTCCAATAATAATTGCGCTTCGGCAAACGTCTCGGCATTATCGGTAATCTCACGACTAATCTCATCAATTTCGGTACTAACCTGCCCAAGACGACTTTTCTGATGCGCATAACGAGCGGAATGCGCACTGAATTCGGCACTTTTCAAAGACAGCTCTGAACCCAGGCTATTATCCTGTTGCTGTAAGGCTTCACGTTGTATCTCGGCATCTTTCAAACCAGTTTCAGAAATTTCCAACTGATCTTCCAACGCTTCAATCTCAAAATGCACTTCCTCCTGACGAAGTTTTAACAAGCGTAAATCCTTTTCACGCTGCAGAACCCCTGTTTTACTATCTTTGGCGCGAACTATTTTTATCCAACCAGGACCAAACCAAGTTCCATCGGGAGTGATGACCGATTCATGAGCTTTTAGATCATTCGATAAAGTTTTTGCTGTTTCGATATCGTCAACGCAGTAAATGCCAGCCAGTAGATTACTTAAATCCCAAGGTGCATGGACTTTATCCAACAATTTTAAGTAAGTTGAGTTAACGTCAACGTAAGCCGACGATATAACAGTCGTCTCAACCAACATTAACGATTCATCTGTCAAGCGTTGTAAAGCAGAAATAACCCTATCCATACTTGCAATGCAAATCGCTTCCAGATAACTACCCAAAACCGTTTCAACTGCAGTCTCCCAGCCCGGCTGTACTTCTAAAAATTCAGCCAAGCGTTGAGTATCCGACAAATCGACAGAAGCCAGCCAAGTACTTAAATGTTTGTTATCTTTACCCATGGCATGTTGTTGTAACAATTCCAAGGAAGTGATTTTGCCCTTTACGCTTTGCATCTCCGACCGGCACTTATGAAGCTCATCCTGAAAATATTTAACCTGCTGCCGCTGCTCCCTTATCTGTTGCTGCAAGGTTTCAAGCTGGTGTTGAAGGCATTCTCGCTGAATTTCAATAATTTCAATGCCCGACTCCAACGATTCAATCTCGGTTTGTAAATCACTCGACGCCAACTCGGCGTACTCACTCTGGAGCTTGTCCAGCCGACTTTGCATCTGACGATTCTGGTTCTCCAGCTGAATGATTTTTACTCGCTGTACCTCGGCCTGCTCACGATAACTTGAACTACTCGTCCGATACGCTTCCCATTGCTCCTGCCAGACGCTCCTGTGTTGCTGTACTTCCTGCTGCTTATATAAAACCTCTTCCTGTCTTTCTTCAGCAACAATCAACGTTTCTTCAGCTTCAAACAAAGCTTCTTTAAGCGCTTCCAATTGCTGCACATCGGCCTCAAGTTCACTTAACGATTGGTCTGCCTGTTGGCTCAAGCGTTTAATTTCAATCGTGGTTTGTTCCCGAGTGCTTTCACCGTGCTTGATGGTCTGTTCAAGACCGCTAACTTCAGCAACAATTTCGTAATACTCGCCTTGACTGATATTGGTTTGCTGTTGCTGTTTTTTATACTCAACACGTTTATTTCCAATGTTTTTATCAATATCCCTAACACAAACAAACAAGCGATTATGTTCATGAGCCACGGCCTGCAATTTTTCATTCAATTGTTTTATGGCCTGATGATAAGTATTCCAGCGCATTGCCAGTAATTCCAACTTGAACTGACGTTCCTGCTTTTTCAGTTCGGTATATTTTTCGGCTTTTTCGGCTTGCTTTTGCAAATGCCTGATTTGTTTTTCAACTTCGTCGCGCAAATCATCCAGGCGCTCCAGATTTTCCCGGGTATGTTTCATACGAGTTTCGGTTTCGTTACGACGTTCTTTATATTTAGAGACGCCTGCCGCTTCCTCGATATGTACTCTTAATTCATCGGGCTTCGCTTCAACCATGCGCGAAATGGTGCCCTGCTCGATAATCGCATAACTTCGTGAACCCAGACCGGTACCCAAAAAGATGTCAGTTATATCTTTCCGCCGACACCGCGAACCATTCAACATAAATAAGGAAGTACCGTCGCGACTGACTTGTCGTTTAATCGCGATGTTGTCGTATTGGGCATATTCACCACCCAACTTACCTTCGGTATTATTAAACACCAGTTCAACAGAAGCCGTACTTACCGGTTTGCGACCTGAGGAACCATTAAAAATGACGTCAGCCATACTGCCGCCACGCAAATGTTTGGCTGAACTCTCACCCATTACCCAGCGTACAGCATCAATAATATTTGATTTTCCACAGCCATTTGGCCCTACAATGGCTGTCAAATTACCACTGATCGGTATGACGGTTTGATCAACAAAGGATTTAAAACCCGAAAGTTTGATTTTTTCAAGTTTCATAGTACTGGTATGAATATCCCTACAGTTGAATTAAAATACCTGGGTATTATTAACGATACACGCCAAAATTTCGACTTTTTTCGGCTATGACGCCTACTTTAGGCACGCACTTCCTCTTATTATTTAAGCAAACCATGACCAAACAACCCTGCAAAGATCTTGAAACTTTCGACAATCCGCAACCAGATCGAGATTATACAATCCGTATCGATATACCCGAGTTTACCTGCCTGTGTCCAAAAACAGGCCAACCGGATTTTGCTACCATCCAGATTGAATACGTACCGGCAGCTCTTTGCGTAGAACTTAAAGGACTCAAACTCTACATGTGGGCTTTTCGCGACCAAGGTGCTTTTCATGAAGCAGTCACCAACGAAATTCTTAATGATATTGTCAAAGCTATTGCGCCCAATTTCATGAGGATTCGCGCCGAATTTAATGTGCGTGGCGGCATCTATACCAGTGTCGTTGTAGAACACAAAAACCCTGAATGGCAAGCACCGGAACTGATTACCCTGCCTTAATTCATCATGGCTAAGACCTACTACACCTCGGACATAGCCGTCGCCTTAAAATACGACGGCAAAAATGCGCCCAAGGTTACTGCCAAAGGCTCAGGTCTTACCGCAGAACAAATCCTGCAAATCGCCGAACTACACGGAATACCGCTACAAACCGAGCCAGACCTCGCGAGAATTCTGGCTCAAATTCCGTTGGGCGATGAGATCCCCAATGAACTTTATGTTGCTGTCGCAGAAATCATTGCTTTTGCATATTTCTTAAACGGCAAAACACCTGACAATCATCATTCATGAACTTTAAAGAAGCCCTGACCACCCTACCCCAATATCTTTTGCCTCATCATGCTTTATCCAGTTTGATGAGTAAACTGACTCATTCGAAAAACAAAATCTGGAAAAACCTGTTTATCAAACAGATTATCAGACACTACGGCGTCAACATGGATGAAGCGTTGATACCGGACATCAACGCCTATAACAGCTTTAACGACTTTTTCACCCGAGAACTTAAACCCAGCCTCAGACCGCTTAGCACTGAAGCCAATGCGATTGTCTGTCCTTGCGATGGCGCAGTCAGTCAGTCAGGTAGCATAACCGACGGACAAATCTTCCAGGCCAAAGGCAAAAGCTTTAACACCACTGATTTGTTGGGCGGTAGTGCAGAACGCGCAGAACCCTTTAACAACGGCATATTTACGACGATTTACTTATCACCCAAAGATTATCATCGCTTACATATGCCGTTAACCGGCAGCTTAAAAGAAATGGTGCATATCCCTGGTCGCTTATTCAGCGTCAATCCGGCGACCGTTAATTCTGTTCCCAATCTTTTCGCCAGAAATGAGCGCGTTGCTGCCATATTTGATACCGATGCGGGTCCTATGGCTTTAATTCTGGTCGGAGCAATTTTTGTATCAAGCGTAGAAACAGTTTGGCATGGCGTAGTCACACCACCTAGCATCACTTCTGTGCAAGACTGGCAATATCAGGAGAATGCACCTACTTTAAAAATCGGCGAAGAAATGGGGCGATTTAATATGGGCTCTACGATTATTGTTTTGTTTGGCAAGAACAAAGCGGAGTGGGATAGCAATTTTATAGCCGAGAAAAAAGTTAAGTTGGGGGAATTAATAGGCCGGACAACTACTTAGGCATCTTTGATAAATAGGCTTTACGCAAGTTAACAAGAGCAGCCGCTAAATTCCAGGTCGGCGAGTGTTTTTTGTGCTTACCCCAAAGACTTCTGCAAGATTTAACTGTGTCTGATAAAAGCGAAGATACTAAACAACCCGCAAAAACCGGTTGGTTTATTGCAGACTGAAGCAGATGGACGTGAACTTAATGACGCGTCTTGGTAACTCTCTATTGCTCTATCGAGTTTTGCTAACAAGTCTCCAACATTATTTAAATATTTATTAAACCCATTGCCATTCCATGTGCAAACAAGGCGAAGAAACATAATATTATTTAGCGAAATTGCAGGACTAAATAAGCAACTCAAGTTGGTAGCTTTAGAATTTAACTTGAAAAATAAAAAGTTGGACTCAAAACCAAGTAAACCAAACTCAGCTGACCATATTTCCCATTACGGGTATTGTATTTTGGCCTGTAGTCCAACATGATTTAAAAAATTACTTATATCCTAAGTAAAAAGTGGGACTCAATGTCCGTTCCCGGATGACCATATTCCCCAAATACGGGTATTGTATTTTGACCTATTCCCCCACAATTCGATTATAAGCTAATTCCACCATCAAAACATCAATTTTTAGGTCAATTTTTTAAGTGATTGCAGTTACTTAAGTTCAGTTTTATCGAATGAGAACAACTGGATAGCTTACACACTTGACCTCTTCATCTCACCTCAAAAGCCGGGAAGAGACCTTTTTTAGCCATCTACTGCTATAATAAAGCCATCTGATCTTGTAATAAATTTCTGCATTATCATGCATTCTGTCCTTAATAAGGTTACTGTGAAAAACAATCTGAATTATTTAAGAACCGTGATTATATTCCCGTGGTACCTAACATCCCCCTTAATCTCGATGCTTTGTAGGAAGTACGCCGGAGTAATTGCACGATGAATCTCGAACTATTAATCAACTTTACAATACAGCTTATTGGATGCGGGGCCGCATTTTTCCTCGCCTATCGTTCCTTTCAAAAACGCCGGATTCAGTTAGGTACTGAACCAACACTCCCCCAATACTTTATTCGCAGAAGCACTTATTGGATAGGAATAACATCGTACTGTACGTTTATGGTAGTACTTTATTGGCTACTTACTTGCCGATGGCTCCCATTGGAACCACTTGTTACGCTCATCGTAACCAATCTCCACTCCAGGGAGTTATTAAATCTTCTTAATGGCTTGGATGGAAGCACGATCATCCCTTTGATTAACGCAGGACTGTTTCTTTTTTTTATTGCAAGTGAAAGCCAGCTTAACCCTTTGCTGATTTTAAGAAACAATATCCATGATGCTTTCGCAATTCCAACAAAGGCGGTAGAGGTCTATAATGCTTTAGCTACCTCCAGATTGTCGGCCGTCGACGATCTCTTAAAAACACAAATCGCCAATCGCCTGCTGGTGTCTAGCATAGACCCTGGTGATTTCGAAAAATCCAGTGCCACTATCGAATATAAATGGGCCCATAACTGCCTTCTTTTTGACCAGATACAAAACTACGCCAATCAAACATCGTTTCGCCGCTTTTTTAATGAGCCATCACTAAAATGGGGTGAAATCTGTATTTCTTACAACGCAATGTCGGAAAAAGTTGTCGTCTGGAAAGAAGCTGAACCTCACTACACTAAGACGGTCAAGTTATTAAAAGAGCTAGATCACCTCTCCGGTCTACTCTGCCGTTTACTGGCTTCTTTGGTTGTGTTCGGTAGCGCAAATGAAAATGAAATATGGGCGACCGTAAAGCAGCTCGGCGGCAACGTGCATGAGTCCCGCCTAAAACACACTTATAAATATGTTCTGCTGTTCACGGCTATAACTGCCATCGGAGTTATGTTGGGTCGAGAAATCTCGGTTTCACTACACAATGCGTTCCTGTTTCCCGATAAACCGCTAGCACACTTTGATTACACTACGCTTCGCTGGGTAGCCTATGCTATCCCGATGTATGTCCTGCCGATAGCACTCGTTTTTATTTCAAGGTCACTAGCCTTCAGACGTCAACGTGAGCAATCTGAAAGATACTATGGGTTCTATGTGGCAATGATGATAACAGGCTTTATTGTCAGCACCTCAGTTTCAGCGCTTATTCTTGAGTTAACTTTCTACCGTCGAGATTATTTCAATTTTTTGGAAAGCTTCATAGAACACATGCGCTGGGGTATTCTGCCAGCACTCATGTGCAGCTTTGTAGCTTATCGAATGGACTCTCTAGAAAATAAATCAGACGACTTAGGCAATCTAATTACATCCACAACACTGAGTTTTCTTGGGTGGGGATCTGTCGCTGTCATCATAATGCTTTATGCTACCGACGACATGATCATTCAGGAAGCGAATCTGCGTTTCACCCTTGTCGGAACAGCTTTCTTCGTGATCGGTCTTTTGGGTGCATCGGCTCGTTTCAAAATAGCGAGGCCAGATGATTAGCAACTACGTGGTAGCGGATCAGACCTATAACTTTGCATGAATATCGCCGCCAAACTCTACCTATAAATAATAAAAAAACCCAAATTTTCTGTCGGCCAAATTTTTACTGCGCTGAACACTAATGACACTTATCACTTTTAATATCAAAGAATTAATAACAGTTTTTCTTAATAGGAGCAGTCCAAATATTTTTTCACCCCCCCTCATGCTGAACATTAAACCTTAGTATGTGTTATTAATAAAATACCACCTAGAACTTACCGTAATAGCCTTCTTTTAAGGCATCAAACAGATTAGCGGCACTGTGAATTTCACCGTCATATTCAATATCTTCATTACCTTTAAATTCAACAACATGACCATCTTCCAAAGTGAATTGATAGGTGGTGTTTTCAAGGTCTGAGTCTTTAACCAGTACACCCTGAAATACTTCAGGATTGAAACGGAATGTAGTGCAACCCTTCAAGCCTTTGTCATAGGCATACTCATAAATAAATTTGAAATCTTCATACGGATAATCGGTAGGCACGTTGGCAGTTTTTGAAATGGACGAATCTATCCATTTTTGCGCTGCGGCTTGAATATCGACATGTTGGGTTGGCGTTACATCATCCGCAGCTATGAAATAAGCCGGTAATTTTTCAGTCGGATTATCACTGTAAGGCATGGCGTTAGCATTGATCATTTCACGATAAGCCAACAGTTCAAAAGAGAAGACATCAATTTTTTCTTTGGATTTTTTTCCGGCGCGAATGATATTCCGCGAATAATGGTGTGCAAAGCTGGGCTCTATGCCGTTGCTGGCATTATTGGCCAGGGACAAGGAAATAGTACCGGTCGGTGCAATCGAACTGTGATGAGTAAAACGGGCACCGGTTTCAATCAGCTCTGCGTAAAGTTCAGGTTCTTCTCTACCGAGCTGCTGCATGTAGCGACTGTATTTGGTATGTAAAAGCTTTCCGGGAACCCGATCTCCCACTTTATGACCATCGACAATCATTTCAGGACGTTTATGCAACATTTCACCGGTAACGGTAAACATCTGTTCCATAATCGGCGCGGGACCTTTTTCTTTAGCCAGCGACAGCCCAGCTTTCCAGCCTTCAACAGCCAGAACCTTGGTCACTTCTTCGGTGAATTGCAGTGATTGCGCATCACCATAACACATCCCCATCATGGTAACCGTGGAACCCAAGCCCAGATAGCCCATGCCATGACGACGTTTACCAAGTATTTCTTCGCGTTGCTGAGGCAAAGGCAGCCCATTGATTTCGACTACGTTATCCAGCATACGGGTAAAAATCTTGATGGCCTTCCGATAATTTTCCCAATCAAAATGCGCTTCGTCAGTGAACGGATGATTAACAAAGCGAGTCAGATTGACCGATCCCAGAAGGCAGGAACCATAAGGCGGTAAGGGCTGTTCGCCGCAAGGATTGGTCGCCCTGATCTTTTCACAAAACCAATTGTTGTTCATCTCGTTAACTTTGTCGATCAGTATAAAACCAGGCTCGGCATAATCGTAAGTTGAACTCATAATGATGTCCCACAAACGGCGTGCGGGCATGGTTTTGCTAATTTTGCAGGCAACCAGACCATCGTCATTGAGAATATAATCCTCCACGGCGGGCAGATCGCGCCAAATAATTTGTTTGTTGTCTGTTAAATCCAGACCGTCCAGTTTGACTTCCTTTTCCGTAACCGGAAAGGACAACGGCCAGGGCAGATCATTTTTTACCGCTTCAACAAATTCGGTGGTAATCAACAACGACAGATTAAACTGTCTCAACCGCCCGTCTTCGCGTTTGGCACGAATAAATTCAACCACATCAGGATGACCGACATCAAAAGTCGCCATCTGTGCGCCACGTCTGCCGCCAGCAGAAGACACGGTAAAACACATTTTATCGTAAATATCCATAAACGATAACGGGCCGGAAGTATAGGCACCGGCTCCGGAAACGTAGGCATCTTTAGGACGCAAAGTCGAAAATTCATACCCGATGCCACAACCCGCTTTTAACGTTAGTCCTGCCTCATGCACTTTATGCAAAATATCATCCATAGAATCGGCTATGGTTCCGGAGACGGTACAGTTAATGGTCGAGGTTGCCGGTTTATGTTCTAAAGCGCCAGCATTGGAAGTTATACGCCCGGCAGGAATAGCACCTTGACGCAAGGCCCACAGAAAGTCTTTATAGCATTGATCTTGTTTCACCTTCCCTTTTTCTACTGATGATAACGCTCTGGCAACACGTTGATAGGTCTCATCAATAGTGCCGTCTATCGCAGTACCATCTTTGGTTTTTAAACGATACTTGGTATCCCAAATATCCATTGAAGCGTCCTGAAAAGGTATTTCAGTTACAGCAGTTGGGATGACAGACGGCTTGGTCGGCATAAAAAATCTCGGTTGGTAGTAAAATTTGAAAAAAATCTGCTTATTTAGGCCAATAAACGATATATAGTAATATTGTTATAGAATAGCACAATATATAGTGTATACGCGAGTAAATTAACGCCGGAATAATGCTTGACTTTAAAATCGAATGTCTGTTTAAACCAGAAAATCCCCGCTTTGATGTTGCCACATCGCGTAGTATTTCCCCTGCTTATCAAGTAATTGCTGATGAGTGCCCTGCTCCAGAATTCTGCCTTTTTCCAGCACGATGATACGATCCATAGTCAAAATGGTAGAAAGGCGATGGGCGATAACCAGCGTGGTTTTGTGCTTGATCAGATCAAAAATCGCCACCTGAATTTGCTTTTCAGTCAGCGAGTCCAAGGCGCTGGTTGCTTCATCCAGAACCACTATTGGTGCATCCTCCAAAAAGGCACGGGCAATGGCGATACGCTGTCTTTCGCCCCCTGACAGTTTGACACCACGCTCACCAACCAGCGTATCAAATTGCTCCGGAAGTTGCTCAATAAACTCAAGACAACGGGCTTTTGTAGCGACTTCAATCAACCTGGCTTCAGAAATATCAGCACCAAGCGTGATATTGTCCCGAATGGAACGATGAAATAAATCAGGTTGTTGCGGCACCATAGAAATTTGCTCACGCAAAGATTGCAAGGTAAATGCTTTCGCATCCTGTCCATCAAAGCTGATCGTGCCTTGTTGAGGATCAAGAAAGCGAAATAACAACTTGGTTAACGACGATTTTCCGGAACCTGATTGACCGACCAAAGCAACTTTTTCGCCTGCCTTAATCTGTAAAGAAAAGTTTTCAAATAAAGGAATTTGCTCTGCGTTTTTTTGGTTATAGGTAAAATAAAGTTTATCAAAATCAATCGCACCTTCTGTGATGGTCAATGCCTGGGCATGGTCGGCATCCTGCTCCACATCTACTTGTCTGAAAACTTCAGCCATTTCAGAAGCATCGGCCAAAGCTGTAAAAAAACTTCTGAAGTTACGACCAAACTCCCATAATCGCTGGATCAGTAAAATCAGGATGGATTGAAACAAAACAAACTCGCCTACCTGAAAGTCGCCATTTGTCCATTTTTGAATCATCAAATAAACCAACAACAGCTCCATGCCAAAGGTCATAATACCTTGCACGGCAAAGGATAAAAACGTAAATACCCAGGCAATTTTTTTCTTGCGATAAACAAAATCAGAAGCCTGATTGATACGCCCCTGCTCTCTTGCTTCCATGGCAAAACTTTTAACGATAAAGATATTGCTGATGGCGTCTGAGTAAACACCACCAACGCCTGAATC
>CANNLO010000083.1 GCA_947505055.1 Methylococcaceae bacterium | reverse complement strand
TACTTCTACTTTTAGCTCACCGCGTTGTAAATACTCACGGTTCACATCGGTAATTTCCAACTCACCACGGGGCGATGGCTTGAGGTTCTTAGCAATTTCGATTACTTGATTATCGTAAAAATATAACCCTGTAACGGCGTATCTTGATTTAGGGATTTGAGGTTTTTCTTCTAGGCTAATAGCCTGGCCTTGTGCATTGAATTCAACCACACCATAACGCTCTGGATCACTTACAGGGTAAGCAAATACCGTAGCGCCTTGAGTCATTTTTGCAGCGAGTTGTGTTTTGTGAGCCAGCTCATGTCCGTAGAAAATATTGTCACCTAACACCAAGGCGCAGCTGTCATTGCCAATAAAGCTTTCACCTATAATAAAAGCTTGTGCCAAGCCATCAGGGGAAGGTTGCACGGCATATTGAATATCCATGCCCCATAAACTGCCATCGCCTAACAATTGCTTGAATCGCGGCGTATCTTCTGGGGTGGAAATAACCAACACTTCACGAATACCTGCCAACATCAACGTGGTGAGCGGGTAGTAAATCATAGGCTTGTCGTACACGGGCAGTAGCTGCTTAGA
The DNA here is from genome assembly GCA_947505055.1 of Methylococcaceae bacterium. The sequence goes on along the minus strand of CANNLO010000083.1, from coordinate 14,257 downwards.
AACCACCTGAGTAACTGGATATAAACGTGTGCCAGAACCACCTGCCAAGATAATGCCTTTCATGCTAATTCGTCCCTACTTTCCACATCATGTTTAAAAAGCATTAACTAGCTATTTTTTCTAAAATACTACTAGTACTGCGCCCTGCAACCAAATCTATGAGTGCGACTTTTCCGCCCCATGATTTCACTTCTGCTCCACCGACAACTTGGACTTCTGTGTAATCGCTGCCCTTGGCGATGATGTCTGGCTTAATGGCGTTGATGAGGTTTAATGGGGTGTCTTCATCAAATAAAATCACTGCATCTACCGCAGCTAAAGCGGCTAGCACGCGAGCTCGATCTTGTTCATGGATAACTGGCCGGCTGGGCCCCTTGAGTGCGCTCACTGAGCGATCGGTATTCAAGCCTAAAATTAGTTTACCACCAGTTTTTTTGGCGGCTTCTAAATAAGTGACATGACCGGCATGCAGTAAATCAAAGCAGCCATTGGTAAATACGATTTTTTGCTTAGCGGCGCGCCAAGCGCCTACTTTTAATTTTAGGCCTGCTAAATCAGTAATTTTATCTGCTTGCTCATTGGTGTTTTTAGCCGCAAGTTCATGAAGCAGTTCATCTAGCTGGATAGGTACTGTGCCGACTTTGCCAACGACGATGCCAGCCGCAGTGTTCGCAAGGCTAAGCGCATCTTGTGGACTGAGGCCATGAATGAGACCTGCCGCTAAAGTGGCAATCACTGTGTCGCCCGCACCAGACACATCAAATACTTGTTTGGCGGTTGCAGCAATGTGATGCTCATTAGTTTTATCAAGTAGCGTAATGCCTTCTTCGCCGCGTGTGATGGCTATAAATTCAAGACCTAAATCCGCTTTTAGTTTTTTTGCGCCTGCTAATAGAGCTTCAGCGTCGTTAATGTTCACACCGCAAGCTTCAGCGGTTTCTTTCTTGTTTGGTGTGAGTGCAGTCACGCCTTTGTATTTGCTATAATCTTGGCCTTTTGGGTCTGCCAGCACGGGAATATTTGCTTCCTTACATGCTTGAATGATTGACTGGCAAACGTCATCGCTGAGCACGCCTTTAGCGTAATCAGACAAAATCACGATAGATGGTTTTTCGTGAAGTGCACGTGTGATTAACACATGCAACTCTGCATTTTCTTCAGCGCTAAATTTGGTTTGGCTTTCTTGGTCAATTCTCACGATTTGCTGATGCGAGCTCATCACACGTGTTTTGGCGATGGTTGACCTTGTAGATGATTGAATGACCGCTTCAGACTTAATGCCTAGATTGTTAATCAGCGCTAAAAGCGTGATAGCTTCAGCATCCTCACCCACACATCCCGCAATGCGAGTGCTAATGCCAAGGTTGGCTAAGTTAGCAGCCACATTGGCTGCGCCGCCCGCTCTATCATTTTGTTGTTTAAGTAACACTACTGGTACAGGCGCTTCAGGAGATATGCGCTGCACATCACCAATTAAATAGCGGTCAAGCATGAGGTCGCCAATGACCAGCACCCATTTATCTGATTCGTTGAATGACTTAACGGTATTAATGAGGTCTTGGTTCATAGTTTTTATTCGGACTCTAGCAAGTCACATAAGCTATGCCCAACAAAAATATGTGCTTCTTGAATACGCGGGGTGTCGCTAGATGGCATAATAAGGTTGAATTTGCAAAGTTCAGTTAGCTTGCCGCCAGAGCTGCCCGTGAGGCCGATAGTGGTTGCGCCTATTTTATTTGCTTCTTCAATCGCCGCGACAACGTTTTTACTGTTGCCTGAAGTTGTAATCCCAATCACCACATCTTCAGGGCGGCATAGCGCCTCAATTTGGCGGGAAAAAATATAATCATAGCCGTAATCATTACCTACTGAGGTTATGATAGAAGTGTCTGTAGTGAGTGCAATCGCCGCCAATCCTCGACGTTCTTTTTTGAATCGGCCAACAATTTCAGCTGCAATATGTTGGCTATCAGCCGCGCTACCACCATTACCCATGAGCAATATTTTACCGCCGCGTTTTAAGCAGGCTTTGAGTTCTTCAGCGACTTGGCTGATTTGTGGAATTAAATCACCTAGCTTGGCAAACATCGCTTGGTGTTCAGCAATGGCATTTTTTAAGTTGTCTGATGAAGTCATAATTTTTTTATATTGTTAGCAATACGGGTCAGCATGCAAGAGGTAGTTTTGCACATAGTCGCGCACACCTTCTTCTAGCGTGTGGAATTTTTCTGTGTAACCTGCATCTGCAAGTTTCAGCATTTTAGCTTCAGTGAAATATTGATACTTACCACGCAAGTCTTCTGGCATCTCGATGTAAGTAATGTTTGGCGTTTTACCCATGCTAATCATTACAGCGCTGGCGAGGTCTTTAAATGCGCGCGCTCGACCTGTCCCGACGTTATAAATGCCAGACTTGCAAAGATTGTTCACGAAATGTACCACGGCAGCAGCCGCGTCTTTTACATACACAAAATCACGCAATTGCATGCCATCTCCATAGCCGGCTAAATGGCTCTTGAATAACTTAACCGTGCCTTCGGCTTTGAATTGATTGAATGTGTGGAAAGATACGCTGGCCATACGTTCTTTGTGGTATTCGTTCGGACCATACACATTGAAAAACTTAAATCCTTGCCATTGTGGGGGTGTTGGTTTTTTATTGACGACTTGCTGCAAAGCCCATTGATCAAAATATTGCTTTGAATAACCGTAGCCGTTGAGTGGGCGAAGATTGTTGATGTCACAAGTATCATCGTAACCTTGCTCGCCCGCGCCATAAGTGGCGGCAGAGCTTGCGTATAAAAACGGTACTTTATTTTCAGCGCACCAAGACCATAAATGCTGGGTATAGCGAATATTGTTTTGTAACAATTTATTGAAGTCGCGCTCGGTAGTAGCACTAATCGCCCCCATATGGATAATGGCATCTATTTTAGGTTTACTAGCTAAAAAGCAAGTCAGCTCACTTTTATCTAAGTAATTAGCGTAGCGACGTTTAACGAGGTTTTGCCATTGTTCGGGGTGCTGAATATCGTCCACAATAACTAGATCATTTCGTCCTAACTTATTCAGATGCCAAGCTATCATACTACCGATCATGCCTGCACCGCCTGTAATTACAATCATCTGATATCCCAAAATAATGCACGTCTAAACATTTTCACAGTTCGCATTAAAAGTAGCACCAATATTAATAAAAGTATATATAAACCAGAGGTAAAATAAGCGCCAAAAGAAGGTGCATAACCAATTATTAAAATGGCCGCCATACTTAAGCTTGTCTTATCAAACAGGCTCGTATCTTTATTCCAAAAAAGGAAAAATGAAATCAACGCTATAGAAAAACTTTGTGCGCTAAAAAAACTAAAAACCATTACTCCAAAAAACCCAAAATCACAGAAATACTCGACTGCCCCATCAAAAGCTGGAGTAAATCCTAAATCAGACATGCCTGGATAAAACAATTCCACCACCTTAAGAATTCCGTATATCGACGGCTTATCGGGGAAAAAAGCTTTAGGCAGCGCTCCCCAAAAAGAACTTAAATATACGTCCCCACCGAACAAAGATATGCTTCCATCTAAATAAGCACGGTAATAATCTGCAGCATTTTTATAATGGTCGAAATACGAAATTAGAGATCCAAGCTCAAAGGAGTCTCCTGATGCCTGATATAAATTAAAAATTGCAACGCCAAAAACCAGAAAAGATCCCATAAAAAATATGCGAGATAAGTACCGCCATTTTAAAAACCATAAAAATACTAGACTTGCGGTAAATATCGAAAAATACTCGCCCTTAGATCCAAGTAAATAAGAAAATGTAATATATATAATTGTTTTTATTATAATATTTTTAACATTAAAATCAGATAGTATCGAAAGTAGATACGATATGGAAAGGGAAGAAACTGCAATAGCATACCAATAGCCTTGTCCCGCTCTATAAAACTGGTAGCCTTGCCGCGGATTTAGCATCCAATTTACCAGACCAAATTCCGACGATGCAAGAACGTACAAAGCAAAGAAATATAGTAGAAGAAATAGTCGACATGAAATCCTCATGTCAATTATTTCAAATTTAATCGATTTATAAAAAAAACTTAATTTATCGAGTTTTATATAATGAAATAACTTAATAAAAAAAATGATCCCGAATATTTTAAAAATAATTGAAAAGTTGGTCATTAGAATAGCAAATTGATAGCCCTTATCCAATAAACCACCATCTATCAAAACCAGGGGACCCAAAAAGGTTCGGAATATATCTATCGGAATAGCAACCATCATTGCCATAGTAAAAGGATTTAGACGTGGCAAATTCAGCCACCGTACTGAAAACCATAATGGCCAAAACATCAATATCAAAGAAATTATGATATTTAATGAATAAAAAATAATCATCCTGTAACAATCAATTTAATGAGTATAAAAAACGATTAAATGTTGCATTTAAATCTATCGAATCAGAAAAAATACCCCAACTACCTTTATGAAAACAATATTCTGGCAACCAATAACTATTAGCTACTGGAGTAGCGACATAGATTGGCTTATAAAAATATTCTGCCAGATGCGCAGGAAGACTATCTGCACTAGCAATTGCACCCATTGATTTAATTGCTTCAATTAATGAATTAAAGTTTTTCCTAATTGAAACCACCTTAACTCCATCTAATTGAATTGGACACTCCCCATCCATAACAAAGACCACAGGTATAAAACCTTTTTGAGAGCATTCATTGCAAATGCTCGAAATGATTGAAAGAGGAATGTTTTTGGAGGGCACTCGACTATATGGAAATATCCCAATCTCACTCACAAGCCTATCAGCTTGATAGACAACATGGTCTTGTGAGAATCCGTAATTCAGAAAAAAACTTTTATAAGATAAATAAATATTTGGTTCTATTTGAGGTAAAACTAGATATGGATTGTTCTGCGCTATTAAAAACTCCCGCCACTTAAAACGATCAAAAACCATTGTACTTATAGCATTACTCATAGCATGAGTAATCTCAGCTCTGACTTTAGACAGGCTAAGAAATCCTCTGAGAATCCCCATCTTTTTTAAATCATAAATTGCTGGCACATCAAGTCCTAAAGCAAGAACTTTGACATTAATGGAAGGATTCAATGCATTAAATAAATCAACTAAATGCTCACTTATCAACAAAGAAACTTCGCCATTAAAACCATTAGAATACTGTCTCAACATTGACAAGGTAATTGTCAAGTCTCCAAAGGCTTTAATTGAAACAAAAGTTAGTGGGGGTTTACTGAAGTCTGTTTTAAGAGCACTCATTAAGCTTTTATTTCCATTCTAAAGCCATCTCGCACACCCTTCCATCCAGTTTTAAATCCGTCCCATGGCAATTTACTAAGTTGTATTATTCTAGTAAAAAATATATACGAAATGGCAAAGAGATACCTTAATCCCTCAAAGTTTTTCCGTATAAAAAATATGCGATTTCTATTTGTATAATAAATCGTAAATAAACTTCTCTCACCACCAGTTGAGCTGCTTACTTTGTGTAACACAACAGACGATGAAACAAACCTGATTTTTATTGATTTAGAATTTAATCTCCACACAAAATCCGTATCATCAGAATAAACAAAATAGTCCTCATCCATTAAACCAACTTCACTAAAAACTTCACTATTTATTAGCATAAAACAGGTCGGAGCATATCCCACATATACCTGACCATCAAATTGGCCGACATCATTTTCTTTTAACCCATAGTGTGGCGTTCTCATTAGCCAACTATTAATATGACCACCTGCATACCATATCATAGAAGGTTTTTCGTAATACATTATCTTAGACGTGGCAACCAAATCTGCATTTTTAATAGTTTCCGAATATAATTCGAAAATAGCGTTCTCAGCAAATTCAGTATCATTGTTAGCTAGTAAAACATAATCACATCCATCAGCTATTGCTTGCAAAATTCCTTGGTTATTGCCTCTTGCAACACCATAATTAGAATTATTAAATACGCAAACCGTGTCTATAGAATACTTCTCAGAGAGCTCTTGCGCCAACTTAAAGCCAAAATCTGTAGGGCTATTGTCATAAACATATAGTTTATAATTTACGTTAATTTGCGATGCTAAGCTTTTAAAGAAACCTGGCAACACATCATCACTGTTATATAGAACAGTAACGACTCCAATAAGCGGCAATTCCTGAGATTTTGTTTTTATAGCCATAAAATTATAGTTTTCTGAACCATTAAAATTAATCTGAAATTTTTCCTGCTTGTTTCATTAGTCCTCTTTGCTCCATTTCCTTAACACTGCTGTCATAACCATCAACTTGAATGGCTTGCTGCATAACCCAACTCGCAAATGTTTGAAGACCTTTGCTGAAGGATACCTTTGGCTGAAACCCCAACAGCGATTTCGCTTTAGTTAGATCAGCAAAATTATGACGGATATCTCCTAATCTATATGCTCCTGTAACTTCAACTGGGACATCAATTTCATATTGCTTAATAAGCCCATGCGCAACTTGAAGCACCGTAGTTGGAACACCCGAACCAATTCCAAAGACCTCTCCATTAGCCACATCTTTAAATAATGCAAGGCATGTCGCCTCAACCACGTCAGTAATATAGATGAAATCACGTGACTCTTTACCATCTTCAAAAATATTGATGGGGTTACGATTTAAAATTCGTGTTGAAAAAATTGATAATATACCAGTGTAAGGATTGCTGAGTGATTGTCCTGGCCCATATACATTCTGATAGCGTAATGCCGTAGCCCCGATGCCTAGCGACCCACAAACCGACATAACTAATTGCTCCTGCGTTTGCTTGGTGATCCCATAAACTGAAGTGGGATGAATAACCGAATCTTCATCTGTCGCTAGTAACTCAAGAGGTTCACCGGTAGCAGGGCAAAGTGGATCAAATTTACCAACTCGCATATCTGTATCGTTTCTAACCTTTGGATAAACCAAGCCTAGCGCTTTGGAATGGTATTTCCCTTCGCCATAAATCGCCCTCGAAGAAGCAATCACCACCTTACGCACCGTATGCGGTTCATTCGCGATAAAATTAAGAAAAATTCCGGTTCCGCCGATATTCACATCCACATAGCGACTAACTTCATACATGGACTGTCCAGTTCCTGTTTCTGCGGCAAGATGCACTACCGCTTCTTGCTCTAATAGCGCTTCACGCCATGAGCTCACATCGCATACGGAACCTTCAATAAATTTAACTTTTCCAGAAATTGATCGAAACAAAGGAGATGTATTTTTTGGATCAACCCCATGAATTTGTGGCGACAGCGAATCAAGAACCGTAACTTCATGCCCAAGTGATATCAATTGCAAAGAAAGATTTGAGCCAATAAAACCTGCACCGCCAGTGATTAATATTTTCATAACGACGTTGCAACTCCACTTTTTTTGATGGCGACGAAACAATCACCCTGATATATTCCAGCTTTTTCATTGCTAAAAATATCGAACTCTACTTCAAGCCCTTTTGCCTTCAGTGACTCAATTAATTCCGCGCCATAAATGCGATACGCCAAAATCCCCCCCGTCAACGGGTCTCCATGGTAGTGTGGTTTCTCGAGAAACACCTCGCCACACCGAGTTTCTGCGACAAGAACGCGATTAAATTTGTAAGTGGAATTAAACGGAACAGTAAAAATATATGCTCCGCCATTATCTAATACACGCGTTATTTCATCATGCGCAAGATCATCATATTTAACATGCTCCATAACATCAGAAGTAAGTACTACATCAAACTGTTTTTCCTTAAAATCTATGGATTCAAGATTGATGTTAAAAATACCAGTCTCAAGTTTAATCCCAAATTTTTCCGTTGGTAAAAATTTACTGGATATATATCCGTTTTTACCCTTAAGTATTTTGTGAATAGGGGAGAAGCTATCTGTATCAAAAATACGTATGCTAAATTCAGAGTTTACATACTCTGGAATGGTCAAATAAGCACGACCTGCCATCAGATTTATATAGTTAAGTAATTTATGAGCAAGTACTCTCTGTCTCTGCGTTGCGCCACATGAATTACAACACAACGTTTCTCTCAACAGGCCAATTCCATGCTCGGATCTTTTTTCTATATTTGGAAAATCATAGAACAAAGCTGATTTATTGCCGCAGATATTACAATCAATCTGTACAGATTGAAAAATACGATAATTAGAAAAGTTTGTAATATTTAGTCGCTTGAATAGAGAGCTAGGACTTTGAAGGCATTCCCGTGCCACGCTATAAAAAATCATCCTTATACTGAAATCAGGAAAAACTACTTTCCTAATTTTTCTTAACAATGTCATTTTTAGCAGCCTCCTTTAACGGCATTCCAAACAGATATACGCCTAATTAAACGAACAATTGATCTAATGAATACCCAGAAAAATTTTGGTGCGAACATTGCAGGGATGACACCCCAAATAATCATTGGATTAGAAGCATACCTCCTGAATATAAGGAAAAAACCCTCACTAAAACTTCGTTTCATTCTTTTATATGAGTTGTTTATTCTAAAATCAATGACAAAAGGAATTACAAAATAACGAAGATGCTGATTCTTGACTTTATCAACAGCTTTTTTAGAAAATCCTTTTTGTGAAGCATAGTCAAGTACGTCTAAAAATCTAGTAATAAAAACATCAAAAAAATTATAGCCGCCGCTGTTGTTCTGCGTAATTTGAAAGAACTTTTCACGCGTAAAATATATGCCATCACCATTCATAATTACATCTAAAAAAATATATGAAATTGCGAGATATGTTCCGTCATAGCACGAGTAATCACGTTTCATAAAAATTTCACGCTTAAAAATCAATGCTCCTAAATGAACTATCCTGTCTCCGATTCGCTCCATCATCTCATTGGAATTAAAGCAAAGCTTTTCGGTCTCCTGAAGACAACCAGCAATAGGAAAAGGGTTAAGGAAAACAGCATCAATATCTGGGTGAAAATGAAAAATATCTAACAAATACTTAACTTTCCCAGGAAGAAGGAAGTCATCATCTGACACTAGGCATACATATTTTCCGATTGCGTTTTTATAACAATTTATAAAATTTCCATCCATACCAATGTTGGATGGATTTTTCAGAAACCTAATATTTAAATCAGGTCTAGATTGAATGTATCCTTGCACTACTTCAACAGTAGCATCATCAGATGCATTGTCAGAGATAAGGATTTCTACATTTTTTTTAGAGTCTTCATCTAACTGTAATATTATCGCATCTAGCGATTTTGGTAAGTAACTCGCGCGATTGTATGTTGGAATACAAAACGAGATTAACAGATTTTTATTTTCCATGCTTTACCCAATCCACCATTTTAGTCACTCCGTCATGCGCAGAGACTTTTGGTCTCCAATCTAAAAGATTTATTGCTTTAGAAAGATCTGCAACAAATACACGCTGATCACTTTTTCGTACGGGTAATTTTGTATACTGCAATTTTGATTGAGTAATTTCTTCCAATAGGGTAAAGAGTTCAAGCAAAGACAAACTATTTTCAATACCGCCACCAATATTAAAAGCCTGTCCTCTAGCTTTATCGATATTAGTTAAAGCAGCCAGATATAGACGCTTCATATCATCAGCATGAAGAACGTCTCGTACCTGTTTACCATCTCCAGAAATCGTAAATTTTTCTGTGTGTTTAGAATTGCTGGCATCTACTGCTTTCTGACAAAACCATCCAATCCAGCCTTGATCATAACTAGCAAACTGTCGACCCCCATACATTGATGAATGACGGAAGACAACCGTATTCAGTCCAAATATACGAGAATAATCGAGCATATATTGATCAGCAGCACCTTTTGAACACCCGTAAGGAGATTGAAAATCAAGCTGCGTTAACTCATTGAAGCCTTCTGGGTACTCATTACACAGATAGCGCGTATCTGTCTCAGAGTAACTATATTGTTCTAAGTCACCATAAACTTTATTGGTAGAGGAATACACTACTATCGCTTCCGATGCATATAGCCGCACAGCTTCCAGCAGGTTATACGTTCCCATAACATTTATCTCAAAATCCATGCGCGGATTGGCAATCGAAGTGGTCATTGCCACTTGTCCTGCCAAGTGGAATATTGCGTCAGGTTTGAATAATTGAACAGCACGGGTGATATCATTCTGATTGCGAATATCACCATGCTCAAAGGTAAATTTGCCTTGTGCTTGTAGCCAAGGCAAATTTTCACGTGAACCAGCGCGACAAAGGTTGTCGAATATCACAACATCGTCTCCTCTTGACAACGCATCAGCAGCCAAGTTGCTACCCAGAAAACCACATCCACCGGTAATTAATAGTTTCATAACTTCCTTCTTTCTTGTTCGATTACTTTCTTTAGTCCAGTCTCGATTTCATAGTGGCATTGCCACCCTAATGCGGTCAAGCCGGTTATATTAGCCTCAGAATGCATTACCTCCCCGTCGCGGTAAGGAATGGCACCAAAAGCTAGATGAGTCTGGGATGAGGTTAGGCGATGTACAGTTTCAACAAACTCTCGTATGGAAATGGATTGACCGCTTCCCAAGTCAAACTCGATAAAAGAATGGTCAGACTTTCTCATTCTTTCTATCAGCATTATATAAGCCGATACCACATCATCAATGTAAATAAAATCTCGCTTCTGTTCTGCAGCAGTGAGCTTCAGCTCAGAAACATTGTTAAGACAGCTATTAATCACGTGGGTGGCAAACTTTGTGGGGTCGTCATCTGGCCCATAAAAATGCTCTAGCCGAATATTTACAAAGCAGGTATTTCCCTGCTTCGAGAAAAACTTACCCCATTGTAGCAACTGATTTTTTGAAAGCGCATACAAGTTGAGATACTTATCCAAAATCGTATCGGTATTAATGAATAGCTTAACTCCCGAACGATTTCCCGCATCAAGCAATTGCAATGGGAATGAGGTATTTGCTTCGAAAATTTCACTCACAGATTCATTGTTCCGCCCATAACATGTAGCAGTATGTATGATGGCGTCAATTTTTCCAAAATCCCCAAATAGACTTTCATAATTCAAGGATTCAATGTCAATCAATTTAATATCAGTGGCAATAGACTGGATCCTACGTAAAGACGATGACTTCCGTTTTAGCGCGATCACCTCATAGCCAGAGGCCAATAACGCAAAAGCTAAGTGACTGCCTAGAAAGCCTGTTGCGCCAGTGAGAAGGATTTTTTTCATATCTCTATGAAAATAGTTGTACATTTAAAGAAAACACTGATCAATTGCGATACTAAAGGTACTCTTTAATATACAGCTCAATCTGCTCACCTCTGGATTTTAATGATCTTTGCTCAATAAACGCCATAACAAATAGAAATATTGTTGCAAAAAATTGAGCTAAAAAAAACAAAATCAGCCACGGGGCTTTCGAAAACCTAAGACTATTTAATTGCAGAGCCCTAACAAGTTTTAAAAATCGAATGAAAAATGATTTAATTGGGCTGGCTGTTTTTCTAAGCTGCAATACTTCCTGATAAATATAGTATCCAAACTTCCCATAGTCATCTTTCATGCTATACACATGTAAATGCTGCACATCCAAGATCATTTTTTTTGTCGATTGTCGTGCGTAACTCAATGTATCGTGAAAATTAGCTGGATCATAAATTGCATCACCTCGCCTAAAGCCTTTAGGCGAGAGACAGGTTGGTTTACGGGCTTGTATTCCGTAGAACCAGTCAATTCTTCTTCCAAAGACCTGTCCTTCCCCCTCTAACAATAATTTTGATGCCTTCTGTAGCTCTGATATCTCAACATATTCATCGCACATCATATAAAAGCAACGCCCACTTTTTGTTTGATAATTAACATAATTTGCAAAGTGATTCTCCCCAATGGAGTCGCCAATTCTTTTATAGACTGTTCCACCATGATGCTGAACAAGCTCACAAGTACTGTCGTTACTACCATCATCTAAAATCACAATATCAAACTCTCTACCATAGAATAAAAGAATATTTTTTATTCTATCCTCTTCGTTAAATGTCATGAAAACAAGTTCAAGTTTATTACCAGAGCGATTGTCATGTATTAGATTTAGAGCCGAGTTTTCCAACTTTTGATATGACTTGGTTTCTAATAGTTGACTCATAAATTTTTACTCATTTTTAAATAATCTATACTGATTTGCATTTTAAATAACTTCTGTAGATAAAAATTAATACCGCTAACTGGGCAAGAACCAAAGGAATTCCAATAGAAAATACGTTAATGGTACTTGCCATATAAATCAGCGCAAAACTTAAAAACAATATTAAGACTCCCCAAAATGATGACATCATCATTTGCTTCGTTCGTCCTACCAAAGAAACGTGTATTGAAAATGCACCAATGAGAAAATTGCCTGCTTCAATTAAAACTCCAATAATTAATATGCCCCAGTAGGGTTCATATTTATGATTGGTTGCTATTTTTACAATAAGATGCCCGAATATTAAGCAGCCTAAAATAATTACCGCTATCGTAGCTAAGGCATTTTTTAGGTATTCACCAGTGTATCCTCCGCCACTTTTATAAATTTTTGGTGAAAAAGCCTGTGAAAATATTGTAGATACGGCTCCCATACCAGCACTACCGATAGATGTAACTGTTGCGAAAATTCCTAAAATTTCCACATATCCAAGTGGAACTAAAATTAGCCTATAGCCTTGAGTCTGAATCCAATTTGCTATAGCACCAACTGTAATAGGATATGCAAAATTGAAAACCTCTTTTGCCTGTACGGGCTGTTTTTTTACGCATACGAATAAACGATTTTTTTTTGCATTAATAAAAAGTGTAATTACACTGACAATCAGTGCGACAAGCCAAGATATCATTAACAACAATTCATTAGGTTCGAAGTATTTCACCAATAAAATGAAAGTGATAATTTTTAGCACGGCTTCCTGAACAAAGTTAAAGGAAACAGCTGCTTTGTAGTCGAGGTTATTTAGGGTATTTCTGAGTGCTTGTGTTGCATATAGTGCAACCGCTAACGTGGCTGCTAAAATGACATGGGATAAAAACTGCGATGCCGTCAATAAGACAATAACAACTATCGGTATTAATGCTATAAAAAAGTACCCTATGAGCATTAAATTGAAAGTCAATAGCGGAAAAATACCTCCAGTATCATCAATCGTTTTTTTTAAATTGGCTTGTTGGTAATAATCTACAGGGATAAAAATTAAAGCATTACAAAAATAGGATATCGTCAAAAAGAAAAAATACAATCCAATCTGTGATGCAGTTAAATAGTTTGTAAATAGCTTAATATTTACAAACTGACACGCTATAACAATCGCTCTTGCTAGCGCAATTAAACTGAAATTTCTCATTTTTAAATTAAATCTAACTTTGCGTAACTAGCTAAAATTTTCTTATCAATCGATGTCATATCTAAATTAACAACTAACAGGTGCGAATTTTTATGCGCAGCACCTATTGCATCTTTATAAAATGATTTAGATTGATTAAAACAAATATTCTTAATTTCACTTTCAGTCGCAAGATAGAACATTTACTATAGACTTCCATTTAAATTTTTCTTATAGTTTCTTGTATTGAATTGACAAGATCAAACTTTAAGTACAAACCAAGCTCATCTTTAGCTTTTTTAATTGATGGTATATAACGATCGATCTTAGAATCAGAGATCAGCGGCACTTCTGCTGGCATATGGTAACGTTGAGATAACTCCTTAGCTAAATTACTAACAAGAATCGCTTGGTCTGACCCCACATTGTAAGTGGGACAATCCGTTGATGAGTGTTCAGCAATCGTCATGAGCCATTCAACAAGATCATCTGCATACATATAGCTTCGGTAAGCTTGATGCTTAGCTTTCACAACAATTGGGCGTTTATTAAGCACGTCATCAATAAAATTTCCTATTGCAAAATGTTGGTCTCGCGGTAAATATTTGCCCACAAAAGCAAAACATCTTGCAATACTGACATTAAGTCCATCCAGGCCTAGTTGAGTAATTGCATTCTCAGCGTCTTGCTTGGCTGCGGCGTAGTCTTGCTTACCAATATCCATATCCGTTAAATTGGATGGCTTACTAAGTTCATCCATTTTATCGACAGTTGGCGATTGAACGCCATAGACAGCACCTGAACTTACATAAACAATTTTACTATTACTATGGTGTATTTTTGCTAAATCACAATAATGGTATGTGCCTGCTTGTATATTCTTTTTCTCATCTTCTGGACTTGATAAATAGTTTCT
>CANNLO010000082.1 GCA_947505055.1 Methylococcaceae bacterium | reverse complement strand
TAGCCACCCCCATTTATTGAAATACTTAATTAAATTAGTGAGATGTATCCATAGCATTTTTTTACTTTTATACGATTCCTGCGCATGATCATGCACAATCGTAGCAGCGGGGAAAAATAGAGTGCGAAACTGAGCGTGCACCCGACGGCTAATATCAATATCCTCTGGATACATAAAAAAACGCTCGTCAAATAGCCCAATTTTTTTTAACACTGATGTACGAAACAGCATAAAACAACCCGAAAGATAGGGCACATCCATTTCATGGTCATAACCCGTAAAACGAAGTTCGAATTGCTCAGCCTGTCTAAGCGCCATCGCTTTTAACGGACCACGAAAGAACCGACGTGCAAATAAATCCATCGGCGTAGGAATTAACTTGCACAAATATTGCAAGCGGCCATCCGGATAAATTACCTTAGGCATCAACTGACCGATAGAATCATCTTGCCGCATCCGCGCAATCATCTGATGAATCGCTTCTGGCTCAAAATAGATGTCGGGGTTCAGAACAAAATGAAATTCGGATTGATCAATAATTTCTCTGATCGCGATATTATGCCCTGCGCCATAACCTAGATTTTTTCCAGCATAAATGTAAGTTACATGAGATAAATGGAAGAGCTTTGAATCTGACTTGGCTGGTGAATTATCGACTAAGATGATTCGATCAAAAACGGTTGATTGAATGATGCAATCTAGAACGCGTGAAAGTTGAGATTCGTCGGTATTGTAGAGGACGATGGAGGCTGTGATTGTTGTCATAATATTCTAATTAAACTGTTTTTTGTGGTGGCTGCTTGATCTTGGAGCTGTTGAAATAACGCAACTTCCGAATTATCGACAACAACAAGCTCAGCACCTACGTGCCCATTAAGAAAGGAATGGAAAGAAAACATTTCTGGTGAATTATGAAGCAGCACAAGAGATGCACTACCTCTAGCCGACTTCACCACTCCTACATTAAGAAGTAAAATCCAGCGTTGCGTATAAAACCAGCCTTCCGCAATCCATATCGCCACGCTATTATTTGTCGAAGCAGCAGAGGTCGTGTTGGCAAACTCGCGTATACTGATGCAGTAGCCAGATCGGATCTATCCATTTTTTCAGCATATCGGGCTATCAATGCGCCCGCCTGCAATTGCGCTTGCAGCAAACGCTTCTTGTAACCCACCCCGCCGTTACGAATATCCTGCAACATTGCATTCAAGCTACGGGAAGGAGCCCCAACTTGATTTCCACCATGTTGACGATAAGCCATCGTCGGTTCATCGATATATCCAATACGACCAAATAAACTCGCAACCTGCATTAACCACCAGTCATGCATTGCAGCTTCCATTGGTATTGGCAGAGCCAAATCAAGCAACGCCCTGTTTACAATCATAGTGCAACCGGGGGCAACATTCTGAGTCAACAACTGATTAAACTTGGGCTTCAGAAGCCGCTCCAAACCCTGCATCTTCACAAAAGATGGGCTTAGAATATTAATATCTACGTCTACAACATTGACATCAGTGAAAACCAGGGCAGGCTGAATTACACCTGCTTCATTTCTTTCCAATTGACGAATGGCGGCAAATGATTTGGCAATTTTTTCTGAATACCAAACGTCGTCTTGATCTGCGAGCATTACATAAGAGGCATCAGATTGCTGCAGCAAGCAAGAAAAATTCCCAATAACTCCTAGATTACCTTGTACTGATGTATCTCTAATAATATTAAAGTTCGAAGAATTGTAATTTTGCAATACTTGAATACTTTTATCATCCGAGCCATCATCTCTATAAATCATCCGCCAACCCGAACGACTTTGAGCATGAAGTGAATCCAAGAGCTGCGGCAGAAATCTCTCTCCATTGTAAATAGCAAGCACCAAGTCCAAATCAATATAGTTAGCTAGTTGCATAATCGCTCTTTTTACGAACTGCTGCATTTTTTATGATAAATAAGATGCCAATAAGAATTACAACAAAAAATGAATTAGTCGTAAAAACTTTAACTGAAAAAATACTCATATAAGCTTGATATACAAAATATATATACACAGGGTAGAATTCACCGTAGATAGAAGATATTTTATTAAAAAATGTTAGCCCACACATAACGAAGAAATAAAAAGTTGGAAAAGCGAAATATCCAAAATCTGCGACCCATCTATAAGCCTCAGGAAAAACATTGATTAACTCACAATAAAGATCCAGACTTTTGAGATCCAAATTGTAAAACATATTAAAAGCTGAACTAGTAATGTAGATAAGTGGCCACATAACAATCTCCGGCACCAAGGAGGTATCAAAGGAAAACGGCAAGGAAATTATACCTAACGCTAAGGGTGATCTGACCTGACCTACCAACCCAAAAAGTATCAACACTAACAGCATAATTAATACCAAAGACCTTAATCTCACTTTTCTTTCTTTCAAATATATGGTCATGATACAAAATAGCGTCAACAACAAAATATCTCGATTAAGCATTAACAGTGGATTTAATAATGCGAACGCCAGAAATATCCTTCGCAACAATTTATTCGACTCCGCCTTAAAAATAAATATTAACAACCAACTAGTTACAGCAAGGTGATGAATTAAAGGAAAGCCAAATTCAGTATATAGCCCATCACCCATAAGCGGTATACCAAAAACCATATACTCGATAAGACTTGAAGCTATTACTAAATATGCTATACCCCTTGGAAAGGGCATCCTAACCTTTAATCGGTTTGATTTTTGGTTGTCAATATTTAAGGTATATGTAAATAAACAAATTAATGCCAGGCCTAGTAACAGAGTAAAAAGAGTAAGCAGCCCTTTCACCTCCACGACATAAATATATAGAGTCGCACAATAAATTAGTAAACTTACCAGTAAAGGCATCCATGGCTTCAGTAGGGAAGTCATAGTTTTAACTGGCCATTAACTAACAAAACAAAAAAATTTCGCGCACCCTTTATTAACCAAAAAATAAATCCTAGTTTTTTTAATATTAGATTCATTTTAATGGAATTAAAATGAATATCTCCCGAGCTAGATGCGCCAAGATCATTAAACCTTGCAATTTTTTCAGGGATGTAGCAAAACCTCACCCCGTCACCCCACAAATCCATATTGTATTTATAATCAGCCAACCATCGATATTCCTCTTCATATCGCTTATACAGGTAAATTGATCTAGGGTAAAAAATTGCCTGATGACAAATATTTTGCTGCATCAGCTTGTATCGATTAAAAGACCCTGCATATAACTTTCCAGAGGAGGCTAGTTCAGCATTGCCATAATAAACCACATCCTGACGTTTCATTCGCCTTGAAACGCTTACTAAACAATCAGCGAGCACGTCATCCGCTCCCAAAA
Source organism: Methylococcaceae bacterium (assembly GCA_947505055.1). Next base: position 11,546 of record CANNLO010000082.1, on the reverse strand, counting down.
ATATAAGCCAATCACCTGATGCAATATTGAGCCCCTTGTTCATAGCGTTGTAAATACCACCATCTGGTTCGCTAATCCAGTAATCAATCACATGCTCATATTTTTTTATTACATCCAGCGTACCATCTGTCGACCCTCCGTCTATGATGATGTACTCTACATTTTGATAAGCTTGATTAATGACACTTTTAATAGCTTCTTCGAGATGCTTTACGTGATTATAAACCACCGTAACAACGGTTATAAGTGGCTTATCAAACAGGATTTTTTTACCGCCCCCTCTCATACGTAATCCGCCAAAATGGTGAAAAGGTATTTTAAATGATTCACTCATAAAATTAATGATAACCACAGAACTGAGTTAACTACGACAACCAGTGTGTAAAATTCCCCAGCATAGCTCATCAATTATTTCCTGAAAAACATTCCATCTACCTGAAGCGTTCTTCCATTGCGAGGATCGAAAAAGTTTTGCTGAAATCCCCACAGATAGAATCCTTCGCTTTCCAGCCTGCTTATTATTTCTTGCCATAAATGCTGGCCATCATATAAAGGTGTAAGTGTTAATTCAATAAGTAAGCCACGCATATGCGGTAAGACATTCAGCGCACCATCTAACACTTCCCATTCAAACCCTTGGGTATCAATTTTGAGAAATGGATTTTTTGAGCTTGATATAATATCTGACGCAATAGAATCAAGTGTAAGCAAAGGAACAATTTCTTTTCCGGTATAAGCAGTATATGGTGCAGCCAACAAGTGACTATTGAGCATCGGCAGTACGGAACTACTCTCAGAGTTACCCGCAATATTAATTTCAATTTCTCCATTCTTAGCACCTAATGCACATCTAGAATGAATGTCCCACATTGCATCCCCTTCGCTTGCTATTTTCAAATTCGCATGAGCTATAGATAGTGGTTCAAATGAAATAATTTTTCCCGCATATCCAGCATTCCTTATTGAGGACGCGAACTGCCCCATATTCGCTCCCACATCAAAAACCATATCAATCTTAAAATGACACAATGAAGATACTATTTGAGCAACTGGGGAAGCTGACGGGTTAAATTTAATTATGTCCAATCCAAACTTTCTGAAAGTATTTTTTATAGTTTTTTTTGCGATATTCATTTTTATTCACCCAATTATTATCAACAACGAATCTTAACTTTTTATTTCTCAAGGAGATTATTCGAGGCGCCATCTTGAAGGAATTCCGGCATAATCCCTGATAAAAACAACCTTCTCATAATTATTTTAATGTATACCAAAAATCTTTATTGCTGCCACTTTCTATCTCCTAAACTTAAATATTGCTGTTTACACTATGATTCCAGAGTGGAAAATCAGAACCATCATCTTTACACATTAATGTATTAATGCTGCGGAAGTGGACGGCATTTTCACGCAACCAGTTTTCATTTTTATCCCACCACTTTAACTCTTTCAAATACGAAATTTCCTCATCATCAAATCTGTAGCGCAATACTCTGGCAGGAACCCCGCCAACTATCGCGTATGCCGGTACATCCTTAGTAACAACTGCACCAGCAGCCACAATAGCACCGTCACTTATTGATATGCCATCAAGAATAATTGCTCTTGCTCCAATCCAAACATCACTTCCAATTCGAATTGGGGCATGCTCATCAAAACAAGAAACTGAAACAAAAGAAACTTGAGCTTGCTGAAGAGGCGAGAAGAAAATTGGGTGGGTTGAAACGAATTCTCGAGATGGATGCATGCCTAAGCCTGCAAGCACTTCTGGTCCAATACAAGAAAACTTTCCAATATTTGTATTCATCAACCTACTTTTTTCTCCGATATAAGAAAAATCACCTATCGAAACATTATTTAGTACCGCCTCAGGATACAGTGTGTTGTATTTCCCAAATTGGGTATTTGTAAATCTAGCCAAATACCCAATTGATAAATTTATTTTTGAATTTCTAAGTGTGAAGTAAAAAGTTCTAATTATCCAAACAACCCATAAGGAAATTGGATTCTTTAATAATACTTTTAATAATTTCATTTAAATTTTCTCAAAGTATAACTTCCACCTAATCCATTCGCCATATTACAATCAGCGATCATTTACACGAAAATCAATATCAAGAAGGTCGGCGCAACTGATTCTCTTAAAAGCATCGATGTAACTTACTAAGCTCGCATTGTAAACTTGAGCGCTCATACGTTCGGCATACCGTCTAACTTCCCAATACCCCTCAAACATTAGGGAAAACGCCTTAAAACTTTGAGACATCGTAAATGTGTCTTTTTCTTGTCCCCCTGTATAAAATGGGGTTAGCTCATCATTATCATCATTAAAATGCCGATCCCTAAAACAAACTCGATTATCCTTATCTAGAACTAATGTTTCATGCCAAGAGTGATCGGCACCTAATAGAAAAATATTTTTATATCCCCGTCTTATTGAAAGGAATAAGACAAGAACAAGAACATTCTGTGCATGAGGGATTGCAAGCTCCATATCGTAAAAAAAGTTTACTATTTGTTTTATTCCTGAAGCCGTAACATGATTAAAAAACGAAAGCGATATGTTAGGTAGCCCCCTAAATATATTCTCGAAATACCTTTTCGAAATATATGGAACAAAAATAGTAAGAGGCCAGCTTGTTTTTTTCGCAATAGAAAGAAATAGTTTTTCCCTATTTGCAATTAGCTGACCTGATGATTCTATAGACCAAAAATCAGGGTCAGCAAAAACATAAAATTTTGGCTTTAGCCTCTCAAAATCTACCGAATCTGCAAAGAAATTAACGCACCAAATATCTGGTAATCTATTCGAATCTTTAAGAATCTCCAAATCCACTTTAAGTGACGGCCCATTTCCTAAAATAAGACAGCTATTGGAAGCCAAATCTGTACTAGCTTTCTTGACTCGAAAATGAGAGTGCCTAAGCACGCGCAATATGGACAAGAAAGAATATCCCAAATTTAAAATGTGTTTTCTCATTTTAAAACATCCCGGCCAAACCATATACCGAACCAAGGCATCGGGTGAAGCCTAGCCGCCAACCTCCAAGTACCCAGAAATAACAAAAAGTTCGAAATCATAAAACTCTGCCCCGCTCCAATAACTCCATTTTGTTCTATTAATAAAAAGGTCAACATAATATTAATCACCCCGACTGCAATTGTATTTAGGGACAATTTACCAGTAGCGCCGGCATAAAACACATAATTAGTTACCATAAAATACATTCCACAAAAGGCAAAACCCATCGCAATGTAAAAAACAATTTCACCGCTATTTCTAAACTGATCACCAGCCATCACAGATAAAATCAACGGAGCAGCCAAACCTAATAAGCTTGCTAGTACTAGGACTGCAATAAAATAATAATAGGTATAACGAATAATCTTACGGTTAAGCTGACTTTCAGCTTTTTTAAGCTGCTCATACAGCCAAGGTGCGTAAGCTTGATTAATAGCAACTGTAAGTAAGTTCAATATCATTGCGATTTGAAATGCGACAGTATAAATCCCCGCAGAATCGACTCCAAGCATGTTTGTCAGCATAATTCTGTCCACTGTAACTAATAGCATTCCACCAATAACATGGGGGATGAGAGGCACACCGAATTTTAATGCATCTCGAACATAATTAAAATTTACTCTAAAAATTAGATAGCCTTCTCGCCATAAGCTATGTAGAGAAATTAACATCGCTGTTAGCGTTGCAACGCCTATCGCAATTAAGCGACCTTCCCAAGCAAGTCCAACTAGCGCAACCAGTAAAATTGATAAAGCTGCATTTATTGCGCTTTGTGTGATTTGTAAGGCACCATACTTTATTGGCTGGTTTGAAACCTGCCAAATTGACAGCCTAATCGAAAAAACAAATTGCATTCCTGATATCAAAATGGCAATGAAAATCCAATCAGATGGTATCGATAAGTATCTTTCAATTGACTGGCTGAAAATTGCAACACAAAATAAAACAAAAAAAACTGACGTTAGCAGAATAAACATACAGCTTGAAACGTAGATTTTTATATTTATCGTTTCTTTATCAAAATATTTAACTCCAATCGCTCCTTGTACACTTAAACCAACAAGCACACCAAGAATAGACAACCAAATACCAAACATTGCGACTATTCCATAATCAGTCGGCGTCAATAATCTGGTTAAAATGGGCAACAATAAAAAAGGAATTGCCGACGTAATTAAACTGGAAAAAGTATAGACAAAAGAAGCCCCCAGGAGCCCTAATTTACTTTTCATAGTTGTACCAAATGAGCTCAACTAAATATATCCCAAGATAAAGCAGTTCCAATACTAATACGTTGTTTCACAATTTTATTCAATACCATACCTAGTTTCAAAATCATTAAATGAAATCTTGGCAAAAGTGGGCGTCTATGCATGGATTATCTGGGTTTAACCTATTAATTTGATGCACATTTAATAATGTAATTACTCGAATAATTATAAAGGCTTAAAATTTTCAAGACATTATCAACGTTAATTTTTTTGGCTTCTTCACATATAGCCACATCAGTTAAGGTATGCGAGTCAATTCGACTCTGTGTATTTGTCTGATATACATCCGGTTGACAGTTGTACGAGGCTGGGGGAGCACCCAAAAATGAAGGCTGCCCCGTTAAGGAAACTTGTACATTATGTTTACCATTGCACAGTGGCTGAAAATTCCAAAACGCGATATTTTCTGGGGGAATAAATACTGCAAAACTAAATTGCGGGTAGGGTGACGCAGCCCTAACCACAGAAATCAACCTTGCTCCAATACTTAATGCAAGTGCTTTCGAAACTTCCTCGCCAAAAATAACATGTTCCGTCAAAATGCTTTGTTTTATGTATTGCCTTGCATCTGTTCCAATTAAATAGTCACCTCCTTGCCTTGAGGAAAGGGAAACAATATTTTTAGCCTGTCCTAAAAATCTTGGATATAGCAATTTGGCAAAAGACAAACACGACAATATTACCAATAAAAAAATAAAAAACCTATTATTTATCAAGTGGTTACGTAAAAAATCCAATGGCATCGCACTGCCCAGTAACAACGGCAGAGCAACCCATTGCCCGACATTGAGAAAATACCAAGTAGCGCTATCTTGGGGCACACCAGTTAATCCAGGTACCGCCCCCACCAAAGTCATCACAACTACCACTTCCACAAGAAGGTTATCCCTAAGCTGAAATGTCTTTTGGAATGAAACCCGCTTTTTTCTTAAAGTTAAATACACTAGAATCAAAGGGAACACTAAACATGCTAAAGCTGGCACAGGATATTTTATAAATAAATATAAAGGATAAATAACTGATTCAGTTTTGTTTACGTAATCACCTGTGCTCGGTGAAAATTTAATAATCCCATAACTGGCAAAAAATAGTGTAACTGTTACTATAAGTAACGTAACAATATTTACACCGTATCTACGCACAGCAATCCAGCAGATGCCCACTCCCCATAACAACCCAACCGAAACTTTTAATGCCATGAGCATTGGAATTGATATGAGAAGTAGAAATAATTTAGCATATTCAAATTTTGTAACAATGTGTGTCGTTGCAAAATTTGCCAATAATGGCAGCAGCAGTAACATGCCAATCAGCCCAAATGTATAAGATTCTGAAATGTAATAATCAGACCAACCGATAGAGTCACTGATAAATAAAAGCAGTGACCCTAAAAAAACTATTGACACAACAGAGCGTTGACTCTTTTTTATAGCGATGCTAGATAGGAAAAAAGAAAGCAACAAAGTGGGGCCTACCAAAATTACTACAACAACAGCATAGCTCCAAATAGGATCATTACCAGCGAGAACACCAAAGGCCGCCAACCAATAATGAGACCCAAAATGATAGTGAATTGGCGGCATACCATTATATCCAAGGGACGGGATACCAAAATTTTGAATCAAATGGGCTATTGCAGTATGGAATGACACATCGTGATGAACCATCCCAAGCATTGCAAGCTCTGGCGCGTATACACCAGCGTAACCTTGATTATTTACAATAATGAATAAATACAACGAGACAAAAATAGCCAGAACTAATAAATACACTAACTCCCTTGCGCCAAGAAATTTTAAAAACCGAAACGCCTTTACCATTCCAGAAAGCGCTAAAAAAAAGTACAGGAGAATTAGATGGTTACCAACGACAAAAGACAACAACACAGATGAAAAAACAAGCAAACTTATCAATGGATAAGTCAGCATTCGTATTTCCATATTTCTAAGAATAACTATATTTGGCAAGAGCATTGGTGTGAAAAATGCTGCGGCTAAAACCACTATCGCAGAAACCACTGTTGAAAGCGGTGTATACAAACCAAGGCGAAATGTAATAAAATCAAATGCAAGAAATACAGAAACGAGCGTCCCCCAAAAGGCTATCACTGACCATTTAAAGTCATATTCCTCGTGTGATTGAAATTCAATTTTGGATGATGGCATGGTGCTAACTTTAAGTGATTATTCAGCGTAGCTTAACTGCAAGTATATCTGAAACTAACCTACCTTCACGTATCGCGTAATTTGTCCCTCGGTCTTCTGGATAAATCTGTGCCATGGTCGAAATATACGCATTCTCAAAAGGCGTTTCTCTGCTAGGGACATATTGCGAATAGTTTCTTTCCGTGATCGGTTGTGCATATTCAGCACGCCAAATACGATGCTCAATCAGCCAAGAGCGCTCCATTTTAGGAAACATGCGCTTTAAGCTGGTTAGGGCAAAATCAACGTATTGCTCATCGGTATAAGACCATACCGGATCTTCCACCGCGAGATAGCGTGATAGAAAAGCGATGTGTGAGCCCTTGTAGTTATCCGGCGTATCGAAATTGGTGTGTTCGATTACGCCCACAAAGGGAAATCCCGGATCGTTTACATTCAACCAATACGTTTCTGATAGACTTTGGTTTAATCTAAGCACTAAACACATATTCCCCAGATAACGCACTTTTCTCAGACTCGCTAACCAATCAGGGGGAGCTACACCCTCAAAGATATTGGCTATGATTGGGAAGGCTGGTGTAAATAAAAACTGTTTTCCCAGCACTGTTTCAACGTTTGTTTGAAGCCCAGTGATGCGCTTACCTTCTACCTGCACGCCCTGTACACTTTCGCCTACACTGACCTTGCCGCCTGCCTTTTCAATTGCGCTAACCATGGCCTCAGCAAGGCGACCGAAGCCTCCTTTAAAATACGCAAGCTCTTCACCGCCTTTATCGTTTCGTGTACTGCCACGCAATACCAATTTTTTCCACATCCAGACCGCATTGACGGCTTCAGCAAAAACAGAAAACTTCGATGTAATCAACGGTTCCCACACAACGCGATACACATTTTTTCCACAAAGCGCCTCTAAATACTCACGGATGCTGAGGTGTTCAATCGTTTTCCAATCCTTCACGCGGCGCACTTGAAATACCAACAGGCCAAGCCGAATGCGATCAACCAAAGAAAGAGCAGTGAAGCGAAGTAAATCCATTGGTGTGGATAATTTCCACATTTGCCCGTTGAAGTACATGCCAGTGCGGGTTGGTAAGGTAATAACATCACCTTCCATACCCAACTCTTTCACCAACTCAGGGACATAAACGTCATTATTAAACCAATGGTGATAAAATTTTTCCAACTTCACACCGTCGGCAAACTGAAATGTACCGGCTAAACCGCCAACCGCATAGTCGGCTTCAATGACTCTAACGCTGCGTCCTTGTTTGGCGAGCACATACGCTGCTGTCAAGCCAGTAAAGCCTGCACCAACTATCACTACGTCATACTCATTATTCATGAATTTCCTTTTAAATCAATACGTTAAGTGTATTTATTTTTGATTAAATGTGACTCGCCGATTTAATGAAAATTGCAGGACCACCACGACAGGCAAGGTTAATAATTTAGCAATTTTGGGATCAATTAATGCGACATCGACCATTAACCAAAGCAGGATTGCCGATGCTGAAAAGCCAATCGCCGCCACCCCTAAAAATATCGTTAAGCGTTGTGCAACTTTGTCTTGAACTCCAAAGGTTATTTTTCGATTTAAAAAAAAACTCACTAAAGTGCCCGCTAAATACCCAAGCAGATTTGCACCTTGATACCACACGCCAAAAGTAAGCACGCTGTAGAAAATTGCATAATCCGTGCTTACGCCGATAACCCCGCAGAAGCAATATAAAATAAATTGCTTCATATGCGTAACTCGCTTTTTTCAACTTGATTATCAGCGTTGAATCCAATTTGTTCTGCAATGACATATTGTGGGCGCGAATTTAAGGTTAATAAAACGCGCCCCAGATATTCACCCAACATGCCAAGCGCTAAGAGCTGCACACCACCAACCATCAAAATAGTAACGATTAGCGATGTCCACCCAATAGGCATCATGTTGTAGGTGAACTTTTGAATCACGAGAAGAACTGCCAGAAAAAAGCCTAACCCCGAAAAAATCAAACCCAACAAAGAAGTAAGCCGAAGTGGGACGATAGAGAAACTTGTTGCCATTTTTGACCAAAGAGAAATTGATTTTAGAAATCCATACCTGCTTTCCCCTGCGTAGCGGTCGTGGTGATCAACATCAACTGAAGCAATGTTGCGCGTCACGGTTAAAATCAAGCCATCCACATACACGTAAGGGCCTCGATATAAAAGCAACTCATCGCGTATTGCCGCTTTCATGGCACGAAATGGTGAAAGATATAAATCAGTAGGCTTTTGCAACAAATAACTGGCTACCCAATTATTTATCCGGCTGCCAGCAACTTTCCAAGGGGCATGATTTCTATTTTTGAAGCGAGCGAATGCCACATCATGACCGGCTTCAATTTCTTTGAGTAACTTGGGGATGTCAGCAGGGGAATGCTGAAGATCATCATCCATGGTGACGATGATTTCGCCCTTTGCTTGAGCAAAACCCGCCATTAAAGCATTGTGCTGCCCCGCATTGATGCGTAGCAGGATGCCATGAACATAAGAAAATTGACCGACCAAGCTCTGAATCACTTGCCAGCTATTATCTGGCGATAAATCACAGACAAAAATAATTTCATAATTATGCTGCAATGCTTTTTGCTGATTCAGCACATCGGCAATTTGTGCAACTAGTTCGGTCAAGACTAATTCACTGCCATAAACAGGAATTACGATTGATAATTTATATTGAAATTTAATTCCCATAGTATTTCCTAATCAGTCTTTCAATATAGCCATCATCAAAAGAAATGCCTAATTCAGTGGCAGCTTGTTGCGTTAATTCAGATTGAATCTCATAACTTCCACCTGCTTCAATCATTGTGAAACTTGCTTTTGCACCCAAAACAAATTCAAATGTTTTGACTAGCAGAGGAATCGAAACGGAAAAAGGTGAAGCAATATTGATAGGCACTTCAGATTTCAAAGCAGAGCACACTAAATAATTCACAATTGAGGCTACGTCATCAACATCAATTAAGTTACGTTTGGCGTGCTCCCAGATTTGAAAGTTCGTTCCCAATATAATTTGATGGTGCAGATAATTGGTCAGAGTGTGCGGATTACTCGTTTTACCCACAACCTGTGGTAGACGAAAAATGCAGTTCCCAGAAACTGCGCTGACCATCGCTTCCATATTTTTCTTATGCTGTACGTAAGGTGTGTTTTGCAACTCAGGATCTTCTATGCTGCATGTACTGAAATACAGTAACTTTTTACGCAACGACATGGCATCTAACAGCATTGATACTTCACGGAGAAATGCTGCGTTATTAATTTCACGCGAATTTGAAACGCCTGAAGCAAATACAATGACGCTTGAATCAACCTGAAAATACGGTGCAAATGATTTTGCGAGCAGTCCGTTGCCAATGATCATTTCTTAGGATACCTCTTTAACTAATGATTTTGCAGAACCTATATCAAAACAATTACCTTGAAACAAACTCTTAGGTGCATTCATAAAACTTTTTCTGCCACAAAGCTCACTCGGTTCTCAGCCACTACAACATCTTCCATTCCAGCCCCGTACCACGCCTCACATCCTGCTTTACGATTTTGCCTAGCACCTGCTCCAGATATTTAGTCGGTAAACCTAGACCTGGTCTAATTGCACGTACATTCTCCTTGGTGAGGATATCTCCCGCCTTGAGGTCTTTCACAATATAAAGAGAGCGTCGGAACTGAATGGATTTCTTTTCTGCTTCCGTTGCGCCATAACTCACCTTACCCAACGCCTGCCAAGCGCGCTCTGATTCAACCACTAATTGCGCCATTTCTGCTGGCTCCATTGAAAAAGAGCTATCCACCCCGCCATCGGCACGATTGAGAGTAAAGTGTTTTTCGATAACAGTCGCACCTAGCGCCACGCTAGCAACTGACACGCCCACACCCATTGTGTGGTCGGACAGGCCGACTTCGCAGCCAAACAATTCACGCATGTGCGGGATGGTTAGAATATTGGTGTTATTGGCGGTGGCTGGGTAGGTGCTGGTGCATTTAAGCAAAATCAGGTCTTTACACCCAGCATCGCGGGCGGCTTTTACAGTATCATCCAGTTCGGCGACACTTGCCATGCCGGTAGAAATAATCAAAGGTTTGCCAGTGGCTGCTACACGGCGAATCAATGGTAAATCAGTATTTTCAAAAGAGGCAATTTTGTAACATGGCACATCCAAACCTTCTAGAAAGTCGACCGCAGTATCGTCAAAAGGAGTACTGAAAGCGATAAGGCCAAGCTCACTAGCCCTATCAAAAATCGGTTTATGCCATTCCCACGGTGTATATGCTTCACCGTAAAGTTTATATAACGAGTTACCAGCCCACAGGCTTTTTGGGTCGCTAATATGAAACTCACGCTCATCCAAATCTAATGTCATTGTATCTGGGGTGTAGGTTTGAATCTTCAGCGCATGCGCGCCTGTCTTAGCCGCAGCGTCAACAATTTCCAATGCGCGCTCCAAGGACTGGTTATGGTTTCCGGACATTTCAGCAATGATGAATGGCGGTTGGCCGAGGCCAATTTTTTTATTATTAATGGTAATCATTTTTTATCTCAAAGGTCTTTTTGATAACAAATCTTATTAACATGATAACTCGAGGCAAGGAAAAGATTTTTAGATGCATCATTCTCGGCTAACACACTCGCATGTATGCGTTTAATTTCGGGCCGGTTAACATTCAACCATCGCTCTGCACTCAATAACAGATTACGACCTTGGCCTGTATGTCCAGCCTCTGGGACTAGGTAAATTGAGACTTCGGCCACATCATTTTCTATGTCAAAACGTACAACACCAACCGGTTTATTTTCAGTCGTACCAATAATCAACTCACGATTTTTATCTGTCAAAACTGCATCAAACCATCTTTGATGCTCTTCCCATGAAATGGGACCTGAATTTATTGATACATCACGAATTTTTTTATTATTACGCCACTCATAGATATTTATTGAGTCATCTTTACCCGCTTGTTTTATTTCAATGGGATTAATTCCCAGAGCTGAGATAATTCTTAATGACCCCTTTCCATCTACAAACTTCATTGCAGTATTAGAAATCAGCT
>CANNLO010000081.1 GCA_947505055.1 Methylococcaceae bacterium | reverse complement strand
TTTGCTATAGTTGACCAAAATGAACAAGAGAAACATAAACCGACTCTGATTTATTTCAATGAAAAGAACGAAGTTCAGCGCTCAGCCAGCTCCATCCCCGTTCAAATAGCTTGATTGTCTTAATTAAAAAAGATTGGCATCTGCCTTAACGAGACATGCCCATAAGGACACGAAGCTTTTCTGACTGCTTCGTGTCCTTGTAATAAGTTAACTTCCTAACTTACCTGAATTTATTCCTTAAAAACTGAGTAAGAATCCATGCTAAGCAATTGATTTACATACGTTTTAAAACACTTCCTATCCTTACCGTTCAGTAAAATTAATTTCATTACTGTTTTCAGTTAGCGTTATGCTTTGCTCTACCTCAGCAAACACCTTTTGCAAGCCGATTCTCTTGACACTGTTAATAACCAATGGCGATTTAATTGCGCCTTTAACAGTAAGCTGGGCATTTTCATCTTTATGTAGAATGATAAGAATCAACGTATCAGCAATATTTTCAATGCCCAATACCGCTTCCTCTTCATCGTTTAATGTAAAGTTGTAATTGATATTGAAAGTAGATGATTCTGCAACCGAAAAAACCAATGCTTCATCGTCTAACGATTGCAGCCAAAATACTAATGGGTTTTCGCCTTCTTGATGAAACAGTTTAAAACGTTTTTGATCTTCAAAGCCCGGAATGCCATTAGGAAAACTAATAATGGTGCTGGGATCAATGCTTTGTTCGCCTAAAAAACTTGATTTAATTTCCATAAAAACTCATATAAAAGTGAATGTAAAGGGAGCGTTACTATAACTACACAGCCTCTAGACTGCAGTATAGCAAGGCAGCTTGATAGCTAGAAATTTATCTTGATTTTACCCAATCTCCAATTTTAACACCCAAATCACGTGCAGGAGTCTCCAAACTACCTATCGAGTAACGCGGAGCAATACTTCGAATCGTCAACACACCAACAGGTTGCTTGTCTTTTCCTATAAAACTAAAGCCGCCATCAAGATTCAAGTCGTTACCTGATGATTTATAAACCATCATTTGATCTCCAACGTTAATTCTCTCCTGTGCGCCTGCATCAATGATTACTTTATCGTCTTTAATTTCAATAATACGCGTTGCAAATGGATAGCAAGCTAAAGCCTGCCTAATATCGATACTGGCACGATCTATAATATGCGCTATCTTCTCACCGGTTGAGGTAGAGTTAAAACGCTCACTCCCTACCGTATAAGTTGCCGGTATCCAGACATCCCCAATAACGTCATCGACATATCGCTGCTGGAAAAGTAGTGCCCCGGTAAAGCCGTCATGTATATAAACATCAATGCCAATTCCGCGCCTGGCGATAATATCACGCGCCAAACTCCTGGCGAATGCTAAAGGACCTGCACCTCTCATGTACTCACTGGACTCGACTTCCAAGTCTCTAATAACGCCAGAGAGCACAAATTGCACGCCGTTTGAAGCGGCCAACTGCATGACTTTTGATAAACGATAAGACGACTGGTCTTGTGCTTCAGGAGCCAAGTCAGCTCTGGGGTATAAGTTGACATTGGTAGCATTATTGCCAATGAAATCTCCAGACTCTATTAAATAATTATTTAGCTCTCGGGGAATACCGGACGGTAAATCCTGTGTTTCATAGCCGATAACCTGCTCCTGGTTAACCAAAGGAAAAGCTGTTGCAATAATCCGTTTTCGATATTGGGGTGCACAAGCGTTTTTGCTGGATAATTCTACGGCGACAATAACATGATAAACATTATCGACAGTCCATTCCTTGATAACCTTAGTGTTACTAATTGCCGCACTGGTACTCATCGAAAGTGTATCGAGAGGAACGTTATTTTGATTAACCGTGGTATGACTGCTCACATTAACGGACGATTGCATGGATGCCTGGAGAATGGCATCCTGTAAAGCCTGTTTTTTTGCCAATAACGGCATCCCATTACTAATCGGTGCCTGGCCTTCAACCGTAATTACATTACCAGAAACCTGATTTTGTGTTCCAGCTTTTGGCTGAGGACTGGAGCAAGCTTGGCATAAAAAACACGCGACCCAGATATATTTGAATAATATTTTTGCCATTTATCAAACCAATTCATTACTGTGAACAATGACGACATGGCCGTTATTAAATGCTATTTGGGGTGATTTTCATAGCCATTTATTTCCTGTTAAATCCTTTGGTACTGGGGTAACCGTAACAATCACCGCCATAACAGGAAGATTTGACGCTTGATAGAGTGGTTGTGGTGGTTGGCGCCGTACTTTCAAAATGTGGACTTGCCCCTTCAGGCGCTTGTTGTTGAAGACATTGATTGATTACAGCACTGGATCCATTAATACATTCATAAAATTTAGGTGTTAAGTCCAACTCCACAACAGTTTCAAACGTATCATCACCTGCGTAAATATCGCTACCTATCGGGGTGGTTCTTTTTACCCTTGCTCCCCGCAAATAAGCGTTAAGAAATACCTGATAACTGTCCTGGTTTACTTCCATATCCTCAACAGCGGTTTGGCCTCTTAACTGAATGCCATTAAGCTGCTCAGCCAAACTTCTGTAAGCATCCATTTTAGAGGCTCTCATAGCCATTAATTTAATTTGTGAACGAGAATATTTATCGCTCTTTTCGACTGTCCCGTAACCAATTGCATTAAGAGTTTTATTAGCTTGGAAAGCCAGCGGTGAAGGACTTGGCTTTGTCGAAGCGCATGAACTCAATAATAAGCTAATACCCAATGCGCCGAATTTTAAAAATTTAATGTTCATTTTAATAACTCCTGTTTTGTCATGCCAAATATAGCGGCTGATAAGTCCATTACTTAAATTTTTGTATTTTTTTATGATAATCTCATGACGAAGCTAGCCAGCGTAATTTTCCCTTGGCTACCGCATTGCATCAGAAGCCTGTTCTCTGTATCCTCCACCCTATGCAAATTAATCTGATTTCAGTAGGAAACCGTATGCCCGGCTGGGTGCAGCAAGGCTATGATGAATATGCCAAGCGCTTACCCCGTGAATGCGAGTTGATTCTTAAAGAAATTGCTCCGGGCAAGCGCACCAAAAATAGCGATGTTGCCAGGATTGTCAAAGATGAAGGCGATAGGATGATTGCAGCAATCCCACAAAGCACTCATGTTGTCACCTTGGATATACCCGGAAAACCCTGGACCACTCCTGAATTATCAGAAGCGATGCAACGGTGGCTGGAAAGTGGCCAGCATATTTCGTTATTAATTGGTGGCCCTGAAGGCCTGGCAGACTCTGTAAAACAGCTCGCAAGAGAATCCTGGAGCTTGTCAAAACTGACGTTTCCTCACCCGCTGGTACGTATTGTTGTTGCTGAACAACTTTATCGCGCGTGGAGCATCCTTCACAATCATCCTTATCATCGCTAATGACTGTACAGATTATTCTTGCTTCAGCGTCTCCCCGACGCATGGAATTACTGGACCAAATCAAGGTAACTTACCGTGTCAACCCGGTTGATATTGATGAAACACCCTTGTCGAATGAAGCGCCACTGGCCTATGTACAACGCTTGGCTGCCGAAAAATCCGCTGAATGTATCATGCAGCTTGGGGATAGCTTACCGGTTTTAGCCGCCGATACTGCTGTAGTTTTAGATAACCTGATTATGGGCAAACCTAAAGATCAAAATGATGCATTTGCCATGTTAAGTCGTTTATCCGGTAAAATGCACCGTGTTTACAGCGCGGTTTCCCTGAGAGGTCGGGAACATGGTCAGGTGGTCAGCATTACCGAAGTGACTTTCAGATCATTAACAGAAAATGAAATATCCGCCTATTGGCATAGTGGAGAACCGGCCGATAAAGCGGGCAGCTATGCCATTCAAGGTCTCGGAGGAATTTTTGTTGCTTCTATCAACGGTAGTTTTTCCGGTGTAGTTGGCTTACCTTTGTTTGAAACCGTAGCGCTTTTATCCAAACAAGGTATAGGGATATTCAAATGAGTGAAGAAATCTTAATCAACGTTACTCCGCCTGAGACGCGGGTTGCAGTTATTGAAAATGGCGTTCTGCAGGAATTAATCATTGAAAGAACCCGGCAGCGAGGACTGGTGGGCAATATTTATAAGGGCGAAGTGTGTCGCGTTCTACCCGGAATGCAGGCGGCTTTTGTCGACATTGGCTTGCCCAGAGCGGCATTCTTACATCTTTCCGATTTGTGTGCGAAAGATCTGGAAAAAAAAGCCTCAGAAAATATTGAGCACTATCTGCATGAAGGTCAGCATATTATCGTACAGGTTGTGAAAGATCCTTTGGGCAGCAAAGGCGCACGCTTAACGACTGAAATATCGATTCCATCGCGGTTCCAGGTTTATATGCCTTATGCTCACAACTCTGGCGTATCCCAGCGGATCGAATGCGATGCGGAACGAGTACGCTTGAAAAAATGTCTGGAAGGTTTCAGGCAGGAATTTCAATGCGGCGGCTTCATCGCTAGAACTGCGGCTGAATGTGTGGATGAAACAGTCTTGATTGCCGATATGACGTTTTTGCTAAAACTATGGGAGTCCATTGCCGCCAAAATTACCGATGCCAAACCCAAGCAATTTATCCATAAAGATTTACCTTTGAGCATCAGAACCTTACGAGACTTGTATCGCGAAGGAATAGAAAGAGTTCGGGTGGATTCCAGAGAAACGTATCATCGTCTGGTTGAATTTGCGGAAATTTTTGTGCCGGAAATAGTACCGGTTATCGAACATTACACCGGCGAGTGCCCTGTTTTTGATATTTACAGTGTCGAGGATGAAATTCAAAAAGCGCTGGAACGAAAAGTTAACCTGAAATCCGGTGGACATTTGGTATTTGACCAGACTGAATCAATGACCACTGTCGACGTTAACACCGGCGGCTATGTCGGCGGTCGCAATCTGGAAGAAACCATTTTCAAAACCAACCTTGAAGCAGCGCAAACCATTTCAAGACAGCTTAGACTCAGAAATCTAGGTGGCATCATCATTATCGATTTTATCGATATGCAAAGTGCAGAGCATAAAAAACAGGTATTGCAGGCGCTTGAACGGCATTTGCAAAAAGACCATGCCAAAACCAATATTACCGAAGTATCGGTCCTAGGCTTGGTAGAAATGACCCGTAAAAGAACCCGAGAAAGTTTGGAACATATTCTTTGTGAACCTTGCAGCGCCTGTGGCGGTCGAGGCGTTCTTAAAACCGCCGAATCGATGTGCCTGGAAATTTTTCGGGAGATTATCCGTGAAGTCAGGCAATATAAGGTTCAGAAAATTCTGGTTTTAGCGTCCAATGAAGTCGTGGAAATGCTGCTCGATGAAGAAGCCGACATGCTGGCTGAACTGGAAGTGTTTTTAAGTGTGCGCATCAAATTCAGGGCTGAGGCCGAATACAACCAGGAGCAATATGATGTGGTTTTACTTTAATCCATACGTGGTAGCCACGCCTTCGTCGCGACTAACGCGTAGTCTTGCGCCTTGAACCTTTAGCCGTTAATCCAATCCAGTGATCCATCACATCAAGCGAGCCACTCGGCATCTCATTTTCTGGTCTTTGATCTCGACAGCGCTTGGTTTATCAGGTGTGCGCCTAATATTGCTGAAAATTGAGCATTATAAAACCGAATTGGCGATCCAGGTCAGCGAACTTGTTGGCTCACCGGTAAAAATAGGCCGTCTCGGCGCAAAAATGCGCGGTTTTAGTCCGCAACTGGTACTAAAAGACCTCATTCTTGATGAAAAATTAAACGCTGCCTCTGCAAAACCAGATATCGAAGTTGCTGAAATACGGCTGGGCATTAATTTACTGGACCTGTTGAGCAGCAGGGATGCGCTGTCCTCATCCTGGGTTACGGTAATCGGTGCAAAGCTCACAGTTAAGCGGCAACAGGACGGCAAAATTGTTATTCTCGGTTTAAAGCCTGGTGAAAGCCAGCCGCAGTGGTTATTGCAAGGCTCGAAATTTCAGGTTTTAGCGAGTGAAATTACCTGGCTGGATGATAAAAACCCTGATCACCAACCATTAATCAATCGACTTGACCTCACGATTAACAATTATGGTGAACAACACCGGCTTAATACGGTACTTAAATTGCCTGCAAAAATAGGCAATAATTTAAGGCTATCGATGGAGTTTAAAGGCAATATTTTTGAACCATCGACAATTGACGGCACTATTTATGCGGAAGGGAATGCGGTTAATTTGGCTGAACTTGCAGCTAACTTCGACTCCGCCCAGTCATTGCTTATACCCACTCAAGCAGCGAGCACCCAAACTAATCGCTGGTTGAGTGGAGGCGAAACCCGTGATCAAATCGCTATCAATTCTGGAACCGGAGATTTCAAAATTTGGGGTAATTGGCAACAATCACAACTGATGTCGGCTGATGGCTTAGCGCAGATTCAAGAATTGGGCATGGTTCGTCAAGACAAGCAGACATTTTTTGTTAAATCACTGACCACCCGTTTGCACTGGGGATTAAGTGATTTCACCAACGGCATCAGTAAACGTTGGCAACTTGATATAAACGATTTTTCTTTAGAGACCCATGATAGCCAGAAAAATGATAAAAAATGGCCATCCTTGCAGTTCAGTGTTTCCGGTCATCACAATGACGATAAGCTCTTACCAAAAATTGCACTGTTTATTAAACAACTGGATTTACAGGAAGTTTCCGATTTAGCCCTATTTTTTGGCCGATTACCCGATGAACAGGCAGCTAAGCTAGTCAATGCTCAAGTTAAAGGCTCTCTGGAAAATCTAACCCTGTTCGTTAATCCCAATGAAAAATCTATTGCCGTTGACGGCAAATTTGCAGGCCTCACTTCTGCGCCGTTTGCTCAAATACCGGGCGTTAACAATTTAACAGGACAAATCAAAGGCAACGAAAAAGCCGGTTCTTTAACCCTGGCAACTGAAGATATGCTAATCCAGGCTCCCGATCTTTTCCGGGAAGATATGGTCATCAAAAGACTTAAAGGCAGGCTAAACTGGAAACAAGCAGAATCTGACTGGACAATATCCAGCCCGGAACTGACATTGGATCTGATCGGCTTGCAAAGCATAAATAGACTTAGCCTGATAGTTCCAAAAAAGAGTGAGCCACCTTTTCTGGATTTACAAACATCATTTATCAGTGATGATATTAGTCAGGCCAAACATTACTTTCCCACCAAAGTCATGAAACCAGCAGATGTAGTCTGGTTTGATGCGGCATTTTTGGGCGGCCGGGTACTTAAGGGCAGCTTATTATATGTCGCCAAATTAGGTGTATTCCCTTCCAAGCCGCAAGATGGCGTGTTCGAGGCTTTACTTGATATCGATCAGCTTAATCTATCATATGTACCTGATTGGCCTGAATTAAGTAATGTTGTTGGTAAGGTGACCATAGAACAAAAATTTATGACCTGCGAAATAGAGCAGGGGCAGAGCAATAATCTTAATATCACCCAAGCTACGGTAATCAATCCGGCCTTGGGATCAAGCAAAATCGTTACCGTTACAGGAGAACTCGAAGGTGAAATAAGTGATGTCTTCAAGTTCCTGCAACAAACACCGCTGGTTTCAGAAGTGGGCTTTTTGGTGGATGCAGTTGTTCCTCAAGGCAGCACCAAGGTCACACTTGATCTGACCTTACCTTTGACGCCGGGGCTAATGCCAAAAGTTTTTGGCAAGGCACTGTTTGACCAATCCAGTTTAAATGTTTCCGCGCTTGATTTGCAGATCAATAAAATTAACGGGGAATTAAAATTTACCGAATTTGGCGTTTATAGCGATACCATTCACGCTTTAGCTTTAGGGCATCCTATCAAAGTTAATATCAACAGAGCAGATCATCAGCAAACCTTTCTCGATATAACAGGAACAGTCGGAGTTGATGAATTACAGCAGCAATTCAAAATGCCGGGCTGGGAGATTGCTAAAGGTTCAATGGCTTACCAATTAAAACTGGGGCTACCTTATCCAGGCAAACCTAGCGAACTTGCCGTTGAGTCCAATCTTGAGGGCCTGACCTTAGCCTTGCCAGACTTTTTAGCCAAAACAAAAACTCAGAAAAAAAACTTGTCACTGACTTTTGGTTTGGGTGGTGAAACCCTATTACCCATAAAAATCAATTACAACGAGCAATTTAAGGCGGCTATCAAATTAAATTTAGCTCAACAACGCCTTCATTCAGGTCATATCCTTGTTGGCCCGGGTGAAGCTGAGCAGACCACAGAACCCGGTTTGTTTATAGACGTTAATCAGACCCCTTTAATCCTGCAAGACTGGATGGGATTGTCGGCGTTTCAAAATAACAAATCCACAAACGAAAGTGCTGGTAATAACATCAGGCAAATCATAGTTCACAGTCAAAATGCGCAATGGAAAAATACGGCGCTGGGCGCTTTTGATTTATCGTTAAAACCAAAGGGCAAATATTGGCTAGGGCTTATTAATAGTTCATTTGCCACAGGAACAATGAAAATTCCAATGACCTTGAAAGGTTCGGAAAAAATTATTTTGGACATCAGCTCATTAAATCTGTCAGCATTTAAAGATCCCAAAGCCGAAAATAGCGTCGCTGAAGTTACCTCCGCTAAAGAACCAGAACTTGACCTCGATCCGGCGACCTTGCCTTTACTCTCACTGACTGCTGATAAAACTTTTTGGCGATCGGTAAATCTGGGACGCTTGTCTTTGGAAACTGAGCGCATACCTGGCGGGCTCGGATTCAAACGTTTAGCCTTGAAAGGGGACAATTTATCTGTTGCCATGTCGCGCGGCGACTGGACACATCAATCTGGTGGAAAAACCAGTGACAAACACTCAAAAACCAATATTAACGGTCGCCTGGAAATTGCCCGAACAGGTGAAATGCTTGAGCAATTGGGCATTACAAAAGATCTGACTGAAACAACCGCAGTTATTGACTACGCTTTAAACTGGGATGCGGCTCCCTATCAATTTTCGTTAGCGGAAGTAAAAGGTCGCTTGGACTTTGATTTAAACAATGGGCGCATCTTAAGTATTGAACCCGGACTAGGTCGGATACTGGGAATTCTGGCGATGGCTCAGTGGATAAAACGCGCGCAGCTTGATTTTAGTGATGTTTACAAAGAGGGCTTGACGTTTAACAGCATTAAAGGGCATTTTGACTTATTAAACGGTATTGCCTCCACGCATGATTTAGTCATGGACGCAATTCCCGCAAAAATCACCATTAACGGCGATACCGATCTGGTTGGCCAAACGCTTGATGACATAATCAATGTCACACCTAAAAGTGCTGACGCAGTCCCTATTGCTGGTACAATTATGGGAAAAGTAGCCTCCATTATTGGGAGATCGTTAACGGGCAAAGATCAGGAGGGCTTCTTTTTTGGCTCTCAGTATCTGGTAAAAGGAAACTGGAAAAGCGCCGAAATCGTACCGATGTATAAAAATGGAGGATTGTTACAGAAAACCTGGAATGGTATTACCGACTTTCCATGGCTGCGACAAGAAGAAGAACAAAAATAAAGTATCGACTTAAAAGAGAACAAAAACTCAAAACAACTAAGCTGCTTTTGTTGAATTTCAAGAATCGCCTCTGCTGAGTTATCGCAAATAAAGGAGAGCAGTATGAGTAGATGTGCGGCAATACAAATGGCCTCAAGTCCAAATATCAGCGCTAATTTGCTGGAAGCAGAGAAACTGATTGCTGAAGCCGTCAAAGCAGGAGCTAAATTGGTGGCGTTGCCAGAAAATTTTGCCTTGATGGGTGATCATGAATTGGACAAAATCAAAGCAAAAGAAGTCGACGGTTCAGGGCCGATCCAGAATTTTTTGGCCACGGTAGCCAAAAAATATACCGTTTGGGTTGTTGGCGGTACTATCCCAATAGCAGGCAATGACAGTAACAAAGTCCGCGCGGCCTGTTTGATTTATAACGACTTGGGCGAAAGAGTTGCACGCTATGATAAAGTTCACTTATTTGATGTCAGTGTGCCGGGCAGTAATGATGTTTACCGCGAATCTGATTCAATTGAACCTGGCACTGAGCCGCTGGTGATCGATACGCCCTTCGGCAGACTGGGTATTGCGGTTTGTTACGACCTGCGTTTTCCTGAGTTCTTTCGTAATATGGGTATGGAAATATTGATTATTCCGTCTGCCTTTACCGCTGAAACCGGAGCCGCTCACTGGGAGCTATTGCTGCGCGCCAGAGCGGTAGAAAATTTATGTTATGTGATCGCGCCAAATCAGGGTGGCTTTCATCTTAATGGCCGTAAAACCTTTGGACATAGTATGATCATTGATCCTTGGGGAGTAGTGCTGGATTGCTATAAAACAGGTGGCGGCTTTGTTTCCGCTGAAATTGATCTGGAGCGCGTGGAAAAAGTGCGTGGCGCTTTTCCCGCATTAAGTCATCGTCGTTTTTTTTGTGAATAATATGCATGTAATCATTAAAAGTTTATTACTGACCGGGCTTTTGGCTGCTTGCGGAACACCGGAAGTCAGTCGTTATCATGATACGGAAAATTTGGAACGCCCGCCCAAGGTGGTAAGCACCAACACAAACAAAGAGCAGAACACAGTCGATAACAGTTCGATACCGAAGAAAAATGAAAGCACCGGTTTAGGCAAGGACGTTGTTAGCCTCAATAATCCGTCGCAAATCACCATCAAACAGTCTTTTGGCGATGCCTGGAATACCTTAAATCGGGCCTTGAAGCAAAGTGGACTGAAAATAACCGATCATGAACGCAATAAGGGGCTTTATTATGTGACCCGGGCTTCATCTGAAGAGTCCGGTTTTTTTGGAAAACTGACTACTTTTTTAGCTAATGACTCTTCAATTTACCAGCTTGTTGTCAAGCAGGAAGGTTCAGAAACTTCCGTAACCGGAGTTATCGCTAATGCAACTGAACAATCTGCCGCAGATAAAGACGGAACGCAGCACTCGGGTAACGAAGGCTTAGAAGACCTGATGCAACAATTATTCAAGACCTTGCGTGATGACTTGAAAGAAGAGTGATTAAGGCGCAAGGTAAAAGATTAAAGGCTAAAGGAATGCAGCTTTTTATCTTGACCTATGCATCTTGAATCTTTAGCCCTAACCCTTTAATAAATTTATTTTTTGATGGAAATTCTAAACCTTGCAAGACAAGCTATCTTAATACCGGCCGGTATAGAAGATGGTGATATTGAACAAATCATGAATCGCTTGCTTAGTTCGCAGGTCGATGCAGCCGATATTTACTTTCAGTCCAGTCACTTTGAGTCGTGGGTCTTGGAAGCCGGCATCATCAAGGAAGGCAGTCACAGCATAGAGCAAGGTGCCGGAGTGCGTGCAGTCTACGGCGAAAAAACCGGCTTCGCCTATAGCGACCTCATTGAACTCCCGGTCTTGCTGGAAGCTGCCAATAACGTCAAAGCCATCGTTCGGCAAGGTCAGGATGCCAATCCTTTACATTGCAAAGTATCTACAAAAGCCGCCAACTGGCCACTGTATTACGGCACGCAAAATCCGCTCAAATCACTGGAAGATCAGCAGAAAATCGATTTACTGCGACATGTAGACAGTGAAACCCGAAAGCTGGACAGTCGAATAGAAGAAGTGATCATCAGTCTGGTGGGTGTCCACGAACATATCATTGTGGCCCGGCAAGACGGCTCCCTGGTTGCCGATGTACGACCTTTGGTACGCATGAATGTCACAGTCATCGTTGAACAAAACGGTCAGCGCGAACAAGGCAGCATGGGCGGTGGTGGTCGTAGCGATTACAAGCGTTTTATCGAACAGAATACAGCGCTGGATTATGGTCGTGAAGCAGTAAGACAGGCGCTGGTAAATCTGGAAGCCGTTGACGCACCGGCGGGCAATATGACTGTAGTACTGGGCCCAGGTTGGCCGGGCATTTTGTTGCATGAAGCTATCGGCCATGGTCTGGAAGGTGACTTTAACCGCAAAGGTACCTCTGCTTTTAGCGGTCGGGTTGGTGAACGTGTCGCTTCCGATTTATGCACAGTAGTCGATGATGGTACTTTGCCCGATCGACGCGGCTCCTTGAGTATTGATGATGAAGGCACGCCAACTGAAAAAACCGTGTTGATTGAAAACGGTATACTTAAAGGCTATATGCAGGATAAGCTCAATGCCCGTTTAATGGGCGTTAATTCTACCGGTAACGGTCGCCGTGAATCTTATGCGCATTTGCCGATGCCACGCATGACTAATACTTACATGTTACCTGGTCAGCATGATCCTGAAGAGATTATTAAATCGGTGAAAAAAGGCTTGTATGCCAGAAATTTTGGCGGTGGACAGGTTGATATTACTTCGGGCAAATTTGTATTTTCCGCCAGCGAAGCCTATCTGATCGAAAATGGCCAAATCACCCGCGCGGTTAAAGGCGCAACACTGATAGGCAATGGCCCGGATGTATTGACCAAAGTATCTATGGTCGGTAACGATCTGCAACTGGACAGCGGAGTCGGTTCCTGTGGCAAGGAAGGCCAAAGCGTGCCGGTCGGTGTCGGACAACCAACCTTAAAAATAGACGGTTTAACGGTTGGCGGGACCAGCGTTTAAAAAAATGTAAGTGGATTATAGTAACCCAACAATCGAAGCCATGTAGGATGTGCATCGCACACCAACTTCTACACCAACAGAGAATACAGTGCAAAATCAGGATCAAATCAATCAGTTAAAAAACACCGTTCAATCCATTCTGGACGAAGCCACAAAACAGGGTGCCAGCGCTGCGGAAGCCGGCTTGAGCCAGGAAAACGGCTTGTCGGTAGCCGTGCGTCTGGGCGATGTCGAAACCATAGAACATCATTGCAGCCAAGGTTTGGGCGTAACTGTTTATTTCGGGCAGCGCAAAGGTTCAGCCAGCACCACGGATTTGTCGGCCGCTTCCATTAAGGAAACAGTCAGTGCAGCTTGCAGTATTGCCCGCTATACCAGTGAAGACGAATTTTCCGGGCTACCTGAACAAGCTTTATTGGCGACCGAATTTCCTGATCTTGATCTTTATCATCCCTGGGATGTCAGTGTTGATGAAGCCATTGAACTGGCAATAGAATGTGAAGATGCCGCCCGCTTTTATCATGAAGAAATCAGTAACTCTGAAGGCGCGTCGGTTGATACCCATCAGGGTCTGCGGGTTATGGGCAACTCGCTGGGTTTTCTTCAAGGTTATACTTCAACGCGCCACTCCTTAAGCTGTTCAGTACTGGGTCAACGCGGCGACAGTATGCAGCGTGATTACTGGTATACCGTGGCAAGAAATGCGCTGAATCTGGACCCTGCGGTTGAGGTCGGAAGAAAAGCCGCCGAGCGGACGCTTCGACGTTTACAAGGAAGAAGTTTAAGTACCCGCCAGTGTCCGGTGTTATATAGCGCAGAAATTGCTTCCGGTTTGCTAAGTTCGTTTATCGGTGCAATCAGCGGCGGTAATCTGTACCGAAAATCATCTTTTTTGTTGGATACCCTGGATACCCAGATTTTTCCCGAGTTTATCCGCATTCACGAACAGCCTTATTTAGTCGGCGCATTGGGTAGTAGCGCTTATGATGGTGAAGGCGTTGCGACTAAAACAAGAGATATCGTCACTGACGGTATTTTACGCAGTTATGTTCTAAGCACTTATTCCGCCAAAAAATTGGGCTTGCAAACCACTGGTAATGCCGGTGGCGTGCATAATTTAACCATAGACACCGGCACCCTGGATTATCAGGGCATGCTGAAAGAACTGAATACCGGTTTGCTGATTACCGAATTAATGGGTCAGGGCGTAAATATGGTAACCGGTGATTATTCGCGGGGAGCGGCCGGCTTTTGGGTAGAAAACGGCGAGATTCAATATCCGGTTGAAGAAATCACCATCGCCGGTAATTTAAAAGACATGCTTAAAAACATTGTTGCCGTGGGTAATGATGTTGATTATCGCGGTAATGTACGCACCGGTTCTATACTGGTAGAACGGATGTCGATCGCCGGGGAATAATTGGAGTAGATTTCATCATGGTTCCCACGGTCTCCGTGGGAACCATGTTAACAACGCTCCAGCGTTGTGTGGTCCGACGACGCTGGAGCATGGGGACGATACTGAACCATCGGCCTAGTTATAAAGATTTAACAACATCCTCAATCAACTGTGGCCCACGATAAATAAGGCCGCTATATAGTTGTACCAAACTTGCTCCCGCCGCCAGCTTTTCCTGCGCATCACTGGCCGTTAAAATTCCGCCTGCGGCAATAATCGGCAGCTTGCCGTTTAATTGCCGCGCCAGTTCCTGCACCACAAAAGTCGATTTTTCTTTGACCGGCGCACCGCTTAAACCGCCCGCTTCCTCGGCATATTGATGACCGGCAATCAGGTCTCTGGCAATGGTAGTGTTGGTGGCAATCACGCCGTCAATTTCAAAGTTCAGCAACAGTCTGGCGATATGCGCTATTTCTTCAACGCTCAGATCGGGTGCTATTTTCAATACTAACGGTACGTATTTTCCATGTTCCTGCTGGAGTTTTAATTGCTCTTCTTTTAATACCGAAATCAGATTTTTAATCTCATCGCCTTGCTGCAACTGGCGCAAGTTTTTGGTATTGGGTGATGAAATATTCAGCGTAATATAACTCGCCGCACTGTATGCCTTGCGCAAGCCGATTAAATAATCCTCTGCCGCCTGCTCGATGGGCGTATCAAAATTCTTGCCGATATTAATGCCTAAAACACCGGAAAAACCGCTGTTTTTTACCTGCGTCAACAAATGGTCGATGCCTCGATTATTAAAACCCATACGGTTAATAATCGCCTGATGTTCAGGCAATCTGAATAATCGTGGCTTCGGATTGCCGGGTTGCGGACGCGGCGTTACCGTGCCAATTTCAACAAAGCCAAAACCCAAAGCGTCCAGCGCATTGATATAGTCGCCGTTTTTATCCATACCGGCCGCCAG
>CANNLO010000080.1 GCA_947505055.1 Methylococcaceae bacterium | reverse complement strand
GCCACTGAAAATGCAGTAGCTTCATTACTCGAACGCGGATTTAAATTAGCTGACATTGCTGTTATCTCTTGGCGTGGTTTAGAAAAATCAAAACTATTAAATGTGAATCATATTGGTCAATTTTCAACCCGCCACTTCACCGGGCAGCACACCGCCGACAGTGATCCAATATGGACGGAAGGTGATTTGCTCACGGAGTCGGTATATAGATTTAAGGGGCAGAGCGCACCAGCCGTGGTGTTCACTGAAATTGACTTTTCGGAAATGACGGACAAAGACCGAAAGAAATTATTTGTTGGCTTGACGCGGGCGCAAATGTCGGTAGAGATGGTTTTGTCACCAAGTGCTGAGGCTTGGTTTGTTGCGATGCTTGTGCAGGGTGAAACGTGAGCGTGGTTTAAAAAACCTTAAATCATAGAAATAAGCAGACGCAGCACACTGTGTATGAATGCAACGTTTTTATGGAATTACCTATGGCTTCAACTTAGGATTCTTTATTGTGAAGTTCGTAAAACAACAAATAGTTAAAGCCATTGATTGGGGATCCTTATTTTAAATTGGTAATAGAATGAACCAAACTATAAACTATGAGGTATTTTTTTGCTTTAGCTACAGTTGGACCAACAATTCAATTTTAATGTTCGCAATTCAAAATTAGTAGAGATATATCCCGTTCTAAAAAAATATTTTGGTGCATGCGGCAATGCGGTAAACTATAAAACGAATGCATACTTATCCAACAGAGAGACTTTGAATTAGGACAATAATTATGAGAGAAATACCTGTAGAAATGAATGCGGCAAGAGTGTGTAATGCAATTGCGCGTATTGGCTATGAACCTCACTCTGCTTTGATGGATATTATTGACAATTCTGTAGCCGCCGAGGCGCTAAATGTAAAAGTGGAAATAACTCTTGTGGAGGGTAAAACTCTGAGTCAACGAACCAACGTTGCTCGATACAGAATTGTGGATGACGGTAACGGGCTTAATGAAAAGGGAATTGAGAACGCGTTTCAACTAGGTTCATACGCAAATTACAAGCCTAACAGTTTGTCGAAGT
Organism: Methylococcaceae bacterium; assembly: GCA_947505055.1. The sequence continues at coordinate 14,025 of CANNLO010000080.1, read as the reverse complement.
ACGGGATGGGGTTAAAATCCGCCGGATTCTCTTTGGGGACTCGAATCCAGATGATAAGTAAGAAGGATGGCAAACTAAGTGAAAAATACTTCTTGGATCGGAAGGTTATCGAAGCCAAGAATGAATATGTAGTTATATGCGAGGATCTCACACCTGAAGAACGCACTGAGTATGAAATTCTGTTGAGCGCGAAACCGTCTGGGACTGTGGTTGAGATTAGCGATTGCGGAGATATATATCACACTTCTGCAAGGACGACCATAGAAAAGCTTACGCATTGTCTAGGTGTTACTTACTTCCCTTTTTTGTCAGCCGAGGATGAAAGCAAGCGTCTCAACATAACCCTTACATATCCAGGTGCAGCAGCTATAAGCATAAAACCAATGGATATTTTGTTTTCAGACGATGCCCTAGCTGGGTTTGATCCCACAACGTATGATGCGACAGTTCCGTGTTACGCATTCAAGGAAAACTGGATTATTCCTATGCCAGGAGCGCCAGCTGCACCACCTATAAAGCTAGAAGTAGTCACATTTCCTAAGGCGGCTATGGCAACCTCAGCATCTCCGTTGAGCGCAGAACAAAAGGAAAAAATTTCATCCTATAAAGTATCAAGGGAGAACAAGGGTTTCTTTGTGTATAGGAATGGTAGGTTGATTCGTTGGGGCGATGATCTTGGTGAAATAATTCCGAGAGACCTTCTTGGCCTACGTGCCAGAATGGAATTAACTACTGAGCATGATGATTTCATGCACGTTGATGTTTCAAAGCAGCATCTTGGAATGGATGATGAAACTCGCAGTAACTTGGAAACACTTATGCGCTTACCAAGGAAACAAGCTAAACAAATATTCGAATTTTGTGATACTAAGCTAAATATTGGCGCAGGTGAAGGTATGGAGTTTTCCAGTACAGCTGACTCTGTTCCTGAAGATGATCCTATTGAGGGACTTACAACGATTGACGCCGTAGAAAGGAAGCAGCGAGCTAAAGTGCTGGAGGCGGAAACGAAAGCGGTGCTCGAGGACGTTTCAATTAAAGACACTGCGAATTCTTTAGATGGGCTGACTCAAGAGGAAGTGTTTAAGAAAGTTAGATATACTGATGTGCTAAGTGGGACGGACCTGTGGAGCACCCAAAAAGATACTAATCAAGGTACTTTTGTGTTAATTAACAGACGCCACTCATTTTATAAGACTGTACTTTCAAATTTTGATGATGCTGCTCCAGAGCGTCTTGCACTTGAGGCCATTATTTTTTGCTGTGCTGTTGGAGAAAATAAAACTTATGAAAATCTTACAGAAATAAAAGATGATGATATTCGTCGAGTGATTGGCAGGTATCACACCGTGCTGTCATTTAATCTCGGAGAATGGGCCAATGGTAATCAGCATTTGTTTGAGAAATGATTAGCCTTTCTGGGGTAATTAAAGGCAAGCAGCGCAGTCCATACATCTATGCAATTGCAAAAGGTTATTGTTTATATATAGGTGAAACCCAACGCATCCCTGTTTCCAGATGGGGTGAGCACCTTTCACCACAAGGGACATTTATGCGTCTGCTTAGGGAGGCTGACGAGGAAATATGGGAAGATAGTGGTGACATGTTATTCGTTGGTGTTCAATGTGATGAAATTGCTTCACTCCCCGTGGAAGAACAAAAGTTTGTTAGCCAATATTTGGAACACAAAATTCATGAAAAATGTATTTTAAACATGCATATGCTAGGGCCATTTGAAAAAATTATTTCAGATACTTTGCGTACAGCGCCAGCTGGTTGTAGGTATCTTCCATGGATGGAGGTATTGGTAAATGAGGTTTTTAACGAAATTTGTGTGCAGCTATTGGAACGTAAGCTTTAGTGGTGCAACTAATTAAATTCCACAAGCGGAAATGGATTTTAGCGAGATCTCTATAAGTACTGTTAGCCCACAAGGATCAGATTGAGTTTGGATCAGCGCTAATTCTTTGATAACCACCACCTAAAATACCGGCTAGGGTCAAATGAGCAAATTAATTATTCCTTGACTCTATTTTTGTGTAGTCCCATTCACTATTAAACCCCATGGATTTTGCCAAAGAAATTAAGGGTAACATTGTATCTGAATATACTTTTTTTAAACAATCAAAGTCCATGAGAGCTGACTCTTCAATATGTAAATCGAAAACAAATGATTCGGTTAATTTTCCCCACTTAGCTTTGGATAAATTTTGGTTTGCATGGATTAATCCAACATGCTGCAATTCAACAAATTTATTAAAATATTTGTCTGGTGGTAACCAATCAGATTTTGATCTATTTGCATCAGCTAGAACTGGTATTAAGTTCCAGACATTATCGTGGGCTACAAAGCTCCAGGGTAAATAGTGATCTAGCTCGAAGTTGGTCAAAGTAAGTTTCTCGCCGCTGTAAATACAATTCAATTCAGAGTTGCTAATAACGGCTTTCCAATAATCTGATTGTGTTTTCAGAGATTTCCGTTGAGCTGGAGGAGATAACTTCTCAACTAAATTGGGGACATTTAAATTTAATTTTTGTAAGTAATTAAGCCAGTTCCACGATAACCAGCCTTCAATAATTTTGATATTTTCTTTTAGATATATTGCCCATTCTGGGTGAATTTCAATTTCAAATTTATTTAAAAATTTGTATAAGGGTTTTTTTGTGTCAAATGTTTCTATTGATATCTTATATAGTGCATCACATCTCCTTGCATCAGAGATTCCCCTCAATTCATTAATATAAAAACAAGTTAAAAGCCTGTATGGCACATGTCTTAATAAATTAGGTGCGGCATTTCTAACCATTTCACTTTCGATATGCTTCCGAACGCCAGAAACGTTGAGGGTGGAAACTTCGGGTTGGCTGAATGAACCCAATACTTTAGCAATCTGATCTTGTTTACCTAGAAAAATTTTAAAGAAAATGCTTGGATACCAAGCATGCACAACCATATCTATCATTATTGACTCTAGACGGAGGGTTCTTTTATTAAAATTATTATTTTTAAGCTGTTCTAGAACACCCTTAAAAAATAAAAACTTGTATGAGGTGGTTACATTATCAAATATACCTGAAAATTCCGATATGGGAACTTTACTATTTTCGGGAAGAACGATTGGGTTTGCCATAGCGTTTACCAATACTTGGCTTTATCTGGAAAAATCCATCTAACGCCACCTCTGGGATCATTTTGGTCGCCGTTGTAACGAGGTATTAGATGTATGTGAAGGTGCATTACTGTTTGCCCAGCAGCGACTCCATCATTAATGCCGACATTAAGCCCTTGCGGCTGATATAGGTCATTCAATAGAACTCTTGTTTCAGCAACCAATTTAAAAATATGCACTAATTCATCTTCCGAAGCATCAAAAATAGAACTTATATGTCTTCGTGGGATAACTAAGGAATGCCCAATAGAAACAGGAAATGCATCGGAAATAGATATAGCAAAACTGTTCTGCAGGAGGATTCTATTTTGATCTATGATGCAAAATGGACAACTCTGATTGGCGGCAGTATTGTTCATTATATTGACCCCCAAATGTTGTTTACCATAATTAAGTATATCAAAATTAATTCCTATACATTTAGAAGATATTATCAAAATATTATGTTTGTTATATGTTGACTTTATTTTTTTGTTTGTTAAAATTATCACATACAAAAGTGAGAAGCAACCATGGCAAACACGTACGAATACAATTTTCCTGCTATCAGAGGCATCCAAGCTGGGCGCGAATATTACGTCGCAATGTGCCCGCTTAAGTTAATTCCTAAAATATTTCTATTTGATGAAGAAGAGTTAGCGTTAACGCCAGAATTAAGAGCGCAAAGAATCCTTAATAGGGCCAGGGTTCCAGAAATGTCACGCTATATAACGAACAACCAGTCTGATTATGTTTTTTCAGCAATCACGGCTTCAATTGATGGCGAAGTAGAATTTTTTGCAATTAATGACAAGTCCGGAAGGTCACTTAATGGTCTTTTGAAAATAAATATGGACGCTAAATTTATTATAAATGATGGCCAGCACAGACGTGCGGCTATAGAAATGGCTATAAAAGATGAACCAAAACTGGGTGACGAATCTATAGCAGTAGTATTTTTTGTAGATAAGGGATTATCGAGAAGTCAGCAAATGTTTGCTGATTTGAATAGACATGCTATTCGCCCAAGCAGGTCGCTAGGGCTATTATACGACCACAGAAACGACATGTCGCAGATTGCAAAATTAGTGGTGCTTAAGTCAAGCGCATTTAAAGGGTTAGTCGAGATGGAGCGAAGCACTCTATCTGAGCGATCAAGAAAGTTATTTACATTGAGCGCAATATATTCGGCATGCCAAGCGCTGCTCGACAATAGTAGTGTTGAAGACATTAACGCAGCTTCGGAAATTTGCATCGCATTTTGGGATGCAGTTTTTGACTATATACCGGAGTGGGGTTTGGTGAAAAGTGGCCGCTTATCAGCTGGAGAGGTAAGGAAGGATATGATTCACTCGCATGCTATAGCATTACAATCCTTGGGGATTGCTGGCAGCCAGTTACTTTTAGAACAACCAACAAATTGGAAAGAGTCTTTATCAGGGTTAAGTAATATTGATTGGTCAAGAAGTAATGCAAAATTATGGGAAGGAAGAACTCTCGTAGCTGGAAGAGTATCAAAAACATCAAGCAACGTTACTTTGACTAGTAATTTAATAAAACAGCGACTTGGGTTAACTTTAAGCCCAGAAGAAAAACGATTAGAAGACGCTTATAAGCGAGGTCAGTGATGGAAGAAAAGAAAATAACGTTTGTCGATAATTACCAAAGGTCATCTTTTGATGAGAATGGCATCGATAATGATGTGAATCTATTGAAAGAGCAAATTCAAACACTGTACTTAAGCGACGGCATACCTTGGGTTATTGGATATAGTGGCGGGAAAGATTCCACAGCTTGCCTGCAGCTTGTTTGGAATGCTGTAAAAGAATTACCCCCAGAAAAAAGATTAAAACCAGTACATGTCATTAGTACGGATACCTTGGTAGAAAACCCTGTTGTTGCCATGTGGGTAGAAGCTTCGCTTGAAAAAATGCGAATTGAAGCAGAACAACAAAATGTCCCCATCATTCCTCAACGGTTAACGCCGAGTATTGCTGATCGATTTTGGGTGAACTTGATTGGGAAGGGTTACCCAGCGCCCAGACCCATGTTTAGATGGTGTACTAGTCGCCTGAAAATTAACCCATCTAACCAGTTTATTCTTGATATGGTCGATAAGAATGGTGAAGCGATATTGGTGCTAGGTACACGAAAAGCAGAAAGTATCTCACGAAAAAGGACAATAGAGGCTCATGAAGGCTCTACGAGAAAGTTACTTAGTCGAAATGGCAATCCTAAGCTCGATAGAGTTTGGATTTATCCACCCATAGTAAGCTGGTCTAATGATGACGTCTGGGAGTATTTGGTCACCTATGATAACCCTTGGGGGTTCGATAACAGCCAATTGTTGAATATGTACAGAGGGGCAACACAAGATAATGAATGCCCATTAGTGGTTGACACATCAACGCCTAGTTGTGGTGATAGTAGATTTGGATGCTTTGTTTGTACGTTGGTAGACAAAGATAAGTCTATGCAAGCAATGATTAAAAACGATGACGAAAAAAAATGGATGAGTCCGCTAGCAGACTTTAGAAATAATTATTTAGATACTACTGACGATTTTAAAAAACGTGATTTTAAAAGAATGAGTGGTGCTTTGAGCCTAATGACTGATAAGGAGACTGGGAAAAAGAAGCTAGTACACGGACCTTACTTGCAAAGTTATAGAGAGAAGCTACTTGAGGAGCTATTAAAAGCACAAGAAAAAGTTCGCGCAAGCGGCGTCAAGGGGACCGATAATTTTCAATTAATCCCTGATGAAGAAATTGAAGAAATTCGAAGGATTTGGGTTAAAGAAAAAAACGAAATAGAAGATAGTGTTCCAGCTATTTATAAATCAGCAACAGGTCGTATCTACCCATATGGTCCTATTGATGAAGGTCAACTTTTTAAATCAGAAGATATTTCATTGCTAAAAACTATTGCTGCCGAAGGCGAATCTTCTGACGATCTCCATTATCAACTTGTGCGCAATCTACTCAATATTGAAAGAAGATACTCAACAGCGACAAGGCGAGTTGGGATATACGAAAATCTAGAAAAAGCTCTTGTAAACGGTGGTTTTGATAACGAAAAAGAGGCATTAGAATTCGCTGAGATGCGTGCTGATAATTTGGAAGAGGCTGAAGAAAGCACTCAGAGAATAATTGATGCTAATGGTATTTATCATATTGTTGAAGATGATGTTGAAGGTGGGGAACAGTTTTGATTCTAGAACAAATTACACTTAATAATTTTGGGGTCTATAAGGGCGAGCACATCGTCAATCTTAAACCAAATGCTAATCAACCAATTATATTGTTTGGCGCATATAACGGCTCAGGTAAGACGACGTTCTTAGAAGCACTTCAGATAGTTCTATATGGTAAGGCGGCTAAAACCGCTGGGCGAGGCAGGATGGCATATGAAGAATATCTTGAGTCATTGATTAACCGAGACGTACCTAAAAAACATGGTGCCGGGTTAGCGCTCAAGTTTTCTAGTCGTCAAAATGGCAAAGAAGAACAAATTCAAATTACAAGAACATGGTTTCAATCAGGAAGTTTAATTAAAGAAAAGTGTGATGTGCTTAGAAATAACATATACGACCAAGTTGCGTCTGAGCGATGGGGAGAGTTTGTTGAAGAGTTTATGCCTTCTCAAATTTCTGAACTTTTCTTTTTTGACGGTGAAAAAATTGAAGGGCTGGCCGATCCAATAAGATCATCAGGACTTTTAAAAACTGGGATTTATTCATTATTAGGCGTCAATGCAATTGAGAATTTAATTAAAAGCTTGGCGCAAATAGAAAAGAAAAAAACATTAGAAGCTAGTCTAGCTGGTGAGATAGAATTGTTTGCTAAAGAAGAAGCTGTGGCTGCTGAACTAGCGCAGCGTAGAGAAAAAATTATATTTGATATAGCAAATATTCAATCCTTGCTAGATAAGAACATATCAAATATATCTGCCATTGAAGCAAAGCTGAAGTTATCAGGTGCCGATTTATTAATAAACAGGCACAACCTTCAAGAAAATCATGCGGTTCTTAATGAAAAAATTAAATCCTTAAATAACCAGTTGATTGATTTAGCTGCAGGACAAGCTCCACTTATGTTGGTTGAATCACTAATTGACGAACTTCGCGAGATTAAAATAAGCTCTTCTGGTTTTAGTAAACTAAGTCTTAATTTATTGAAGGAAGAGTACAAGTTAACTTTGAATAAACTGAAAGTAAGTTTAGCTGTCGATTCATTATTGTTATCAACTATTGAGAAAATATTTGATGAAAGAGTGGAGAATATTCATAGTGGCATTGATGAATATTCCATAGACATAGCAGTTAATGAGATTCCATCTAAAGAAGATTTGGAAGTCATAAGTACTAAAATAAAAGAGTTATTATTGATTCAAGCTAATAATGACATTGAACTCGAGAGATTGAATCAAAATATCGCTGCAGTGCCTGCTGAGGATAAAGTTAAATCAATCATTGAAGAGCTAAATCAAAAACAGGCCGACAAAAATAAAAATGAGGGGAAGCTCGAGTTGTTGAAGGAGGAGTTTGAACAAATTGATTCTGAACAAGACAAGATTAGTAAAGTGATTTCAACTAAGTTATTAGAATTAGCCAATAAGAAAACTGGCTCCGTAATCAACCAAAGAATTCTGACTCATTCAAGCAGATCAAGAGCAACCTTATTAGCCTTCAAAGATGCACTTCTCAAGAAACATGTGCATACATTAAGTAAAGAGATAACAGAGTGTTTTAAACAACTCCATAGAAAATCTAAGCAAGCATTGTCTTTTGATGTGGATATCAAAAATTTCTCACTTACTATTCACAAATCAAACGGGGACATGGTTTTAGCATCCTCACTATCAGCCGGTGAAAGGCAGTTATTGGCTGTTGCTATTTTGTGGGCACTGGCAAAATCTTCAGGCAAGGTATTGCCAACTGTAATTGATACCCCGCTTGGCCGCTTAGATGGGCCACATAGAAAAAAACTTATATCTAATTATTTCCCAGTGGCTAGCCCGCAGGTTCTGATTTTTTCTACTGACGAGGAAATTACAACAGAACATTACGAGGCATTAAAACCATTTATATCGAAAGAATATAAGATTAACTATAATGAAGACACGGAATCATCAGCGTTTGAGGATGGGTACTTCCAAAGTAAGGTGGCAAACAAATGATAGAAACAGTTAAGGTGTCTGAAAAGGCGAAGATTCAACTGATTACTTTAAAAAGAAGAACCGGCATCCAGAATTGGAATGTGCTCTGTCGGTGGGCTTTTTGCCTGTCACTAGCAGAAAAATCCGCCCCACCTCAAGAAGACGTTATCACAGACAGCTCAGTTGAAATGACATGGAAGACATTTACGGGTGGCCAAGAAGATTTATATACAGGACTATTGCTATTACGCGCCAAAAAGGATGGAATAGAATTTGATAACCAAAAAATAAGTAATTATTTTAAGTTACATTTGCATAGAGGTATTTCATATTTAAATGGTAGCCAAACAGAGTCAATAGAAAAGTTTATGGCAATATCCAGCAAAGCTCGTAGGATTAATTTTAAAAAATAATAGGTTTGGTATTGTCAGTAAAAATATCTGAATTAGCTGTTAGATTGATCTCTTCTAATATTTTCTTCATTAGAATCATATCGCCGTAGATGTCAGTAGGTTCGGCTTCTAGCCATGATTGAATGATACTTAGACCTCCATTTGCATAGTCTTGGAAAATACTCACCAATTCTGAGTCTTTATCTTGCCTTAGTATGTTTGCATCCTTTTTGTGTAAGAGTGGTAATAAAAATAGAGCCTGAAACATCTTTCGATTGTTGAAAACATCAGTAGGAACTTCCAATCTGTCTGCGCCTACGTGTTCCATTTTTTTGTATTTAACTCCTAGAAATGCAGCGAAGACGAGAACTTCCATGTTCGTTTCAAAAGCTCTTCTCTTGTCATCGCGATCTTTGCCCACTAGTTTGTTAACAACAACTTCATATTTTTTTGACCAATATACGGCTCGCCCAGTGATTTGTGTAGACATTATTTAATTTCCTGAATAGACGTGTAATCAAACTTTTCACTATATATGGTTTGGTGGATTGTTTTACCTTGCAATTCTAATAAATCTTCAGGCTTCCCAGTCCCATCTTGTAATCCAGTTGTATGATTTATAAGGATATATTCTCTGCCGACATAGGATTTTATTTGTTGGTCAACAGCGCCTTTCCAGTTAGAGGAGGACAGTAGTAATACCACTTGCCTGGCTTTTCTGGGAAGCAGTGATGCAATGCTTGTTCTGTATGTATCGTCAAGTTCACCAAAGGGGGCGTCAATAACAAACGGCGCTACAGTACCACCAGATATAAAATCCGTGCTTCTGCCTACACGTTGCGCGGCATAATCAATTAATGTTGTTATGAATGATAAGCTTAATAATAGTTTTTCACCTTTACTTTTCCCTACTTTCCTGCCATCTTGCCGTTGCAAATTTAACTTATAAGTGGCTTCATCCAAAACGGCCGTATAATTTTTTCGGGAAAATTCTTCGAGTGTTTTATTTAAATTTATCATTAAAACTCTAGTTGATTTTTTTTCATCAGCACTTATTCTTCTTTCAGCATATTTTATTAGATTGTCGAGTAGTGAGATCTTTTGATTTATCGCCGATAATGCTGGCTGTGTGGAAACAGCTTTTTTAATCTCAGATTCTAAGTTTGTTATGGCAGTTTGTGATGTGTTTATTCGAGACTGTAAAGCGCCGCGTCCGATTAATAGGGCTCTTAGATCAGCCTCTAAATTTTTCCTACGTAGTTCTTTATTTTTAATCTCATCAACTGGTGAGGCATTAATTCTATCTGTAAATTCTTTTATTTGAGCCTCTAACGCCCCTATTTCTTTACCTAAACTGTTGATTTGAGCTTGTATATCAGAAAATCCATCTGCCGAATCAATTGCACGCGATTGAATTTCCTGAATGTAAGCCCTGCATTCGAGTAAACGGTTAAAAATGACTGCGGTACTAGCTGTTTGCAGTAGCTCTCGTATAGCTGCATATTCTGGGCTGCCAACAGAAAGTGGTCTTTTACATAAACACATCTTTGCTTCTAGTAAATCATTCACTAATCTTTCATTATGAGGGCTAGGAATTTTCCCCTTTAGAGTTTCCTCATCAATGAAATCGAGTGATTGATCAGAAATGTCTTTGCCAAAAACTGCCCAGCCGTATTTCCCAATTGCTTGAACTAAACGAGTTTTAAGCGCTTCAATCTGATTTTTTTTAGCTTCTAGCTGGTTCTCATATTTTAGTCTGTTCTGCTGAAATTCTGCTACAGCCGGCGCATTAATGAGATATTTGTTTATTTGAGAAATTTCCGTATTAAAAACGGATTCATTAGTTTCGGACTCTTGAAATTCATCACGTAATTTTTTTAGTCTATCAACAACTTGCTCTAATTCAATTTGCCTGGCTGGTACATCTACAGAACTGACTGATAGCTTGGCAACTTCACGTGAAATTATCTTTTTTATTTCTATTAAATCCTCTACAGCTTGCTCGGCTAATGAAAGGCCAAGAATATCACGTATCGCTTTTTTTACGGCTACAACTTCTTTTACTGTTTTAGCAGTGGTTCCGCCTGCAACTTTGCCAATTTCCTCACCAGCAAAGAAAAAATAATCTGCTAGATCTTTAGGGACAATTTGATTTATTAAAACATATGCTGATGATAATGGTTTGAAGTTACCGTCGCTAATGTCCCAGCATTTGAAATTATCTGTTGAACTTATTTGACCTTTTTTACCGAATCTAGAGGCTCTATATGTTTTTTTCTCGTATTCAAAGGTTAAGGAAACATTAAAATCTTTTACACCCTGATCGTCAGCTTCATGGTTTATTAAATCTTCTGGGTTTTCAAACTCACTTGATGTTTTTTCATAGAAACACCATAAAATGGCGTTTAATATAGTTGTTTTACCAACTCCGTTTTCACTATGAATTAGTGTTAAGTTCTTCACTTCATCGACGGAGAATTCAATCGATTGCTCGCCATAAAACTGTCTGAAATTTTGGAATTCAATTTTATGAAGAAGCATTATCGACACCTTTAATTTGGTCTATTAATTCTTTTATTTTGGATCTTCTTTGGCTCTCTGAGCCTGTTTGAGAGCCATATCGGTACTGTTTTTCTATTTGAATTATGTCTGCAAGTAAGTTATCGAAGCCTTCATTCCTGCCGAATTTTTCAGCAAGATCTTTTTCACTATCTTGATCAGCTTTTTTTAGCATAGTAAAAATATCAGTCATTATCATCTCCTAATATATCTGCTTTGTTTACACCATATTTAGAATATAGTTTTTCCGCAACGGCAATTGAATCCAGTGGATTAATACAATATTTTGCAAACTCACTTATTCTTTCAACTTCTTTTTTAATTAATTCAATCATAGTCAGTGTTTTTTGCCAATTTGGTGGTGGGGTAATAGCAAAATCGTAAATTATGGCAAATTCTTTGCCGCTACTTTTTCTTAATATTCTTCCTCTTCGTTGTATAAACTGTCGTGGATTCCGACTGCTGGCTAATAAATATGCTTGCTTGCATGCTGGGACATCTATGCCTTCATCTAAAACTTTGATTGCAACTAGTGCATCAATTAGCCCGCCTCTGAATTGCTCAAGAATTGCCCTTCGCTCTGATAGTGATTCTTCTGCAGTAAAACGTGTAGTTTTCCAATTAGCCGTACTTAAAAGTTTGCTTACAAGATTAATCTGTTTGATTCTAGAATCACCCTCATCGTCAACATCAATATAGCCATCGCCACAATAAAATATTGTGTGCTTAACCGTCGCTGCAGTCTCTTTTAAGTGATTTTTTAATTCAATCAATTTATTCTCTGCTGAGCCTAATAACCTTGCTCTCTTAGCTAATAATGCTGTAAGAATTGGATTAGAAAAGTCTGGCTCACCATCCATAGTGGCAAGCATTTGTGCGATTTTTGCCGAGGCATCTTCATATTTTTCGGCTTCGTCATTGGTAAGTTCTACGGGAATTATCTGATAATAATATGGCGTTAATACTTTGTCCTCTAATGCGTCACCAATACTGTAAGTTGAAACTATTTGGCCATAGTATTCTTTTAAGAATGTTCTATTTTCGTCGTTAAAAGGTGTAGCTGAAAGCCCCATGCGGAAGTGAAAGTTTGGTAATTGACTTAATGTGGCCTTTGAGTCGTGATGATGGCATTCATCCCCCACAAACATGGTGGTGTATTTTTCAGGTTTATTTAGGTCTGATATTATTTTTTTAAATTCATCTGAGCAAAGAGTTTTATTTACCACTACAACTGCTTCAAAAGATGAGCTTCCCATCACAAAGGATTGAACAGCATGAAACAACTCTTCTCGCCATTGCGACTGACTTTGATAGCACATTAAAGGTTTTATTCCAAATGCGGCTAAGTTGTCGCTCCATTGATCTGCTAAGTTTTGGTACGGAACTGCTATTATTAAAAATAGACGTTTATGGGCTTCAAATATTTTTACGGCAGCATGAATAGCCATAACCGTTTTGCCTGCGCCAGTGGCTAACGCAAATATCCCTATGTAGTTATGCGCTCTCCAAGCTTCAAGCGCCAATATTTGATGGTTTTTTAAACTATATCTTTCACCATTAAGTACGTCGGGTAATTTTGGTGTATTTGAGACTATTTTATCTATTTCTTGTTGTATTATTAATAATTCTTTTTCGGGGTCTGGCTTCCCTTTTTTTTCTGTTATTTTTGAGAACTTTTCGTATATTTGTGATGGGCATTTTACGACCAAGGTATTTTTAACTTTGTTATCCCATAACTGTTCAAATTTTCTAATAAAATGCTCTCCATAAGCTTTGAAAATCTGAGCATCCCAGCTCTTATAAACAGTTATTGATTCTAAATTGTATTCTGGCATTAAACCAAATCTGGTTTCGTTCGCTGAACCGCTAAATACAATTTTGTCTGATTTGTCGTAAATAATACCCATTTTCTCGTGATACATGCCTATTGGCCTTAATGCTAAGCGAATTTCTAAGCGCCCACTAGATACCAACCATGAAAGCATTTCAAAACGATTTTTAGATAAGTTGTCAATCACACTATCTAATTCTTGACCGATTTGAATCTCAATCTGGCCTAAAATCTCTTTAACCCGCTCAGCACTTTTAGTGGCTTCGTAATCTTCAAGATCCAATGGGCAACCTATAACCAAACGCATTTTCCCACCGTTGGCAACAAGCCCCCCGATTCCTTCCGCGGCAAGCGAAAGCGAGGCAGAGGAAAAGTAGCCAACTGCACGATCGTAGTTTGAAGCTACCTTTAAGCACGGGATGTAAAAATCCTGCATTATTGAGTATTCATCACTACTGTAAACAGATTCTATGTTTATTTCTCGTAGACTCATTTTGACCTTTAAAAAATTTCGATTTATCAAATATTTGTTATGCCGGATTTAATCTTGTGATTCCAATGGCAAATCTATCTGTGTAGTCTATTCTTTATTACGTAATAATTTAACTTTAACATACAGCGCAACCTGATCCTCTTGGCTTTTATCAAGTCATTCATAAAACACCTGCCCCTTCAAATCCCTCTGCAGCACCTTGAAAAAAGCCATCTTACTTGCACTTCTATCAGCACCACACACGTGGTTAGGATTCTCTGACTGATAGCGTCTGAATACCTCTACTTTACTCCCGTATAAACGATATGTCGCCTGATAGCTAATGCCAGAATCCTCATAGTTTACATCAGTTGGTATGCGTGTAATGTGCGTGCTCGTTGGAAAGGTGAGGGTGTAAGTTTCTTGCATAGTGTTTGAGTAACACGCTATTGGAAATTTAGCATT
>CANNLO010000079.1 GCA_947505055.1 Methylococcaceae bacterium | reverse complement strand
CATTTGGCAAACCATTCCCAAGGAATTTGATGACTATATTGCCAATCCTAAAGAAAATGGCTACCAATCTTTACATACCGTGATTATTGACCAGGAAGGCAACCGAATCGAAGTACAAATCCGTACCCAGCAAATGCACGATTTTGCCGAGCTAGGTGTTGCCGCACACTGGTCTTACAAAGAAGGAGGCAAACACGACACAGCTATAGAAAAAAACATCGCCTCGCTGCGTAAATTACTGGAAGAAAAAGGCGATGAAGTTCTTTCCGAAAATTTTCGTAGTGAATTATTTAGTGATCGCGTCTATGTTTTAACGCCAGCCGGCAAATTAATCGACCTGGTTAAAGGTTCCACACCACTCGATTTTGCTTACGCCATTCATACCGAAATTGGTCACCGCTGCCGGGGCGCCAAGGTTAACGGTCGCATTGTCCCTTTGACTTATACCTTAAAATCCGGAGAGCAAGTAAAAATTTTAACGGCAAAAGATGGCGGCCCCAATCATAACTGGATCGACCTTAATCTGGGTTATTTAAAAACCTCAGCAGCCATCAGCAAAGTTAAAAGCTGGTTTAAAAATCAACAACAAGCACAAAATATAGCAACGGGCAAAGCCATTTTAGAAAAAGAAAGCCAACGTTTGGGTTTAAAGCATGTTGTGTTACAAGATCTGACCAAACATTTTAATCAGCCGGATACGGATAAATTGCTCGAAGCACTAGGCCATGGAGATATTAGCCGTCGCCAGCTAGCGGCCTTTTTCAAGATACCGGAACTGGAAGTCCACCCCGCACCTACGCAACCCAAAAAATCACTGGCAAAATCCGCTATTTCAGTGGACGGCATTGATAACGTCTTAACGTCATTGGCTCATTGTTGCTCCCCGATACAGGGCAACGAGATTATCGGCTATATTTCCCATAAAAAAGGCATCACAATTCACCGTAAAGATTGCGATAACATTTTACATTTGAGCCCGGAAAAACAAGGCCAACTAATAGCGGTTAATTGGGGTGATAAAAAAGCCAACTTCGCTATTCCTATTGTTATCCATGCCTTTAATTCGCAAAATTTACTGAATGACGTTACCCGAATTTTAGCCGACGCTAAAATTCATATTTCCAATGCCGGACTCAATACCCATCCTGACTTTTCTGCTTTACTCAATTTAACAATACAAATTGAAGATACCAACCAGTTAAGCCAGATTCTCTATAAAATAAGCCAATTGCCTAATATCGTCGATGTTAAGCGTAAAACCTAACCTTGGAATGCCCTTGAATCTTGATCCTATCGCCTTGAACCGAAAACGACTGATACTGGTCGACGGCTCCTCGTTTTTATTCCGCGCATATCATGCCGTCCCTCCACTGACTAACGCGAAAGGAGAACCGACTAACGCCATACACGGCGTAACCAATATGTTGCGCAAACTGATCGTTGACTATCACAGCGATTACATCACCGTGGTTTTTGATGCGCCCGGCAAAACCTTTCGCAATGAACTTTACGATCAGTACAAAGCCCATCGCCCCCCCATGCCTGATGATTTACGGGTACAAATCGAACCACTGCACAACGTACTTCGAGCCATGGGTTTGCCCTTAATTATCGAGTCCGGCGTGGAAGCAGATGATGTACTGGGCGCACTGGCCCAGCACGCTGAACAGCAAGGTTATGATGTCATCATTTCTACCGGCGACAAGGATATGGCGCAACTGGTCAACGAACATATTATCCTTGAAAACACCATGTCCAATACCCGCCTGGATGTTCAGGGCGTGTTCGACAAGTTCGGCGTCCGACCCGACCAGATCATCGATTATCTTGCCC
The DNA here is from genome assembly GCA_947505055.1 of Methylococcaceae bacterium. The sequence continues at coordinate 13,263 of CANNLO010000079.1, read as the reverse complement.
TAATCGGCGACACTGCTGACAACATCCCCGGAGTGCCCAAAGTAGGACCTAAAACAGCGGCAAAATGGCTGGCGCAGTATCAGACCTTAGAAAATCTGGTTGCCAATGCCAATGAAATCAGCGGAAAAATCGGCGAAAACCTGCGCGCCAGCTTGGCTCAACTGCCCTTATCCAAACAACTGACCACCATTAAATGTGATCTGGATTTGCCCTACAGCATCGAAGATCTGAAACAACAACCGATGGACAAAGCCGAACTTAAAAACTTATTGGCTGAACTGGGGTTTTCCTCGTGGTTGAAAGCCTTGGATGCTTCACCTACATCCGGACCAAAAACGATTGAAACTGAATCAGCCATAATTGACCCCAAACCGGCTAAGATTTTTTCCAGCTTTGATACCGTTTTAACCGAACAGCAACTTAATACCTGGCTGCTTCAACTTGAGCAAGCCGATCTCTTCGCTTTCGACACCGAAACCACCAGCCTTGATTACAGTAAGGCCCGGATAGTCGGCGTATCCTTTGCCATAACGCCGGGCAAAGCCGCTTATGTTCCCTTGGCACATAATTATCCCGGGGTACCGGATCAACTAGATCGAACTAAAGTACTGGAACAGCTAAAGCCCCTGTTAGAAAATCCGCACAAACTTAAGTTGGGTCAAAATCTTAAATACGATACCCATGTTTTGGCCAATCACGGCATCACCTTGCGAGGCGTTGCCCATGACACCATGCTGGAGTCTTATGTTTTAAACAGCACTGCTACCAAACATAATATGGATGACCTGGCCAAAGTCTATCTGGGCGTTGACACCATACATTACGAAGACGTTGCCGGAAAAGGTGTCAAACAAATCGGATTTCAGGAGGTTCCCATCGAACTGGCCGCGCCTTATGCTGCGGAAGATGCCGATATTACTTTGCAACTGCATCAAGTGTTATCGGCAAAACTGGCCCAACAACCCACCCTACTCAAGTTATATACGGAAATAGAAGTGCCACTGCTAAGCGTATTGGCTCGAATTGAAAACAACGGTGTGTTAATCGACGATGCCATGCTCGCCTTACAAAGTCTTGAGCTTTCCAGCAAGATTATTTCTCTTGAGCAGCACGCCCATAATCTGGCAGGCCAAGCCTTTAATATGGGTTCACCGAAACAAGTTCAGGAAATCCTTTACGACCAGCAAAAACTGCCTATCTTAAAGAAAACACCTAAAGGCCAACCTTCAACAGAAGAGTCTGTTCTGCAAGAACTGGCCCTCGACTATCCGTTACCCAAATTGATTTTAGAGTACCGCAGCTTAAGCAAACTAAAATCAACGTATACCGACAGACTACCACAACAGATTGATAGTCAAACAGGTAGAGTTCATACCTCTTATCATCAAGCTGTAGCAGCAACAGGCCGTCTATCATCGTCTGATCCCAATTTACAAAATATTCCAATCCGCAGCGAAGAGGGCCGAAAGATCCGTCAGGCCTTTATCGCTCCTGAAGGTAAAAAAATAGTCGCAGCCGATTATTCACAAATTGAATTACGCATCATGGCGCATTTATCGGCCGACGTTGGTTTATTAACCGCATTTACTCAAGGCCAGGACGTCCACAGAGCCACCGCTGCTGAAGTGTTTGGCGTTGCTCCCGAGCAAGTCACCACCGATTTACGCCGTTCTGCCAAAGCCATCAATTTTGGCCTGATTTACGGCATGTCGGCTTTTGGCCTCGCACAGCAACTGGGCTTGTCACGTAGCCAGGCACAATCTTATATTGATTTATATTTTACCCGTTATCCGGGCGTTAAAAATTACATGGACAGCATCAGGGAACAAGCTCGTGACCAAGGTTATGTTGAAACCTTGTTTGGCCGGCGGCTTTATTTACCGGAAATAAATTCCCGCAACGCCGCACGTCGCCAATACGCCGAGCGCACCGCCATTAATGCACCCATGCAGGGAACTGCCGCCGATATCATAAAACGCGCTATGCTCTCTGCCGATCAGTGGTTGTATAAAAATAACCCGGAAGCCAAAATGATTATGCAGGTACACGACGAATTGGTATTTGAAATCGCCGATGAGCAGGTTGACAGTTGTTGCGCGACGATCAGAACGCTAATGTGTGCTGCAGCCGATCTTTCCGTACCATTAATCGTTGATATTGGCGTAGGGATGAATTGGGACGAAGCACATTAGTATTTTCAAACACACGTTTTTGACTAAAAGCAGGTGAAAGATTAAAGACGAAATAACACATGACAACCTTAATCCTTTTGTCTTTCGCTCTTAGTCTTTTTTTAAAATGGCTTTGTAACTTTAAATCATTTAAATAACAGCTCTTATATGACTAATTTAAAAAACGAAAAACTGATAGCCCTGGTTGAAAAAATGCCCGCTTTTCCTAAAAGCGTCCAACAAGTGGTGCAATTAACGTCGGACATTAACGCCTCGGCAAAAGATATTGTCCGTGTTATCGAATGCGACCCGGTCATGACCGTTAAAATCCTTAAAGCCATTAATTCATCATTCTACGGCCTGCCGCAAAAAATAACGTCGGTACAGCGAGCGGTTGTTCATATCGGCATGAATACCATAAAGAATATTGCCTTGGGCGTTGCCGCAATGGGCATGCTGAATCCAAACAACAAGGCCAATTTCAATACTTCCAATTTTTTATTACATTCATTAACCACGGCTGCCATCAGTAAAATACTGGCTGAACGCATTGGCTTAACGTCTACACAATGCAGTGATTGTTTTGTTGCCGGGTTATTGCACGATTTTGGGAAAGTAGTGTTCGCTGAGTTTATGCCGGCTGAATTTAAACTCGCCCTGGAAAAAAGCAAAGAACTACAACTGCCCTTACACCAAACCGAACTCGAATTTATTGGCCTTAATCATGCCCAGGCAGGAAAAATGCTGGCTGAAAGATGGGAGCTGTCAGATCTGTTAATTGATGCAATCGCCGAACATCATACGCTAGAAGTCAGTGACAACGTGTTGAGAGACTGTGTTTTTACAGCTAATCAAATCAGCAAGCAACTAAAGTTTGGTGATGGCGGCAATCCAATATTGGAAGAATTGCCTTCCCCTATTGCCAGCCGCTTTGGACTTAATCTGTCAGCCTTTTGTGAAGCTTTAGGGGATTTGGAATCAATCAGAACAGAGGCACAATCTTTCATTAACAACTGAGACAAGATCACCGCCACGTAACAGTTTATCGCTTTATCAGCGTATTTTTATTCCAATCTTGTTTAAAAAATTAACTTAGTTAAAAAGGTAAATCAAAGAAAATTTAACTACCGAATTCTAGCTGCATATCACTAATAATAGCAGCCAATTCATCACGTTGCAGATTTAATGGCTCAAGTTCGGCTTCGAGGCTGGCAATATTTTCAATAAGAGTGCCTTTCGATTCATTAATTTTTCTAAGCATTTGCAATCGACCTTCAATTTGTTTTTTATGGTCTTTAATTTGATGCATCAATGGGGTCAGAACGCTGTTACTCCAGGTTATCGCATCGGCATGAGCCTGCCTGAGGATATTCCGGGCTTTAGCGATCAGCGTACTATACAACTTATTAATGACGATACTTTGTTCCGACATGGTGGTTTTGGCGCTTGAACGGAAGTCTTCACCTTCCTCAAATATCTGTTCCAGCTCAATTTGATATTGTTTTATCGAAAAAAGCTGAGGTTCTATTTCTTTAAAGCCGTACTCATCTTTAAATTTCTTGTGTATAACCTTAACCAATCGCCGTGTTTCATTTGTAATATCAACTGAATCCTGTAACAGGTCTCTCAAGTCATCAAACAATTTGCGCATATTTTGTTTCATGCCATAAGTTGTCAGTGCCTTTGCCATATCATGCTTGGTGGTCTTGATGATGTGATCCATTTTTTCTTTGGCTAACGAATCAATCAAGGCCTGAGCTTGTACGGCAAAAACTTTGCGGCTGGCCTGAAAGTTTTCAACGTTGGCCATGTAAACAGTTTGCCGATCTCGAGTCTCGGCCATTAATTTGCCGGTCATATCCCGATTTTGGAAATCAATTTTTTTGAACTCTTCAAGCTGTGCAACCGCATTCGCCAGCGAATTATTAATTAAATTGGACGACTCACTAACCAAAAAACCAATATCTCTATTAATTGTTGCCAATAGCATAGATTTACGTTGTTTTAAAATATCATTGGCAAGATAATTTTCCAGGGCATTTAATCGACTTTTTTCAAGCAGTAAGCCATCACCTTTAACTTTAGCAAGCAGTGCCTGTTTGGCGGAGACAGGAAAAATAACATCTTCATTAACTTTCAGAGTAGCGGCTGACAATTTTATTTGCGACTGTATGGAATTTTCATAACCATTTTCATCAGCCAGATCATCCCACATCGCATCGATTTTATTCATCACAACAGCTAAGCCCTGCTTGCTACCGCCGCGATTATGACAAACATGATTGTGCCACATTTCCAGGTCGCTTTTGGTAACGCCAGTATCTGCAGCCAGCACAAAAATAATGGCCTGAGCACTAGGCAGCATGCTTAAAGTAAGTTCTGGCTCAGTTCCCAGCGCATTTAAACCCGGCGTATCTAGTATTGACAAGCCTTCTTTTAACAAGGGGTGGGGGAAGCTGATTAAGGCGTGACGCCAACAAGGAATTTCTACTTTTTCTGGATTTATAATCCCTTGTTCCGCTGCTTCGCGCTCATTCCAAAGACCCAGTTTGTCGGCAAGTTCACGGTCAACCATTTTGGTCGAAACCAATTCCTTAAATGCTTCCTGCATTTGCGTTGGTGACTCGCACTGAAGATCAATCTGGATCCAACGCTCGGGACTTTTTTTGAATTCAGCCAATGAAATATCTTCAAGGCGGCTTTCAATGTTCAGTAATCGAATATAACTGCCGCCTTCTTCATCATGAAAAAGCTCTGTGGGAGACATGGTGGTTCTCCCTGGTGACGATGGGAGTAATCTGACGCCAGTTTCTGCAAAAAACAGCGCATTAATCAACTCGGTTTTACCACGAGAAAATTCAGCAACAAATGCCAACGTAATCCGGTCAGATCGCAAACCATTAAGAATATTTAAAATAGTATTACTACTATTGGTATCCTTCATACCATAACGACTACGCCACTGGTGATATATTTCTATAGACTGAACCAGTTTTGCACGCCATTGCGAATATTCGTGCATTTGCTGTTTAAATTCCATATTCCTCATGCTACGCCCTTATTGCGTTCACATGCAGAGCATGGGAACGAGGATTTTATCAGTTAATTGAAATGTCGGCACACCGCTCGATTGCTCCTGCAACAACACCATCCTGCATGCAGCCGTCGACTGTAATATTTTGGCTAATTGTAGTCTATATATTAAGTTCTGTTAGCTTAACATTTTTATTTTTTAACCTATATCGTCTGCCTGTCAAATACCATATAGATTTTGATAGGCTTTTATCCCATCAATTGGCGATCTTGCAAGGGAACTCGTAATACTAACATTAGCCAATAGATACTCAATAATATCTATCAAAGTAATAATTGCAATGACCGGCATTGTAAATTCCACTTCAACTTCTGTAATCGCAGAAACCTCATGTTGACCTTTTTCCTGCCGATCCAGTGCGATTAATACACCTGCAGGAATTGCCTTTGCGTTTTTTATGATCTCTACGGATTCCCTGACTGAAGTACCTGCAGTTATTACGTCATCTAGTATTAATACCTTTCCTTCAAGTGATGCACCGACCAAACTACCGCCCTCACCATGATCTTTTGCTTCTTTCCGATTAAAGGCAAAAGGAATGTCTGTACCGGTTATCTGGGCATAAGCAATTGATGTAGCACTGACTAGCGGGATTCCTTTATAAGCCGGGCCATAAAGAATATCTGGGTTAATCCCCGATTGAATCAAGGCTTTTGCATAAAACTGCCCCAGTTTTCCCAGTTGCGCGCCGGTATTAAACAAACCCGTATTAAAAAAATAGGGGCTGATGCGACCTGATTTTAATTCGAATTCACCGAATTTAAGCACACCGCAATCCAGAGCATAGGAAATAAAGTCTTTTTGATAATCTAGCATGATAATGAAGTGGTTATGAGTTTACGAGAATTAAGAAATAAATTTTTCCAAAATATTATCCAGAAAATTCCAGCCTTGTTCTGAACAATAATAGTGATTATATTGCCGAATAAGCAAGTTTTGTTTGACGCAATCCGATAAAGCCGGCTCCAGCGTAGTAAGTCCAAGGCCTGTAGCGCATTGATAGGCTTCCAGTGTAAAGCCCTGCTTCAAGCGCAAATGATTCATGATAAACTCCAAAGGCAGCTCACTTGTTGGAATAATTTCAGCCCCGCCATTCTGTGCATTGTTTAAATACTGCTCAGGGCTTTTAGCCTTCACGCTACGAACAATTTCTTGCGGTAGGTGTTGGGTGATTTTTCCATGAGCGCCCGCACCGATGCCCAAATAATCGCCAAACTGCCAATAATTAACATTATGTCGACATTGCAAGCCCAGTTTACTATAAGCGGAAACTTCATATTGCTGGTAACCCTGCTCGGCCAATATTTTTTGACACTCTTTTTGCGTGCTAAAAATGCTTTCATCATCTGGCAGCTTGGGCGGAAATTTATGGAACCAGGTATTGGGTTCCAGTGTTAACTGATAAAACGAAATATGACTGGGCTTCAGGCTGATCGCCGTTTCCACATCGATTCTGCTACTTTCTGCATCAGCGCCCGGCAAGCCAAACATCAAATCAAGGTTAAAATTGTCAAAGCCTGACCGATGAGCAATTTCGGCTGCCTGAAGGGCTTCCTGCGCCGAATGCACACGACCCAGTTTTTTTAATATAACATCATTAAAACTCTGAATTCCAATCGATAAACGGTTGATACCCAGTGCCCTGAATTCGGCAAACTTATGACTTTCAAAAGTCCCCGGATTGGCTTCCAGCGTTATTTCAATCTCTTTTTCAAGCGTTAGCTGTTGCTCTATGCCACGTAACAAGCGGTTAAGCGCTTCGGGTGAAAACAAACTAGGCGTACCGCCACCAATAAAAATACTATAGATCGGCCGGGTGATATTATAGCGCTGTATATCAAAGGCCAAATCATCAAGCAATGCCGTTATATAGGCTGCTTCGGGCATATCGGCTTTTACTGCGTGCGAATTAAAGTCGCAATAAGGACATTTTTTAATGCACCAGGGAATATGAATATAGAGACTAAGCGGCGGCAAGAGATTTTTTACTATATGATTTAAAATAGCTACCAGTTTAACACAGGAGTGTTTAACCTAAAGATCATCAAGCCATTTAAAATATAAGTCCATGAAGGGGCGGTCTAGCTCAAAAATCTAAAACGACATAGGCAGCGTTCATTTACGAGTCAAATCAAATCTTTTTTGGGGCTCATTGTTGGTTTAAGATTAAAACTGAAAATCCAACCTAACTATTAAAGAAGGAGACTTATGCGACTATTATTGGTTGAAGACGACGAAATATTGGGTGAAGGACTGGCCGAAGGTTTAAAAATGGAAGGCTATGCCGTTGACTGGCTAACCAACGGCCGACTTGCTGACGAAGCTTTGAAAATCAATAGCTATGAGCTGATCGTTCTGGATCTTAACTTGCCAGACATGGAAGGGCTGGATATTTTAAAGGCCTTGCGTGCGCGCAAAGATGAAACGCCGGTGATGGTTTTGACAGCCAAAGATACCGTGCCGGATCGCGTCATGGGCTTGGATAGCGGCGCCGACGATTTTGTGATTAAACCGTTTGAACTGGATGAGGTTTGCGCGCGCTTAAGGGCTTTAGCCAGAAGAAACGAAGGGCGTAGCGTACCCAACATTGAGTATAAAGGCATTGTTTTAGATCCCGCTTCGCATCAGGTAACCTGGAACGACGAAAAGATTGATCTGTCGCAAAAGGAATTTGAGATACTGAGTTTCTTGATGGGCAACATCGGCAAGGTCATTTCTCGCGCTCGCCTTGAAGAAAGCCTGTACTCTTGGGATTCTGATGTAGAAAGTAACACTGTCGAGGTTCATATACATCATCTGCGAAAAAAACTCGACCCGTCCATTATCCGCACCGTCAGAGGTGTGGGTTACATTATTGATGAAGATTAATGAACTATTCCCTGCGCCAACTGTTATTGATTGGTCTGCTTTCCGCATCGATGCTGATTTGGGGAGTGACGGCTTATATGAGTTACAAAGTCACCCGGGACGAAGTAGCCAGTCTGTTTGATGCGGAATTGGCGCAATCGGCCAAAGTGCTGCATGTTTTTGTTGAAAGCCTGGTGCGAGAGGGTTCATTGTCAAAACATTGGGCGCAAACCCAAACAGATGAACGCTTGCACCCCTATACCGGACGAAAAAATAAAAACCAGAGTACCTTTCAGCTTTGGGCTAAAAAAGGCGACGGCTTATTGTTGCGGTCGGAAAACTCACCTGAATTTGCCGTGCATAGCTTTAGCAAGAAAAAAATCGATGATGAATTATGGGATGTTTTTGACGGACTGCTTGAAGCCAGTGCTTTAGGTCATAAATATGAAAGAAAAGTCGCTTTCCAGCTGTGGTCTAAAACCGACGGTTTACTACTTCGCTCCGAAAGTGCCCCCCCCTTTGCTTTTTCTTCCGCAAATCACGGCTTTACTGAAACCGATATCGATGACCATCTCTGGCATGTATTCAGTATTTCCAGTTCCAACGGCGAATATATTATTCATGTCGGCCAAAAGGAAGAGATTCGGGCCGAATTAACCGACGAAATTTCAGCGCAATTGGTAATGCAATTTCTGGTTGGCCTGCCGATTTTAGGTATCGTAATCTGGATTATTGTCGGGCATGCTTTAAATCCTTTGAACCGACTTGAAATTGCCTTATCGAGGCGCGAGGCCAGTTATCTCAAACCATTGTCCAGTAAAAAATTGCCCACGGAAATCATCCCGGTGGTTAATGAAATCAATAATTTGTTTGCCCAGCTCGAGCAAGCCTTTGAGCATGAGCGCCAATTTACCGCCGATGCCTCGCATGAATTAAGAACACCACTGGCCGGATTGCTCACTCAAGCTCAAGTTGCCATGCGTACCCGCGATGAAACGGTTCGCCATCAAGCGCTGAAACGCATTGAGCAGGGTGTCAATCGCATGACCTACATGGTGCAGCAATTACTGACTTTCTCACGTATTGAATCGGGCACTGAATTTATTACCAAAGAAACTATGTCGCTCAGTCGTGAGGTGATGCGCATCATTGCCGAACTGGATCCTTTGGCACATAAAAAGAAAATTCAGATCGATTATGAAGAAACCAATGCCGTACCCATTGTGGCAAATATTCTGCTGATCAATATTCTGGCCAGAAATATTATCGACAATGCGATCAAATATACGCCAGCTCAAGGCATGGTAAAGGTTAGTTTGACCGGAACGGAATACCACTTGCAGTTATGCGTCGAAGATTCGGGACCAGGAATTGCGCCGGATCAATACGAAAACTCTTTAAAACGCTTTCATCGCTGTGTTGAAACTGCGAACAAAGCCCAGGGTACGGGGCTTGGCTTTTCGATTGTGCAACGCATTGCTAGCATCCACGAAGCCGAACTTGCCTTAGGCGAATCCGAATTAGGCGGCTTAAAAGTGGCCATAACATTTACGCTGCCGGTTCGTGTCGTTGTTAAAAGAAATCTAGGGAAATTAAGTTTTTTTTCCATTAAGAAAGGCGCGTAAAAATCTCTTAGCATGCAAGGTGATTACGCGCTCCCTGATCACTCTTATTTAATATTGCGCTGAAACCAACTTCTCGGATGTACGATGCCAAAAAGGTATTGCCAGAATCAAAATACAAAACAACCAGCTTACTAATTGCTGATTTTGCAAACTATAGCCCATCGCTACCGGTATGCCTTGCAATAACTCAGCGTGAGCCTGTTTAAAGTCGTAGCCACTCATAAAAATATAGCATTCGCCAATCACAACCGCTGGTATGCCATAAGTTAAAAGGTAAGCAAAACAGCACTCCCAGTTACTCTGCATATTGAAGCCGGTAATTTCAGTTAGTTTCATGGTTTGCCTGTTCAGGCGTACTTGACCCAAAACCGAATAAAGCATAAATCCCAGAATGCCTAAGACCGGTATTGCGAATTGTTGACTCTCGAAACTAAGATAGCGCGCGTCGAAGGCAAGATGGTAAGTTTTTAAAACGGCTAAGCCAGCAAAAAACAAGTAGCCGATGCGTAAAACTCTAGCCCGGTTTTCAGCAGTTGGCCTGTTATTGAAAAGATCGCTATAACGTTGCAGCAACAAGATCGACAATAGTACATTGCTCACCACCATCAGTACGCAATAGATTTGCTGCCACACGCTGTAACTGGTATGCCATAACAAGTCGGTCATTGTTATCAGGCAAATACTGAACAGTTGCGCCAAGATCAAAAAAGCCAGTATTTTTGTGAATGTCATTGTTTTTAGCTGTCTAAAGAAAACGGTTGCCGCAAGTAAAAAAAACATCATCGAGCAAACCAGTTCCAGTTGCCAATCAGAATTTTCAAAAACCGGGCCCGTAAGCGGAAACACCGGCTCACGGTCAATGTTCAGCAAGCCCCAATTGGCTCCTACCACACCTTCGTTATTACTTTTCCATGGCTGATTAAAGGCTTCGACAATGTTATAATCGAAACCGTGGCGATTGGCGACCTGGATCAAATCGCGTATAAATCGGGTTTCATTGACTACACTGGGAACAGCCGCTCCTCGTTGCCGACCGACAGCAGGCCAACCCGATTCGCCAATCAAAATGGGTTTGTTAACACCCATGCTGTGCGCTTTATCCTCAATTTGTTTGACTATTTTTTCCACATGCACAGCAGCCTGTTCAATTGCCACTGGCTCGTCTTCCCAATAAGGCAAGATATGTATGGTAATAAAATCGACTTCGTTAAACAGTTGCGGGTATTGCATATAACTTGACCAAACATCTGCAAAAGTAACCGGCTGTTTAATCGCTTGTTTTACCTGACGGATGTAACCGATCAGAGTGTCGATATTCATATCCTTACGCAACATCACCTCATTGCCGACAATAACCCGTTTCACAATATCTTGATTTTGATTGGCCGCTTGGATCAGTGCAGCAATTTCAATTTTGTTCTCTTCATGGCCATCGCCCAACCAGCCGCCCATGATCATTTCCACGCCATGTTTTCGGGCAAATTCTGGTGTGGGTTGCATGCCGCCACCTACCGAATAAGTCCGAATGGCATAGGTTTTATCTGCCACTGAACCCAAATCGGCATCCACATGTTCCGGCAAAGGAAATTTACCGACGTTAGGACTAAATCCCTCATGGTAGGGCGCGAAAGACATGCTTCGCAATTTACCCGAAGGAACATCAGGACCCGCGTCTTGGGATTGGTTGTAATGCCAAGCGAAGCCAGCGTGAACCAACAAGATAAGAAACAGACAACTAAAAATCTTTATAGACTGCATAAATGATATGGATAGAAAAATCAGCAATTTGTGAGCTCATTATAATAACAAAAACACCTATTTAACTATTAGTGAACAAAAATAAAGATATAGGGCCTTCGCACTGCACATCTAAGAGATTAATGTAGCAAGCGCAGCATTCACGATTGATTCGCGCCACGTTTTCTTCATCAATAACGCAAACCACGGCATAACGAGGAAGCTTTACGGCATAATCTGTATGTACAAACACATTAATTCTTCCGTGGTAATGGCGCTCTCTTACTTGTCGGTGTTTTTTTCGAGGTCATCAAACAATTCGGCAGCTGTTGAAAAACGTGCATGGCGTGTATTGACAATTTCGTCAGCTTCAGCCATCGCCTTACGTGTCTCCGCGTTCGGCACCTTCAATTCGAGTGGAAAAGCCTGATCAACCACTACGCGATGCAGAAACAAACGGACTGCGTCAGATACCGACAACCCCATAGCAGCGAGTGTCTGAGTTGCTTGAGCTTTAGTTTCGTCGTCTATACGGACGTGTAGCATAGATGTGTGTGCGGCCATTTTTATCTCTCCAAAGACATACCGACAAATCATGTATCTCAAAAGAGATACTGTAAAGATTTTTATGCAAATAGTTGTCAATTTGACGATGGAAAATGGGGTGTTTAGCTGGGTATGGTAATGTCAAATAGGATATTTTCATACTTGCAAAAACCCCTTAAATGACTCAAAGCGGACGTTCACAACGATAAAAATATTTGTTTTCTCATCGACCGGTAATGACCCCAAAAGCGACATTCGCCGGATTTCAATAAACGACCGGTTAACCTTGGAAAGCGGTCATTCAGCACTCTCTACAGAGCAATACCAAGGCCATTTAAGTTAACCCGCTAATTTTGCACTTGCTAGTCTATTTAAACTTACGCCTTGTTCAGCAGCCTGCATTACTAATGCGCGATGCACTATGGATGGAATGCGCACCCTAAATTCACCACTATAGTTTTTCTCAGCTAATGGTGTTGGTATTGGTTCGCCATTGGATTGCATATCAATGACGATATCATCCACCATCTGTTGAATACCTTTTAAGGCTTCTTCGGTAGTAGAAGCAAGCCAAGATAACGCTGGGAATTCGGTACATAAGCCGAGGTGCTCGTTATCTTCTGGAGACCAGGTAACTCTGTATGTATAGTGGCTAATGTTCATGTTTAGACTCCTTCAACTTAATCTATAGCTAAAAGCACCTGCCTAACTTGGTATGCCTTAGCTTTGCCTTTGTCATTTTGAATATTAATGCGTGGATCGCCAGACCATGGTGTTTTAAAAACCCTATGACTGGTGCCCGATTGCCTAGGTGGACCAAAGTTTTCTTCACAAATTTTTAGCAAGTCCGAGAATTTTACATTTGTCGGCTCTTGCTGCATTTTAGTAAGGATTTTTTTAGTGGCATTAGACATAGTTAAATGGTATCAATAATGACACCAAAATGTAAAATAATTTTATCCTTCCCGTCCACTTAAATCATTAAATTCTTTTGGCCGTTGGCAGTCCTTCAAGTTTATTAAAATCACTATTAACTCGATAAGTTGCGCTTCACAGTGTTCAGCACCTATTGTACTTATCGCCCGTATTAATGGTTTTTGGTATAAATTAAAGTTTTAAAAAAATTGCACTTATTACAATCTTTCCTTGAGTCTTACCAATAAGTTCATACGTTCATGCAATACTGCCAAAATAACTGGTTTAAGATTCTTTTGTGGACGTACAAAGAAAATATAGTAATGCT
>CANNLO010000078.1 GCA_947505055.1 Methylococcaceae bacterium | reverse complement strand
GCTCAGTTAAATTGAATCAGTGTGTTGCTAAGCACAATTAGATAGAACGCTAGACTGAGGGCAACAAAGACGCATCGTTAAGTCGATGCGTATCCGGACTTCCAGTCCGTAACTCAAACCCACCAGCTTTAGCTGGTGGTTGTTTAGTGTATCATCTGATTTTCTTGACGTTATGAAAGCTTTAGTTGTTTGGTAATTTAGTTAGCTATTTTTAAATAGTGCACGGGTTGGTGCATGCATAATTAGCTGAGGAAGTGCTGACAAAGGCAAAATACCATCAACACCACCCAGCTTGACTGCTTCCTTGGGCATGCCATAGACCACACAACTGGCTTCATCCTGCGCAATAGTTAAAGCGCCGGTATCATGCATCTCTTTCATGCCGTGTGCACCGTCATCGCCCATGCCGGTCATAATAATGCCTATCGCATTAGACCCTGCAGTTTGTGCGCTGGATCGAAACAACACGTCAACCGAAGGGCGGTGTCTACTTACCAGTGGGCCGTCCTTGACCTCAACCCGATACTGGGCTCCGCTACGTTGTAGCAACATGTGCTTGCCGCCGGGCGCGATTAAAACCGTGCCGGGCAAAACCCGATCATTATGTACGGCTTCCTTTATCGATACCTGACAGATCCCGTCCAGTCGTTTAGCAAAAGCAGCGGTAAAATGTTCCGGCATGTGCTGTACGACGACAATCGGCGGGGCAGTGCGCGGCAATTGGGTGAACAGATATTCCAGTGCTTGGGTGCCGCCGGTCGAGGTTCCAATCACGATAACCCGATCCGTTGTGAGAATCATCGGCTTGGGCGTGCTGGCGGAAAATAGACTTTCTGTACCGGCAGCGACATGCGTAGGCGCAGCCGGGGCAGCTTTGATGGTTCGTGGTCTGGACGCCGCAGCAGCCTTGATGATGTCAATAATATTGGCTCTGGATTCTTGCAAAAAATTACGCAGGTTGACCTTCGGTTTGGTGATAATGTCGACCGCTCCGGCGCTCATGGCCTGCATTGTCACTTCCGCGCCTCTTTCGGTCAAGGTCGAACAAATGACCACGGGCGTCGGATGCTCGCTCATCAATTTTTTAAGAAAAGTTACGCCGTCCATGCGTGGCATTTCAATGTCCAGAACAATTACATCGGGCCAGTCGGTTTCCATGCGCTTCATTGCAAAAATGGGATCAGGCGCAGCGCCTATAACTTTGATACCTGATACACCGTCCAGTAAACCGGTCAAGACCTGCCGAACCACGGCGGAATCATCGACTATCAATACTTTAATTTCTTTTGCCATATTTTATATTTATAAATTGATTGTATGTGCTTATCTTGCCAGCTTTAGACTACCAGAAATCAGCCTGATCCTCAGGTGTAGGGGTAGGATGGGATATATTCTTATTCAAGAAACGCTGTTCCACTTCAATAACAGCCTGCTCTTCTGCGTGTTCAATACTTTTGACATAGACCGAAAAATCACTGGCCAGAAAAAAAATATTGCGCCCTATGTCGCCGCCCAAGCCTGAGGCTACCAACGGGATATGTTCAGTTTTTAAAAAGGTCTTGATGAATTCGCAGTTAATCGCGCCTATCGATGCCCTGCCGTGCGAGTGATGGTTCAGCACATCGCCGCCGCCAAAGGCTTTGGCTTTTAGATGCAAGCGTTGCGCGCCCTGTTTTAACATCTGATTGATCAGCAACTCCATCGCATGGATGCCATAGCGCCCGCCTTCGGTAGACAACAAGGCCGAGTTGTGGGCAGGATGCTGCTGGGCGAGTAGGAAATGATTCATGCCGATCACCTGGTTAACAGGATCATACAAACATGCCGCGACGCAGGAGCCCAGCAAGGTAGAAATAATCTCATCCTTCCGTGTCACATAACTTTCGCCGGGATCGATGACGATACGTGGCAGTTCATGGTAATGTGCTATTTGCATGGCTTTTGATAAATCGAAGGTGTGATCATCGCCAATTCGGTTTTAATACGGTGCAGGGTTTCCGAATGGCTGATAAAAAAATAGCCGCCCGGCCTTAGCGCCGAAATGACGCGCTGCACGATGTCTTGTTTCGTCTCGGTGTCAAAATAAATCAACACATTGCGTAGAAAAATTACATCAAATTGCCCCAGGCTTCTGGGTAGCGTGGTTTTAAGGTTGAGTTGGTCAAAACTGACCCGGTTTCTTATTTTTTCATCGACGCGAAAATAGCCGTCTTGTGAACGCACCCCTTTCAGGCAATATTTATCCAGATAGTGCTGGTCCATATTATCCAGTCTGTCCAGCAAATAAACGCCTTTTCTAGCGGTTTCCACTACCTCAGTATTGACGTCGGAGCCGAAAATTTCCCAAGACCTCATGCCCAGTCCCTCGGCCAGGGTCATGCCGATAGAATAACTTTCTTCGCCGGTAGAACTGGCCGCGCTCCATAAGCGAAAGTGATCGCCTCGCCAGGGCTTGATAATCTGCTGCATGAGAAAATCAAAATGTTTGGGTTCGCGGAAAAAATAGGTTTCATTGGCGGTCAGTATATTAACCATCAACTGAAATTCCTGGGGATGTAGGCCGGCATTCAGCAATTGGTAATATTGCCCGTAAGACTGCAAGTCATAATGCAATAAACGCTTGGCCAAGCGACTGGCTACCATGATTTTTTTTCCGACGCGAGCGCGATGCCGGCATGATCGTAAATAAGGCGCCTGAAATGGGCAAACTCGTCGGCGCTGATCGGTTCAAGGCTGATAAAAAGGCCCTCAGTTAAGTTAGATAAAAAACGACACTTGTCAATAGATTTAGGATAGAACTAAGTATCAATTCGTACTAGACTGTACATAATCATAGGGAATTTGGGGGGTTTAATGTCAGAACATCAAAATGTCTACGACAGCAAGTTGTTATATTGTTTACTCGCTGCGTTGCCGGTTATGTTGGGTGGAATTATCGTGATCTGGCAATACGGAGCTACGCTGCCTGTCGTCGAGGGCAGTTTACTACTGACATGTTGCGGGGTGGGTAGCGGCCTGTTTTTATGGCAGCACCATCTACAGGCGTTGGAGCAACTTAATGCGCGTTGGGTGCAGGATGAAAGCAGTAAGATCAATGCCGTTGCGGCTTATACTACCGAACTGGAGCGTTTATTGCTGACCATCAGCCCGATACTGTCACAACAGGTCATGGTATCGCGCGAACATACCGAGCAGGAAATCATCTCGCTGAGCAGTCGTTTTTCCGTCATGGTCAGCGAACTGCAGCAGATTGTTGACAGCACCGATACCACGATAGACAGGCAGAATTTTCACCTGGACGGTGTGCTCGATACTAGTCGTAATTTGCTGCAACCGGTACTGGAAACGCTCAGACACATCCAGCAACTAGAACCTAATGGCGTTGCTGATTCATACCTGTTGCAGGCAGAAGCCAATATCAATCAAACCTTGTCTTACTTGAGTCTGGCGCTGAGCCATTATCGCTATAATGTGGATGCGTTGAGAACCAACGCCGAGCAAATCTGTGCCGAGATCAACAACGTGCTGGTGGCCTTGCAGTTTCAGGACAGAGTCAGCCAAATCCTAACGCAAGTAGAAAATAATCTGCTTAATCTGCAAAAAACCATTGAAACTATCCAGCAACAAGGCAGTCATCGTGATGGCAGTATGTTGCAAGTCGATGCCGCTATAGAACATATTGAAGAAAACTATAAGTCTGTTAATTCGCAGACTGAGCGTGAATCGGACGACTTGACTTTTTTTTAACGATGCTCAGTCTATCAGGCATAGCATTATTAACCCAAATATAGATTTTAACTTATGGCTAAAACAATTTTAATCGTAGATGACTCTGCTTCAATGCGACAAGTGGTTAGTATTGCTCTAAAAGGGGCGGGTTATGACGTAATCGAAGCGTGCGATGGTAAAGACGCACTCAGCAAACTGACGGGGATCAAAATCCATCTGATCGTTAGCGATATTAATATGCCCGTTATGGACGGCATTACTTTTGTTAAAGCAGTTAAACAGCTCGACCATTATAAATTCACCCCCATTATCATGTTGACTACAGAAATGGAACCGGATAAAAAACAAGCTGCCAAGGATGCAGGTGCTAAAGCCTGGGTGACGAAACCTTTTCAGCCGCCTATCTTACTTGGCGCCATTGCCAAGTTAGTACTGCCTTAATCATAGACAGGAGTTGTCATGACCGCTAAAGAGAAGAAAAACGACGGCATCATCAAATTATCTATTAAGGATGATATGACTATTTACAACGCAGCATCGCTCCGGGAGACGCTTCTGGGGCATTGTCATTCGGGTACGCAGGAGCTGCAACTTGATTTGTCGGGGGTGAATGAAATAGACAGTGCCGGTTTACAGTTGCTGTTGTTACTGAAAACCGAAGCACAGCAACGCGGTTTTATCCTGCGTTTGTTAAGGCATAGTGAAGCGGTAATTGAAGTTTTGGAGCTGCTAAAACTTGGTATGTATTTTGGCGATCCTATTGTTATCCCCGCAAATTGGAAAAAGTCATGAGTGATATTAACCCCGCCCTTGAAACGTTTGCCCAGGAAGTTGATGAGTTACTGACAGCTATGGAAGCTGCCTTGTTAGTTTTGGATAAAACGCCCGATGATGCCGAATGCATCAACAGTATTTTTCGTGCGATGCACACCATTAAAGGCTCAGCGGGCCTGTTTGGTTTTGATAGCGTGGTTGCCTTTACGCATGAAGTCGAAACTATCTTGGACAAGGTTAGAGGTTGCGAATGCCAGATTGACGCCGAACTGGTGTCAGTATTACTGGCCTGTAAGGACCACACGGCGCAGTTAATTCAGCATACTCTTTTCAACGAAAACGAACCTTTACCAGAAGAATTGCAACAGCAGAGCCAGCTACTGATTACCCAGTTAACAGGCCAGTCAACTATGGTGGGTGGAATGCCATCGACTCAAGCAGAAAAAGCAGATCATTTTGAAGTGGATGTTAATACCACTAACAGTAGCGATAACTGGGTTATCAGCCTGGCATTCAAAAAAAATGCCTTGCGCAATGGTATGGACCCACTGTCGTTTATTCGTTACCTGCAAACGCTGGGTAAAATTAATGAAGTGATTATTACTCAGCCGATGCAACCTCGTATTGAGGATATGAATCCTGAAGACTGTTATCTCAATTTTAAAATAGCCTTTAACAGCAATGCGGAAAAGAAGACTATAGAAAACGTGTTTGAGTTTGCAGAAGATGATTGTGATATTCATATCTTGCCGCCCAATTCAAGACAAGAACACTATCTGCAATTACTGACGGATTTGCCGGAGGATCAGCTTAAACGCCTCGGCGAAATGTTGATCGAGATCGGTGCTTTAACTGAAAAAGAAGTTGCGCAAACGCTTGATGAACAGCGTGATGATAATGTCGAGACCAAACCTCTCGGCGAAATGATAATAGAAAAAAATATTCTACAGCAGCCGGTTATAGAGCAGGCACTGAAAAAACAAGAAGCTGTTAAACAACAAATCAACAAGGAAGCCAATTACATTCGAGTGGATGCGGAGAAGTTGGGCTATCTGATTAATTTGGTTGGTGAGTTGGTCATCTCAGGTGCGGCGATGCGACTGATGGTCGATAAGCATGGCTTGTCTGATGTCGATGAGGTTGCCTCGACCATGAGTCATCTGGTGGAAGATATACGCGACACTGCCTTGCAATTGCGCATGGTGCAAATCGGCGAGACATTTACCCGTTTCCAGCGCGTAGTTCACGATGTCAGTAAAGAATTGGGCAAGCAAATTCAATTGCAAATCACCGGCGGTGAAGCTGAATTGGATAAAACCGTAGTGGAAAAGATCAACGATCCACTGACCCATTTGGTGCGCAACTCACTCGATCATGGCATTGAAACGCCTGCAGAGCGCGTACAAGCAGGTAAATCTGAAAAAGGCACCATACAGCTTAATGCCTATCATGACTCAGGCCGTATTGTAATCCAGATTAGTGATGATGGCCGAGGTCTCGATGCTGAAAAAATTGTCGCCAAAGCGATAGCGAAGGGCTTGATTAAACCGGATCAAGTACTCAGCACAGCGGAAATTTATAATCTTATTTTCGAACCTGGTTTAAGTACCAAAGAAGAAGCCAGTAACCTGTCCGGTCGAGGCGTGGGTATGGATGTGGTCAGGCGCAATATCGAAGCCTTACGCGGTAGCGTTTCCGTCAGCAGTGAGTTGGGACTGGGCACCATAGTAACCATACACTTGCCCTTAACGTTGGCGATTATTGACGGATTTATGGTCGAAGCTCAAAAAGAACGTTACATCATACCCCTGAGCATGGTCGAAGAATGTGTCGAAATGAGCAATGAAGAATGGCAAATTGATGAAGTTCAACATTATGTCAATTTGCGTGGCCATGTTTTACCTTATTTGCGCCTGGGTGACTTCTTCCATAAAAATAAAAAACACACCCATACGCAACGGGAAAGTTTAGTTGTCGTGCGTTTTGGTGAGGAGAAAGCCGGTTTTGTTGTCGACGAATTACATGGTGAAAATCAAACCGTCATTAAACCACTCGGCAAGCTATTTGAGAATCTTCATGGAATCGGTGGTGCTACCGTGTTAGGGAGTGGTGATGTGGCCTTAATTCTCGACGTGCAGGGGCTAATTCAATATGCCAAAAAGCGGGTAAAGCCGATGTTAGCCTTGTCAGCTGCTGATTAAAGCCAGTCTATATTTACGCGCTAAATTAATAAACTCGAAAAGGAGTCATTCTCTATGAACATAAAAGATTTAAGTATAAAAACTAAGATTTTAACCGGTGCTTTTCTGTTGGTATTGATTACCTGTGGCTTTGGTATGCTCTCTAAACTTTACATCGGTAAAGTATCAGGATCGCTATTCGGCATTACCGATAACAATGGTAAATCAGTTGAATACGCAACAGGGGTTGAGCGTATGGCCCTGGCAACCATTATGGAAGAAAAAAACTACCTACTGAAAGAGAAAGATGAAATTCATCAACGTGCTGAACAGAATGTTAAGGACCTGATGGGTTATCTGGATAAGGTGGATGTAGTAGCCAAGCAATACGACAACACGGAGTTGTTGGGACAATCAAAAACGGCTCGCGAAGGGACATCTCAATACGCAGATAAATACCGAGCAGGTGTCGCAGCATTAAAAGCAAATAAGCTATCTGTTTCAGAAATGGTGGAAAATGGCAATATCGTAGCGACCGCTGCCGACACCATGCTCAAAAAACAAGTTAATAACTATAATGAGGCGATGAAAAAAGGAGTGAGTGCTCAAGAGCTGGATAAGTTTGTTCAGCGTTACATTATCACCACTAATATTTACGTTAAAGCGATGCAGATCATGCGCGCTGAAAAAGAAGAAGTAAATTACAAGGATCGCGTGGCCTGGAAAAAAATGGAAGTGTTACTGCCGGAGTTAATGAACCTTTATGATGACCTACAAAAAATTGTCCAAAATGAAGACGAATTAAAACTAATTACGGATGCCCGTACAGGCACCCGAAATTACACCGAGTCAGCCAAAAGCTGGATAGAAAACGACGATAAATTAAAATCTATCTTAACGGATATGGCGAGTTTGGGCAGTAATGTCATCAAGCAAGCGCAAGATGCCGAAGCTTCAGGTTATGCTCAATTAGGTGCAGCTCGTACCGAAGCTGAAAAATTGGTCAGTGAAGCCAATACCATCATAATAGTTACCATTCTTCTGGCGATAGTACTGGGTGTCATCATTGCACTGTTTTTAGCTTCGATGATTACCAAACCCATTATATTGGGCGTCAAATTCGCCGAATCATTATCGAAAGGCGATCTTACTGCACAGATTGATATTGACCAGAAGGATGAGATCGGTGTTTTAGCCAAAGCGTTGCAAACCATGCGTGATCAGCTGAGCAGCGTTGTCCAACAAGTACGCACTAATTCAGATGCTTTGGGTAGTGCTTCACAACAAATCAGTGCGACTGCACAGGCTATCAGTCAAAGTGCAACTGAACAAGCCTCCGGTGTTGAGGAAACCACAGCCTCCATCGAAGAGCTGAGCTCCTCAGTTAAACAAAATGCTGATAATGCCAAACTAACTAATAGTATGGCAACTACGGCTGCGGAAGAAGCCGCCAATGGTGGGCAAGCGGTGAAACGCACCGTAGAGGCGATGAAAGAAATCGCCGATAAAATTGGTTTGATTGAAGATATTGCCTATAAAACTAATTTGTTGTCACTTAATGCCGCTATTGAAGCCGCCTTGGCGGGGGAGCATGGCAAAGGTTTTACTGTTGTTGCCGCCGAAGTCAGAAAGCTTGCAGAAAACAGCCGCATAACCGCGCAAGAGATTAATGCCCTAGCTAAGAACAGCGTGAAGATTGCAGAAGATGCCGGTAACTTGTTAGAGCTTATGGTACCCAATATTCAGAAAACCGCAGATCTGGTCGAAGAAATCACCGCCGCTTCAGAAGAGCAAGCACAAGGCATAGGCCAGATCAGTGATGCCGTCAGCCAGTTGGATAAAGCAGCGCAACAAAATGCCTCAGGTTCGGAGCAACTTGCTGCAACAGCAGAAGAACTGAGTGGTCAAGCGGCTCAGTTGCAAGAGGTTATGTCATTTTTTAAGGTGGATCCAAGCCAGCGCCACGTAACTAAAGGTTTGCCGCCCGTCTCGTTTAAAAAACCAACTCCTGTAAGCCGAATAACCAGTAAAAAACTAGCGCCTCATTTTAGTTCAGTAGAGTCATTTCCGATAACGCCGCCGACCAGTAGCAAGACAGGAGTAGCCAAACCTGAGTTTAATGAGCATGATTTTGAACGATTTTAACAGGTAGAATAACCATGAGCCAATTGATACAAAAACAACAAGGAACCGATTTAGTGGTCCACGACCAACTGCGACAGTACCTAACCTTTCAAGCAGGTAATGAAAATCTGGCCATTAGTATTTTAGATGTTAAAGAAATCATCGAAATTAATACCATTACCGAGGTGCCGATGACGCCTGACTATATTCGTGGCGTGATTAATCTACGGGGAAATGTGGTGCCGGTTATTGATTTATCTGCACGATTAGGTCGGCACAGCAGCGAAATAACCAAGCGCAGCTGCATTGTGCTAGTACAGGTTGAATACAACGAGGATACCCAGTTACTGGGTATGTTGGTCGATGCTGTCGATGAAATCTTGGAAATCCCCGAAGCCAATATTATGCCGCCTCCTGATTTCGGCGCTGATATTCGAACTGATTTTATTCAGTCGATGGGACGGGTGGGTGATACCTTCATTATTTTGCTGAATATCAATCGCGTGCTTTCGGTAAAAGAATTATCTCAACTTAAACAAGTTGCTGAGTACGAAGGCACTCATGTAAATAAATAAAGAAAGCAATACAGCACTCAATTAATAACCTCGAAAAGGACTCATTTTTTATGAACATAAAAGACTTAAGTATAAAAACCAAAATCTTAACTGGCGCCTTGCTGTTGGTATTGATCACTTGCGGTTTTGGCGCGTTGTCAAAAATTTACATCGGTAAAGTATCAGGATCGCTCTTCGGTATTACCGATAATAATGGTAAATCAGTTGAATACGCAACAGGGGTTGAGCGTATGGCCCTGGCAACCATTATGGAAGAAAAAAACTACCTACTGAAAGAGAAAGATGAAATTCACCAACGCGCTGAACAGAACGTTAAGGACCTGATGGGGTATCTGGATAAGGTAGATGTAGTGGCTAAGCAATACAACAACACGGAGTTGTTGGGACAATCGAAAACCGCCCGCGAAGGGACAACGAAGTACGCGGAGAAATACCGGGCAGGCGTCGCGGCCTTGAAGGCCAATAAACAATCCGTGGTGGAGATGGTGGAAAATGGCAATATCGTAGCGACCGCTGCCGATACCATGCTCAAAAAACAAGTTAATAACTATAACGATGCGATGAAAAAAGGAGTGAGTGCTCAAGAGCTGGATAAGTTTGTTCAGCGTTACATTATCACCACTAATATTTACGTTGAAGCAATGCAGATCATGCGCGCTGAAAAGGAAGAAGTGAATTACAAGGATCGGGTAGCCTGGAAAAAAATGGAAGTGTTATTGCCAGAGTTAATGAACCTGTATGATGATCTACAAAAAATAGTTCAAAATGAAGACGAATTAAAACTAATTACGGATGCCCGCACGGGCACTCGAAATTACACCGAGTCAGCCAAAAGTTGGATAGAAAACGATAATCAACTGAAAACTATTTTGGCAGATATGGCCAGCTTGGGCAGTAATGTCATCAAGCAAGCGCAAGATGCGGAAGCTGCTGGTTACGCACAATTAGGTGCGGCTCGCACCGAAGCAGAAAAATTGGTCAGTGATGCTAATTCGATCATTATTGGTACCATCATTCTTGCCATCGTGTTAGGCATTATCATTGCACTGTTTTTAGCTTCGATGATTACCAAACCCATTATATTAGGTGTTAAGTTTGCCGAATCGCTATCAAAAGGAGATCTTACCGCACAGATTGACATTGATCAGAAAGATGAGATCGGCGTTTTGGCCAGCGCACTGCAAGCCATGCGTGACCAATTAAGCAGCGTTGTTCAGCAAGTACGCACTAATTCCGATGCCTTAGGCAGTGCCTCGCAGGAGATCAATGCAACGGCCCAAGCCATTAGTCAAAGTGCAACCGAACAAGCTTCAGGTGTTGAGGAAACCACGTCATCCATTGAAGAGTTAAGTTCATCTGTTAAACAAAATGCTGATAATGCAAAGTTAACTAATAGTATGGCAACTACGGCTGCGGAAGAAGCCGCCAATGGTGGGCAGGCGGTGAAGCGCACAGTAGAAGCAATGAAAGAAATTGCCGATAAAATTGGTTTGATTGAAGATATTGCGTATAAAACTAATTTATTGTCATTGAATGCAGCGATTGAAGCAGCACGAGCTGGTGAGCATGGTAAAGGTTTCACTGTGGTCGCTGCCGAAGTCAGAAAACTGGCAGAAAACAGCCGAGTAACTGCTCAGGAAATTAATAGCTTGGCCAAGAATAGCGTCAAAATTGCTGAGGAAGCAGGCATCCTGTTGGAAAAAATGGTACCCAATATTCAGAAAACCGCAGATCTCGTTGAAGAAATCACCGCCGCTTCAGAGGAACAGGCACAAGGTATAGGTCAGATCAGCAATGCAGTCGGTCAGTTAGATAAAGCTGCACAACAAAATGCTTCTGGCTCAGAGGAACTTGCTGCCACAGCAGAAGAACTGAGCGGTCAAGCGATGCAACTGCAACAGGTCATGGCGTTTTTTAAAGTGGATCAGCGTTAAATTGAAACTGGGAGATTTAGCCTGCATCTTCGATGCAGGTTTAAATTATCAGCTCCATTTCAAAGAAAAAACCCCATGAAAATAAACCTGCCGATCACTAATGTTCATTATGCTCTGACAGAGACGGATTCCATTGTTACCAAGACCGATCTAAAGGGCCTCATTACTTATGTCAATGAGGATTTTATCCGCATTAGCGGCTATAGCCGTGAAGAATTGCTTGGTGCCCCGCATAACATCATCCGTCATCCCGATATGCCGACTGCCGCTTTTGAAGATCTGTGGCAGTCGATCAAGTCGGGTCGCCCATGGACCGGGTTGGTCAAGAACCGCTGCAAAAACGGCGATTTTTATTGGGTACTGGCCAATGTCACACCATATTATGAAAACGATATGTTGATCGGCTATATGTCGGTGCGCAGTAAACCCAGTGCAGCACAAATTGCCGAGGCTACCGTTGCCTACCGAACGTTTGGCAAATACAAGATAGATCCATTAAATATCCAGGATGGAAAAGTCGTCAAAAACACTCTTTGGGATCGATTGTTATCAGTAACAAGCTTCAGTATTAGGGCTCGTTTATCGATCAGCATTGCCCTGATGTCCGCGCTGTTTCTGGGTGCAAGTAGCCTTGGTTATTTCGCTATTAATAAGTCCAGTGAGAGTTTGCAAACTGGCCATCAGGATCACAGGCAGTCCTTATCCCAGATTTCTCAAATCCAGAAATTGATACTGACTAACCGTTTGCATATTACTGACAGTCTGTTCATCACCAGTCCCGAAGTAGTGCTGAAAAACACCCGCGAAGTGGAAAAAAATATTAGCGACATTCGAGTGATTTTGGAAAGGTATCTTCAAAATTCGCTGAATCTGAATGAAAAAAATAAAGCTAATAAATTTGAAATAGACAACAAACGGTTTGAAGTAGAGGGATTGCAACCTGCCATTTTGGCACTGCGCAACAATGATTCCGTGCTTGCCAATAACATTATTGAGGACAAAGTCATTCCTCTGTACCACTTAGCCGATGAGGATGCTCAGAAGCTATTGGACATGCAGTTCGACGATAGCAGTGGAGACTTGGCTACGAGGCACTCGCATGACTACAGTATTCTTGGGGTTGGCAGTATCTTGATTACCTGCGGTGCTTTTCTGGCGCTGGTTTTAAGTTTTTCTTTACGGCGCTCTATGCGGCAGCCGCTTAATTCGATCATTAGTCATTTGGGTCAAATCGCTCAGGGCAATTGCAATAACACAATAGACATTAAATTCCGTGATGAGGTAGGAAGCGTGATGGCTGCTCTGAAGGCCATGCAGATTAAACTGGGTTATGATGCCGCCGAAGCGAAACGCGTAGCCGATGAACATCTGCGCATTAAGGTTGCACTGGATAACGTCAGTACCGGCGTAATGATTGCTGATAATAACCGCACTATCATTTACGTCAATCAATCGGTGGTCAATATTCTGAACAAGGTTGAAACAGACATACACAAACAATTGCCAAATTTCTCTGTGGCTGCATTGGTGGGGACCAGTATCGACACGTTCCACAAAGATCCTGTGCACCAGGCGCAATTGCTCTTATCTCTGTCAACTACTTCTATCGCCAGTATAGAAATGGGAGGGCATTCGCTGGTCTTAACGGTTAATCCGGTCATCAATAAGCAAGGAGATCGACTGGGAGCTGTTGCTGAATGGTTGGATCGGACCTCTGAGGTGGCTGTAGAAAAAGAGGTAGCCGTTATTTTAGTGGGCGCTGTGATGGGGGATTTTACTCGACGCATTGTAATGAAAGGCAAAGTTGGTTTTTATCGGGAGCTCAGTGAGTCAATCAATCAGCTGATGGAAACGACAGAAGGCGGACTTAATGAGGCGGCACGTGTATTTCATGTGTTGTCGCATGGCGATCTGACCGAAAAAATCACCACTCATTATTCAGGAACCCTGGGAAAGCTTAAAGAAGATGCCAACACCATGGTTGATGATCTGAACAATATTATCGGTCAAATCAAGTCTGTTGCCGAAGCCATTCATACGGCGGCCAAAGATATAGCAACTGGCAATACATCATTATCTGATCGCACCGAGCAGCAGGCTGCAAGTCTTGAAGAAACAGTAGCCAGCATGCAGGAGCTGACCGAAATTGTGCGACAAAACAGTGCTAGCGCCAAGCATGCCAGTGAGTTGGCGGTTAATGCTTCTAATACTGCTGGAAAGGGTGTCATTGTAATAGGGCAAGTGGTAGCAATGATGGCAGGGATCAATGAGTCCTCACGCAAGATAGTCGAGATTACATCGGTGATAGGCAGTATTGCCTTTCAGACTAATATCCTTGCTCTGAATGCGGCAGTAGAAGCGGCTCGCGCTGGAGAACAAGGCCGAGGGTTTGCAGTGGTGGCCGGTGAAGTGCGCAGTCTTGCGCAACGTGCAGCCTCTGCGGCAGGAGAAATCAAAAACCTGATTAGCGATTCGGTCGAAAAAGTAGAGGACGGCACGAAACTGGTCAGTCAGGCCGGAAACACCATGCAAGACATTGCCAGCTGTGTGCATGGTGTGACCTCGATCATGTCCAGGATCAGCGCGGCTTCTGTGGAGCAAACAACTGGTATTGAACAAGTGAATCTGGCCATTCGTCAGATAGATGAGGTTACTCAGCAAAATGCCGCGTTGGTGGAGCAAGCTACGGCTGCAGCGGAATCGATGGAAGAGCAAACACAACAGCTAACGGTTACTGTTGCACATTTTAAAATGGACGATGAGATGCATTCTTCTTGAACAGGAGGCTGAGGCACAATACTGAGAGGGCAAAGCTACGTAAATTTTCGGGTGTGAGTGAATGTTGCCCTGGTAGTAGTTATAGGCTCAAACAATGATTAGCTTTTTTAAGCGATAGCGTAACGATCTAAATGGCAACGCCAGTCCGTTACTAATGAACGTTATTGCCGAAATCAGACATCGTTTTCATGTGAAGGGAGGGGGATTTGGAAAATCGTTTAAATGCAAGGCCATCAGATTGTGAGTTTCGTCACCAATGGATTGCACAAGCCGCTTATTATAAAGCCGAGAGCAGGAACTTTGCACCTGGCCTTGAATTAGATGATTGGCTTTTTGCTGAGAATGAGTTTCTAATAATGCAGATTATTCGTTTTCAGGTTATTAGCATTGAAGATGGCGGAATGAGTATTAGGGGGCTACAGCGTTTGGCAAAATCGTTGGAGGTTGAAAATACTGAAACGATGACACTGGCAGTGGACTTGATTAAGGCCATTCAGAAAGCAACCCATAATGCCCCTTGCTTCAGTTCTGAACCAGAAAATCATTGCAACGCTACCGAGCCTTGTTTATGGAAATCTGAATGCAAGAAAATGATTGCAAAGTGGCTTCCTTCAAACGACTTACACAGCTAGGTATTCCCTGTAGGGGTCCTGTGGAAGAACCCCCAAAAGTGTTCGTTCTGAGCTAAGCCTCTTTCCAGAAGTGCCGTTTTAAATGTTTTTCAAGCTCATTTACCATCGCATCCACATCAATATCACCATTGCTTTTTCTAAAATTGTACTTGCCAGTGAATGCAATATGCGACCAGGCAATGGGTGAGATTCTGGCAAATTCATCGATAATTGCCTGGCTCGTCCCAGCGGCAAGCATCCGTTCATAAACGGTGTTTAAAATAATGGAGTTATAGGCGATGATGGAATTTGCAACCAGCCTTACCGCATGTGCGCTGATTTGATTGTTTTCTATCGTTTTACCTTTAAAAACTCCACGATAAATTTTCCTGATGAGCCCTTGTAGTTGGTGGTAAGCTTCCGTTCGATTCCTAG
>CANNLO010000077.1 GCA_947505055.1 Methylococcaceae bacterium | reverse complement strand
ATCGGCAAGGCAGCCGATGTGATCGCCATTGATTTATCACAGCTTGAAACGCAGCCCTTATATTGTCCTGTTTCGCAAATTGTTTACGCCGCGAACCGTTCGCAAGTTACCGATGTCTGGGTGGCCGGGAAGCGCCTGCTAAAGCAGCGTCACCTGACTACAGTTAATATTGATGAATTAAAAATAAAAATTGCTGACTGGCAGCAGCGACTTGCAGGTTGAATACTAAATAATCTTGTAAATACTTATCCAGAGATTGATACTTTAACTTTAAATATGAAAGTTGCTTTTGAAATTGGCAAATAGGTACAAAATATTCCCAAATCCAACCTTAAAGCCAAAAACAAGATAAGCCACAACTACAACCTAAATTAACCAATATCGAGTGTATCCCATAGTCTATCTGTTCCAATCACCAAGTACCATTTTATAACCAGGTCAACGATAATGCCGACTTACCAACAAAACTTTGTTCCACATCTTTTTGAAACTCCAGGTTCACTAAACGAGAGGATCGGCTATCTTCATGAAAGGATTTTGACTACACTCCCAACCGTACACCGCATTGCTTGCGCAATTTACGATGCTGAACAGGACCAACTTAAAACATTTCTAAATAGCACCCATCAAGGCCATGCAATTACAGCCTATGATTTCAAGCTTTCCGACAGTCCTTCATTGCTCAAAATCGCCAAAAGCGGTGAACCTCGAGTAATTAACGAAATTCAAGATGTTATCAAATCAAATTCGTTACATTCAGCTTGGCTGTTGCAGCAAGGCTACCGTTCATCTTTTACCTTACCGATCTACGACAACAGCGCATTTATTGGATTCATCTTTTTTGACTCCTTAGAGCAAACCGCATTTACGCCAGTGGTTCAGCGTGATCTTGGTCTTTATGCCAGCCTGATCAATATGTCTATTTCTAGCGAGCTCGCTGCTGTTCGTTCAATTATCGCCTCGGCAAAGTTAGCGCGCGATTTTGCAAACTTACGGGATTTTGAGACCGGCAGTCACTTGGAACGTATGGCTCGATACTCAAGAATCATTGCTAAATCTCTCGCTCCAATCTACAAACTGAGTGACGAATTCATTGAACACATATTCCTTTTTGCGCCATTACATGACATAGGAAAGATTGGCATACCTGACAGCATACTTCTGAAAAAAGGCAAACTAGACGCTAATGAACGTCTGATCATGGAGTCCCACGTCACAAAAGGTCAGGATATCGTAATAAAGATACTCGGAGATTTCGCTGTTCAACATCTGCCCGATACCAAAGTCATGACCAATATCGTTGGCTGTCATCATGAATTCCTTGATGGCTCTGGTTACCCCAATGGTTTAAAAGGCAAGGCAATACCTCTTGAAGCTCGGATCGTAACTGTTGCGGATATTTATGACGCTCTCACCAGTATGCGCCCCTACAAAGAGGCCTGGTCTGTTCCAGACGCTTTTGAAGAACTAAAAAAGATGGCTCGTGCAGGTAAACTCGATACTGACTGTGTCAATGCCATCGTAAATAATGCTGAAGAAATAAGCACTATCGGCAAATATTACCAAGATAATTACAGCTAAATAAAATCCTTAACTCGCAATTACCCCATGAACTATAACTCATCCAATTGCGCATAAGCGAGCATCAACCACTTACTGCCGGTCTGTTTAAAATTGATCTGCACTCTTTCTTGGGCACCCTCACCTTCCATTTGTAACACGATACCTTCTCCGAATTTAACATGGCTAACCCGTTGCCCCAGCTTGTATTTTCCTGTCGCTTGCAAAGACAGTGATTTAACTTTAACTGAAGTTACCGGTCGCGTCACTGTTGCTCGTACTCTGACTTCCTGCAAATGTTCAGTCGGAATTTCACGCAAAAAACGCGACGGCCTGGGGTTGGTTTCCCTTCCATATAAACGTCTGGACTCGGCATAGGTCAGATACAATTGTTGCATGGCGCGGGTAATGCCGACATAGCAAAGCCTGCGTTCTTCCTCCAGTCTTCCTACGTCATCGACCGACTGTTGGGACGGAAATAAGCCTTCTTCTAGCCCAACCAGAAATACCTGTTTAAATTCAAGTCCTTTGGCAGAATGCAAAGTCATCAATTGCACACAATCATCAAACTCGTCACCTTGCATGTCTCCGGATTCCAGAGTCGCATTGGCTAAAAACATATCCAGCTCACCCAGATTTTCTGTATCTTCCTGATCACCAATAACGGTGGCATCAAAAAGTCGCGCGGCATTGACCAGCTCTTCCAGATTTTCTACTTTTTCTTCGCCTTTGTCGGCTTTATCTTTTTGATATAACTCGATCAGGCCACTTTTTTCGACTACCAGTTTGACCTTTTCGTAAAGTTCAAGGTCCGTGGCAAGTCCGTCAAATTGCTTGATCAATTCCAAAAACCCGATCAAGGCATTGGTTGCCCTGGCAGAGAGCGTGCGCTGATTTATCAGCACGATGGCAGAAGCCCATAAAGACAGACTTTGATCACGGGCTATGTTACGAATGTCATCGATAGTTTTTGCACCTATGCCACGCGTTGGCGTATTAATCACCCGCTCAAACGAAGCGTCGTCATTGCGATTGGACATTAACCTTAAATAAGCCAGCGCATTTTTAATTTCCATACGTTCAAAAAAGCGTAAGCCGCCATAAACACGGTAGGGTGTGCTGGTGGTCATCAATCTTTCTTCAAACTGACGGGATTGGGCATTGGAGCGGTAGAGAATGGCCACATCTGTTCGCTTGCCGCCCTCGCTCACCCAAGCTCTGATGCGCTCGACCACAAAATGAGCTTCGTCCTGTTCATTAAAAGCTGCATACAAGGAAATCAAATCGCCGTCACCGGCATCCGTCCACAGTTCCTTGCCCATGCGGCCGTCATTGACACTAATCACCTGGTTAGCCGCTTTAAGAATATGTCCGGTCGAACGATAATTCTGCTCCAGCTTTATAACCTGATGGTTAGGATAATGTTTTTGAAAACTGTAGATGTTTTCAATTTTTGCACCGCGCCAGCCGTAAATGGATTGATCGTCATCACCCACGACAAAAATATTGTCTTTGCCTTCGGTCAGTAAACGCAACCAGGCATATTGTATGGTGTTGGTATCCTGAAACTCATCAACATGAACCTGCCTGAAACGTTGCTGATAAAACGCTAAAACGTCTTCGTTATCGCGTAATAATTCATGTGCTCTTAATAACAATTCGGCAAAATCAACCAGTCCGGAACGATCACAAAGCTCTTCGTAAGCTTTATAGATAATCAACATTTGCCGTTGATAGGGATCAAAGCTTTCCATGGTATGCCGAGCCCGAATACCTTCATCTTTTTGTGCGTTGATATACCATTGCACCTGGCGCGGTGGCCACTTGTCAGCGTCGAGATTCAGCGCGCTTAACAGCCGCTTGATAACCCGTAACTGATCACCGGAATCCATCACCTGAAAGGTTTCAGGTAATTTTGCCTGCACGGCATGACGCCTTAACAAGCGATGCGCCACACCGTGAAAAGTCCCTATCCACATGGATTGCGCAGACATATTGAGTAAATCCTCAATTCTGCCACGCATTTCCCTGGCCGCTTTATTAGTAAAAGTTACCGCCAGAATACTGTGCGCCGAAACTCCCAAAACCTGAATCTGCCAGGCAATACGATGCACTAAAACACGGGTTTTACCGCTACCGGCACCGGCCAAAACCAGCATAGCCTGAGAAGGCGCAGTCACTGCTGCGCGCTGGGCATCGTTTAAAGGGTCAATTATTGAAGTTACATCCATTACTTAAAGTACCTACTGTTGGAATTTTTTTCACTTGCACATTTTTTGGAGCTGTGTATATTGCAACAGGTTCATTAATGACAGACTGAACCATTGCTTATTAAATATAATAATAACTACACATAGAGGATATTAAGATGAATTTTGATTTTAAACGTATGCTTAAATTTGAACACAATGTTTGCGAAAAAGAAAAAAAATACCGCTTATACGCAGGCGTAGCGCTTCTGGTCATTTCACTTTTCGTGCCCGGCGGCGAAGTTTTACTCTTGTTGGTAGGCTTAGTTCTTACCGCAACAGGTTATTCAGGCTGGTGCCCGGTTTATTCAGGCATGAACAAAAATACTTGCGGAGCTGAAGAAACAACTTCTTCAGAAAGTTAAGCTATAAAGGCACCAGGCTAAATTCAAGATTAGCCTGGTGCCTTTAATCTTCGGCCTTTACTTTTATTCTTCTTTACGAAATTCACCTTCCAGTACGTTATTTTCAGCCGTCTTTGCTTGCTGACCATACGCCTCAGCCTTAACCAGATAATTTTCAATAACAAACTGGGCAATTTTTCGACGTAACTGCGGTATTAAACAGGCAAAGCCAATAATATCAGTAATAAAACCAGGTGTTAGCAACAAAGCACCACCTACCAGAATAATAGGTCCTTCAATCATTTCATAAGCTGGAATAACACCCTGTGCCAAACTTTCCTGAAATCGTTGAAACGTTGCAAAGCCTTGCTGTTTCAATAACCAGGCACCTAGTACTGCGGTAAACACCACCAATAGAATGGTTGAAAAAGGACCAATAATACTACCCACTTGTATCAATAAATATATTTCTGCAAATGGAATAATCAGAACGACCAAAAATAGTGTTTGAAAAATTTTCATCTAAAATGCTCTTGCTGTAATCATAGTCGCTACAATATAAGGGCAATCCGGCTTAATTTCTAGGATAATATCTGTTGGCTCCAACTTATAATCTTTTTAACATGCCTGCTAACCACCTAATAATCTTGTGCACGTGCCCGGATAAAGACACCGCTGAAAAAATTGCCAGGCGACTGGTAGATACCAACAAGGCCGCCTGCGTGAATATTTTGCCGGGCATTACCTCTGTTTATTCCTGGAAAGGACAAGTAGAATCAACCACTGAACAACTACTACTGATTAAAGCTCATAACAACAATTACGAACTCATCGAAACGACTATTCAAGATTTACATCCTTACGAACTACCCGAAATAATTGCCGTGCCAATTGAGCGCGGTTTACCTGAATATCTGCATTGGATCGATTCATGCCATTCCTTAAAATAATTTTTCTCTGTTTATTATCGCTATTTAGCCAAGCCGCTTTTGCGTTGAACGCAGACGAAATTCTGCCACCTGAGGAGGCCTTCAAAGTAACAGCAAAAGCCATTGCAGCCGATCAGATTGAAGTTACCTGGAACATTGCAGAAGGTTATTATCTTTACAGTAAAAAAATTCGCATCGAATCCAAAACTCAACAAATCCAGCTAGGCATACCCGCCTTTCCAAAAGGCCTCGACAAGCACGACGAAAATTTCGGGAATGTTGTTATTTATCGAAATACGCTCAATATACCGCTGTCTTTGACTGTTGAGAACGGTGCCACATCACTGCAACTTTCTGTGCAATATCAGGGCTGTGCCGATAAAGGCATTTGTTATCCGCCTCAAAAAACCACCTTTGCACTAAATCTGCCCTCGCCAGTTGCAAGTAAAATTGATCCTATCAAACAATTACTAAAAGGTGCTCAAGGCCTTAAATCAGCTGCAATTGAAGAGGAACTTCTACCCCCGGAACAGGCTTTTGAATTTTTCGCTTCAGTAAAGGATGATCATACGCTAAATGTTAACTGGCATATTGCCAAGGGCTATTACTTATATCGGGAAAAGTTCCAGCTTGAATTAATAAATGCTGACGGAGTAACCCTAGGCAGTTATGACATTCCGCACGGTACGCCCAAGCATGATGAGGCTTTCGGACAAGTTGAAATTTTTCATACCTTACTCGACTTTGACCTGCCTCTTAACCGCTCCAACCTGGCAGAGCTAAACCTTAGCTTGCAGGCAAAATATCAGGGTTGCGCTGATCGTGGTATTTGCTATCCTCCGATGAGCAAAAAAATTGACCTGACCTTGCCGGTAGCTCTCCAACCTTCAATCCAACAAGTCACTGAGCAACCCTTATCTGAACAAGATCAAATAGTACAATCCCTGCGCAAAGACAGCTTGATGGGAACTCTGTTCAGCTTTTTTGGTTTCGGCTTATTGTTATCGCTGACTCCGTGCATTTTCCCCATGATTCCGATTTTATCGGGCATTATCGTAGGCAACGGTAACCGTATCACTACGTTCAGGGCTTTTTTACTGTCACTCAGTTATGTAGTAGCCTCAGCCTTCACTTATACTGTGTTTGGTATACTTGCCGCCTTGTTCGGGAGCAATCTGCAGACCACATTCCAACAACCCTGGATTATCGGCCTGTTCAGTGCAATTTTTGTAATACTGTCTCTGTCCATGTTTGGTTTTTACCATCTGGAAGTACCTAAATCCTTACAGGCTAAACTGCATAATTCCAGTGAAAGACATCGTGATGGTTCGCTGTGGGGTGCAGCCATCATGGGTTCGCTGTCTTCACTGATCGTTGGCCCCTGTGTCGCCGCACCCTTGGCCGGTGCGCTAATTTATATCGGACAAACCGGCGACGCTATTCTCGGAGGTAGCGCCTTGTTCGCTTTGGGCTTGGGTATGGGTGTTCCGCTACTCTTGTTAGGCGCATCTGCAGGAAAATTATTGCCCAAGGCCGGCAACTGGCTTAACTCCACCAAAGCAGCGTTCGGCGTCATTATGCTGGCCGTCGCCGTGTGGATGCTTAGCCGCATTTTACCGGGAACCATCATTATGCTGCTCTGGGCCATGCTCTTGATATTACCGGCGATTTATCTCAGCGCTATTGATCCATTACCCGAGAACAGTTCAGGCTGGCGAAAACTATGGAAAGGCATGGGCTTAATGATGCTTTCTTACGGTTTATTATTGTTAATCGGCTTTAGCATTGGCAACAGCAATCCCTTGAAACCCTTGCAAGGACTGGGATCAAACACTACGCAAGTAGCAGAAACCAAAATCATTTTCGAGCGAATCAACACATTAGCCTCACTGGAATCGCGAATCAATCAAGCCTCAGAACAACATCAGTTGGTGATGGTTGATTTTTACGCTGACTGGTGTATCTCGTGTAAGGAAATGGAAGCCTATACCTTTGCTGACCCACGTGTAAAAAAAGAACTTGGCGATGTTGTGTTATTGCAAGTCGATGTCACAAAAAATTCCGATGATGATCAAGCACTGCTTGCCAAATTTAAACTGATCGGCCCCCCAGCGATTTTGTTTTTTGGCTTGGATCGTCAGGAAAAAACCGCCTTCCGTGTGATAGGTTATCAGGATGTCGATACATTTATTAAGTCACTTCGTTTTCTTAAATCGCCACAAATGGTCAGCTCATGAAAAAAACAGCATTAATTTTTAGCCTTGCAATCATGGCTCTGATTCTGGGCTTAACAACCCGGCATTTTTCTACGGCCAGCGAAAAAACCTATGCTACTCCTTTGCCAGCCTTTAGCTTGCTCGACCTGTCCGACCAGCAACACAATATTTCCGAATGGAAAGACAAAGTCTTGGTTATTAATTTCTGGGCAACCTGGTGTACACCCTGCCTGAAAGAAATCCCGGATTTTGTCACCATGCAAACACAATACGAAGATCGAGGACTGCAGTTTATTGGTATAGCTTTAGATGATAAAGAACCTGTCGCCGAGTTCGCATCCAGCACAAAAATAAATTTTCCAATTTTGTTGGGCGGTGAAAATGGAATCGCTCTGGCCAAACAATTAGGCAATCTTGTTCAAGCTGTTCCTTATACCATCATTGTCAACAGGAAAGGCCAAATCATACATACGAATCCAGGAGAGCTTTCTAAAGAACGTCTATTAGACATCGTTAAGCCGCTATTACAATAAATCCTCATTGTGCAGATAACAACTTCAAACAACTTGAATTCTGTCGTCATCTTTTGCTAAAAACAGAATATCTGGACAAAACCCGACAAATTGGGCAGAATTAACAGTCAAATGCTTCTTTAACCTTTACTGACTGCAAGATTGATGGCGACAATTACCGTTTTGAATGGGCCGAATTTAAACCTGTTGGGCATACGCGAACCTACTCTTTACGGCAATCAGACTCTTGCCGACATAAAACACAATCTTGAACAAAAAGCCGCCGAACTTGATCATCAGCTTAACTTTCATCAAAGCAATGCAGAACACCAAATTGTAGAATTGATACATGACGCTTATCAGGCACAGGTTGATTTTATAATTATCAATCCAGCTGCTTTTACCCATACCAGCGTCGCGCTTCGTGACGCATTGCTGGCAACCCGAATCCCCTTTATAGAGGTTCATTTATCAAACGTCCATGCACGTGAACCTTTTAGAAAACACTCCTATTTCTCAGATATTGCCCAAGGCGTTATTTGCGGATTGGGCGCAACAGGATACGAACTGGCCTTACTGGCCGCTCATCAGATATTAGCCGAGAGACATTAAACAATGGATATTAGAAAAATAAAAAAACTCATCGAAATTATCGAAGAATCTGACATTGCTGAACTTGAAATTAAAGAGGGTGAAGAATCCATTCGCATCAGTCGCTATTCAGCAGCGCCTGCTACCGTCGCTTATACACCAGCACCCGCAGCAACAACATATTTGGCGCCACCTGCTCTAACTGCACCTGCAGAAGAAAAGATCACCGGACATATTGTCAAATCACCGATGGTAGGCACCTTTTACCGCTCAGCATCACCTGGCACAAAGGTTTTTACTGAAGTTGGCCAAGCCGTGCAAGCGGGTGACACCTTATGCATCATTGAAGCGATGAAAATCCTTAATCAAATTGAATCCGACAAAAGCGGCACTGTCACTAAAATTCTGGTTGAGAACGCCGAACCTGTCGAATATGGCCAACCCTTATTCATCATTGAATAACAGCAGATAAGGGAATCTCATGTTCGATAAAATCGTTATCGCCAATAGAGGCGAGATTGCACTGCGTATTTTGCGCGCTTGCAGAGAATTAGGTGTTAAAGTCGTTGCCGTGCATTCGGAAGCCGACCGGGATCTTAAACATGTCAGACTGGCTGATGAATCAGTATGCATTGGACCTGCTGCTTCCGCTGACAGCTATTTAAATATCCCGGCTATTATCAGTGCAGCTGAAGTGACTGATGCAGAAGCTATTCATCCCGGATACGGCTTTTTATCTGAAAACGCCGATTTTTCAGAAAAAGTAAAACAAAGCGGCTTTGTATTTATCGGCCCTAACGCCGACACTATCCGTATGATGGGCGATAAAATTTCCGCAAAGAAAGCCATGTTGGCTGCTGGAATCCCCTGTGTTCCCGGCAATAATGATCCCTTATCGGATGACAATAAAAAGAATTTAAAGCTGGCTCATGAAATTGGTTACCCGGTCATCATCAAAGCTGCTGGCGGTGGCGGCGGTCGAGGTATGCGGACCGTGCACACAGAAGCTGCGCTAATCAATGCTATTCAGATGACCAAAGCTGAAGCAGGCTCAGCTTTCGGGAACCCGACCGTGTACATGGAAAAATTTCTGGAAGATCCAAGGCACATCGAATTCCAGGTCATGGCCGACTCACACGGTAACGCCATTCATTTAGGTGAGCGCGACTGCTCAATGCAACGCCGTCATCAAAAAGTCGTTGAGGAAGCGCCAGCACCCGGCATAACCGAAGAACAACGCAAAACAATTGGCGAACGTTGCGCTAAAGCCTGTGTCGATATTGGCTATTTAGGCGCCGGCACTTTCGAATTTTTGTATGAAAAAGGCGAGTTTTATTTCATCGAAATGAACACCCGCGTCCAGGTTGAGCATCCGGTGACTGAAATGGTAACCGGCTTTGACATTGTTAAAGAACAACTGCGCATTGCTGCGGGCGAGCGCCTGTCAATTACTCAAGATCAGGTAAAAATTCAGGGCCATGCCATTGAATGTCGGTTAAATGCGGAAGATCCAAAAACCTTCATGCCCTGCCCTGGCACGATAGACCAGTTCCATATGCCCGGCGGCCCTGGCATCCGTTGCGAGACCCATATCTACAACGGCTATAAAGTTCCACCTTATTACGACTCCATGATCGGCAAACTGATTGCTCACGGTGAAGATCGCAAAAGCGCAATTGCCAGAATGAATACAGCCTTAAGCGAAATCATCATTGACGGCATTAAAACCAATATTCCGCTACAACACGATATCATGAATGACAGTGCTTTTGCCGCTGGTGGCCAAAACATCCATTATCTGGAAAAAAAGCTGGGGATTTATTAAATAAAAATCAGAACGCGAATGCCACGGATTGGGACGGATTTACGCTGATTTTATTTTATATGCTTATCTACGGGGCCGATCGGGGTTTGTAACCCCGATCGAAACGTTTGAAGACTTCGGAATGCACAAAACATGAGTAACCGGGGTTGCAAACCCCGGCACGCATTGAGGCAAAATATGAACCATCAAATTACAACACGTATTTTTATCTAGGATAAAATTCGGAACGTTTTTTCCGATGAAGTTGGAAAAAATTTCACGAGAAGTGAAATTATTGATCTCGTTGTTGAAAAATATCCCGATAGCAATAGAGTGAGCATTATTCCTTCCGACTACTGCTACAACATGATCAACAAAGGGATAAACTTCCAGAACCATATTTTTGAACAAATTGAATCTGGGCACTACAAAGTCCTGGGTACAAGTTACGACTATATGGGGCCAATTTTTTGGAAAGGTGATCAGGTGGGGGAATGGAAAACAGGAGAGAAGCAACCCAGTTACCCCAACCCTTTCATCGTGATCCAGCTGATCAAATGATCGTTGCAACCGCTCGCATTTATGGCTGTTCGTTAATGACTTTAGACGAAAAAATTCGCAATTATCCTCATGTTGAATTATTACCAACAAATAGCCCAACTTTTTAAACAAATTTCCTCATAATGACCTGGCACCAAATTTCCGTTATTACCACTGAAGACCTTGCCCCCCGGATTGCCGACTTTTTCGACAAGCTTGGCGCCGTGTCCGTGACTTACATGGACGCCGAGGACGAACCGGTTTACGAACCGGCTATCGGCGAGACCAAAATATGGAGCAACACCGAGGTCATTGCGCTTTATGAAATGGACGCTGAACCTGAGCTGATTAAAGCCAGACTTTATACCCAGTTCGACGCAGAGCAATTGCACAACTTTCGGCATGATCTGATTGAAGACCAGGAATGGGAACGCGCCTGGATGGAATTCTACAAACCGATGAAGTTTGCTAAAAAGCTCTGGGTTTGCCCGACCGATCAGGAGCAATATGAAACCGGTACGGTTTGTCTAACCCTCGATCCGGGCCTTGCCTTTGGCACTGGCACGCATCCGACGACTGCTTTATGTCTGGAATGGCTGGCCAGTCATGAACTGGCCGGTAAAACAGTTATCGATTATGGTTGCGGCTCAGGAATCCTGGCAGTTGCGGGCATTTTATTAGGCGCCAAAATAGCGCATGCAGTAGACATTGATCCACAAGCAATAACCGCAACACAAAGCAATGCCTTAAAAAATAAGGTGGCCGATAAAGTTGCTTGTTATTTACCGGAACAATTCACACCCTTTCAAGCTGATTTAGTGCTGGCAAATATTCTGGCTAAACCTTTAATTGATATGGCGGAACAAATTTCAAATCTGGTTGCACCCGGCAGCCAACTGGTTTTATCCGGCATTTTATACGAACAAGCCGAATCAGTAATGAACGCTTACCAAAAATACATCATTTTCAACCCGCCTGTTCAGCAGGAAGATTGGATCAGACTTGACGGCATAAAACGGTAGTTTATAACACCGTGCTTATATCATGTTTGACCAGAAATGCTGGGTTACGCATCGATAGGCAATAGCTCCTGCATCCATGCAGTCGTAACCTAACCTACAATCCTTTAATATCATTTAACGCTAATGGCTCATCCAGAAATTTATTTAAAAAAGAACGAAGACAAACGGCTTCGTAAAGGCCATTTATGGGTTTTTAGCAACGAAGTCGATACCCAGCGGTCGCCCCTCGAACAATTTACTGCGGGGGATTTGGTTCAGGTAAAAAGTGACGATGGCAAAGCACTGGGAACGGCTTATATCAATCCTCAAGCATTGATCTGCGCAAGATTACTATCAAGAAAACCCAATCTTAAATGTGGAACCAATTTTTTTAAAGAGCGCCTGACCACTGCACTGGCACTTCGTGAAAAACTTTTCGATCAGCCCTACTACAGACTGGTTTTTGGCGAAAGTGACGGTTTGCCCGGCCTGGTAATCGACCGTTTCGGTTCGGTATTGTCGGTACAAATTACCACTGCCGGCATGGAGCAACGCAAAGAAGCACTGTTTTCTGCATTACTTGAATTACTAAGTCCGGAAGCTATTATTCTTAAAAATGATAATAGCCAGCGGCAACAGGAAGGTCTAGGCCTGGAATCCGAAATAGCTTACGGAAAGCTACCGTCCCAATTAATAATTGAAGAAAATGGTGCCCGTTTTAAAATCGACATTCTGGAAGGACAAAAGACCGGCTGGTTTTACGATCACCGTGCCAGCCGAGCTCAATTAGCAGGTATTGCCAAAAATCAGCGAGTGCTGGATCTATTTTCCTATACCGGAGCCTGGGGAATTCCAGCAGCGATGGCCGGCGCCTTGGATGTCACTTGTGTCGACGCTTCGGAAAGCGCGCTGACGCTGGCTTCAGAAAACGCGTCACTCAATCAGGTTCAGGATAAAATGCACTTTGTACGCAGTGATGTCTTTGAGTTTTTAAAGCGAGCTCGTCTGGAAAACCAGCTTTATGATATTATCGTGCTTGATCCCCCTGCATTAATTAAACGCAAAAAGGACTTTAAACAAGGTTATGAGGCTTATCGCCGTTTGAATCACCTGGCTTTGCAAGTACTATCCAAAAATGGGATATTGGTATCGGCATCATGCTCACATCATCTGAGCCGTGAAAACTTGCATGAGATTTTACGTTCATCAGGGCGACATATTGACCGGCATCTGGTATTTTTTGCAAGTGGCGGACAAGGCCCCGATCATCCGATAGACCCGGCGGCTCCAGAAACCGAATATTTAAAAACTTTTTTTTGCGCTGTCTCTTCAAGCTTATAAAATATAAGGCGTTTTTATGGTCCATGCGAAAGATAAGGAACCCTGCGTACTTTGCGGGCAACCGGTGGAAATCACTGGCTTTTCTTTGACTAACAATGACGGCA
Organism: Methylococcaceae bacterium; assembly: GCA_947505055.1. The sequence goes on along the minus strand of CANNLO010000077.1, from coordinate 2,039 downwards.
TGCAAAAATTTTGTTGTGCCGGCTGCCTTAGCATTTACCAGTTGTTTAATGAAGACAAAATAAAACCAACTATTACCCCCCTACTAACTAAGAAAAAATGAGGCAATTAAAATAATGAAAGCATGTGATTCCTGTTCCGGCCGCGTTGAAATAGGCAAAAACCATCAGAAAATCCCTGTCCTGCAAAGAGGCATAGGCATGATTCTGATTTATGTACCCTTACTTACTTTTCCATTTGTGATTGCCAGTGCCTATCTAACCTATTATCACTTGATTATGGTTGGCGCCAAAAATCTTAAAACCTGGGGTGATTTCATCCCTGACCGGGCCAGCCATCGCTATAATCTAAAAAATCAAATCACCATGGAACGTTCTTTTTCTGTCAGTATGGCGCAATCAAAACTATTCTGGATACTGAACTGCACTTGGTATTGCCCATACAGTGTTGCGCTGTTCGAATGGCATGCTTATATGGTCAAGATCGTTGAAAACTGGTGGTGTCCGTTCACTCACCAGAAGAAAGAAGACTATAAAAACGCTACTATTGACAAATCTTTCTGGCATTTGTATCCCACCGACACTGCCAAACTGGAAACTGAAGATCGTGAAAATCCAATCTGGAACGACGAGCAAGATAAATAACTTAGATTAAAGGCCGCAAGGTAAAAGGTTCAAGGTAATCCATAAAGGATGCCCACCTTGCAACCAACCTTGCACCCCTTATGCAAATAGGCCCCTATCACCTTAAAAACAATCTGATACTGGCTCCTATGGCCGGCATTAGTGACCGGCCGTTCAGAGAGCTGTGCAAACAATTTGGCGCTGGATTAGCTGTATCAGAAATGGTGACTTCTAATCCTGCTTTACTTGAACATAAAAGAACCTTATTAAAAGCCGATCATAACGGTGAATCCGGTATACGTTCCGTACAAATTTTAGGTACCGATCCTCAGCTAATGGCTAATGCGGCACGATTTAATGCCGATCGTGGGGCACAAATAATCGATATAAATATGGGTTGTCCTGCAAAAAAGGTATGTGCGGTAGCCGCCGGGTCGGCACTATTAAGAGATGAAGCACTGGTAAAACAGATACTTGATGCTGTCGTTAAGGCTGTAGACATTCCTGTTACCTTGAAAATTCGTACCGGTTGGGATACACAGAGCCGTAATGCAGTTGAAATTGCACAAATCGCTGAAAATTCGGGTATTGCAGCCTTAACCATTCACGGTAGAACGCGTGCCTGTAAATTTAATGGCCAGGCAGAACATGAAACCCTAAAAAAAGTAAAACAAGCCATCAGTATTCCGGTTATTGCTAATGGTGATATTAATACCCCCGAACAGGCCTACTTTGTGCTTAACACAATTGGTGCAGATGCCATTATGATTGGCCGTGGCGCCCAAGGAAATCCTTGGCTATTTGAACAGATAAGTCACTTTATCAGTCATGGCAAACACATTGAAAAACCTACAGTTAAAGAGATAAATAACACACTGATGTGTCATTTGGATAAACTTTACAGCTTCTACGGCAATACAAGCGGTGTTAGAATAGCTCGTAAACATATAGGGTGGTATTTTAAACATCTTGAGTCAACCGCTCAAAATGCACAAAGCACTATCAACCAAGCTCAAAGTCCATCCGATCAAATACGGCTGATTAATTCGGCATTTAATCTTTTAACTACTGAAAGTGCTGCATAATATGAATCCTTCCATAAAAAGTGCTGAAATAATCAATATCGATAGTAAAAAAACTGTAGTCATTCCCCTATCAGCACATGTTAAACAAACAGTAGAGCAATATTTTTCGCACTTAAACGGACATGATGTAGTAGGTCTCCATGCGATGGTTATCGGTGAAGTTGAAAAGCCATTACTGCAAGCCACACTGGAACATTCTGGGTACAACCAGACCAAAGCTGCCAAAGCGCTGGGCTTAAGCCGCAGCACCTTACGAAAAAAACTGGAATACTACGGCCTGTCTTAACACCCGATAAGACTCGTCACTACCCCGCTTGGTTTACCCCTTTCCCT
>CANNLO010000076.1 GCA_947505055.1 Methylococcaceae bacterium | reverse complement strand
TTAAATTTAATTACAAGCTACTGATTTAAAGTATTAATTTTATTTTATTACTGAATGACTGGTTAGTGCAGATTAGCCCCTGGATAACCCTGTTTTCTATGAGCTTATCGTGTGCGTGTGTATCAAAAATATTACAGTCCTAGTTGATAAGCTGTTGTCTATTCCATTATAAAAAATAAGACTTTTTGTGTGAAGCATAGACTTAGCAATGTTGGCACCTTACTTGCTTTGTACTAAGTAGGGCGAAATAAAAGCTTCTGAAGGCTTTTAACATATTCCTAAGTTAGTAAGTTCCCTGCTCATGGATGAAGGTTCAAGGATGCAGTCAATGAAGAGTAATTGACCACGAGTAGCCAGTGTTTAACAGATATGAATTGAAAGCTTGGAATGTTAGATAAAGATATTTTGCATTAACATTTTAATCATCACTTTTTTTAATTAGGAAGAAATTTAGTATGAAAACAATTACTAACCGCATCGCCAGGCGGGTTGATGTCACTACTCACGAGGCCATTAAAACCGGCCACCTCGGCGAATTTAAACTCGCATCCACTTTAGGAGTTGCCATCGCCTTATTATCAGGTTGCTTGGCAACCACAGCGGAAGCAGCGTTTAACATTCCGACAGCAACTGTTGCACCGGTTACGGGCTTATTTACGCCGGTACCCAGTCCACTGTGTTCTATTGCAAGCGACAGCTTGGGTAAGGCAACAATGAACGCCGATGGCTCGCCTAACGCGAATTGTCCTCTTGCAAACCAAGCGACGCCGTTTACTGCCAAGATGTTGATGTTTGAAGAATTTGGTACCCAGACTATGCCAACAGCGGCAACGATAGATTCATCGGCTAAATTCCCCGCTCCAATAGACTGCCAGTCTGGTCCAAATGGCGCGGAGCTGGATAAATTTCTTGATAAAAGTCTTAACTCGATGCCAACCCGTGTAGCGGATGAGGTGACCACGCCTACTCTAAGCACGACTGCATTTATTACAGGTGGAGGAGGTAATGGTTTTGCACCTGTACCGGGTGCGAGTCCTTGGGCAGAAACCATTGAAGGTACTCCGGGCCTTCCTGCCTCGGCCCCGTCTGCCTTAGATCCCCTTGGAACGCCTGGAACCCCATCCACCACGGGTTGTGTGCCTGGCGTAACAGGTTCCATTGCCGATGGTCGTCCGGGTGGTGAAGATTTTGCCCATCAACGTTGGGAAGATTTTCCTGCGCAAAAATATTTCCAAAGCGCTCAGACCGGCGCCCGTGACAATGGCGGTCTGCGCAACAAGGTCCAGAGGCATGACTACAAGACGGGAGAATTTGGGCCGGATGGCCTTTATTACATGCAGGGTACCGATGGCAAGCCGGGTACAACAGGTTTGCAAATCAGAATCCATCCTGCTTTAGCCATTCAAAATAAAAATTCAGTCTGGACGTTTGACGGCACCTTGCCACCTAAGCTGTTGATGGCGAAATACGGCGAAAGTCTTATTTTCCGTCATTACAATGCCTTGCCTATCGATGTCGCAGCCAACAACGGTTTTGGCCGGCACACCATTACTACCCATGAGCATAACGGCCATAATCCAGCGGAAAGTGATGGCTTTATGCATGCTTACACGCATCCGGGGCAATTTTATGATTATCACTGGCCGATGGTGTTAGCGGGACATGACAGCATTAATACCGGTGCTACCGACCCAAAAACCGGCGCTCCCGATGACGAAGGTGGTATCACGCCAGTGCGTGGCGATTGGCATGAAACCATGAGCACCCATTGGTTCCATGATCACATGCTCGATTACACTGCGCAAAATGTCTATAAAGGCAATGCGGCGATGATGAACTATTACAGCGCGATAGACCGTGGTAGAGAACCGGTTAACCTGACAGAAGCCGCCAGCGGTGTAAAGAGTTCGAGTGTCGGCAGTGCAGTTAATTCAGGTTATGCCTGCCATTATGCGAATCCAACCAGCGCCAACTTGTGCTTACCCAGCGGCTCGGGCCTCGATTGGGGTAATCGCGATTATGACGTCAATTTGGACATTGCCGACAAAGCCTGGGATGCGGATGGTCAGCTTAAATTCAACATTTTTAATACCGATGGTTTCCTCGGTGATCGTATGACCGTCAACTGGGAATACAAACCTTATATGGATGTCCGCGCTCGTCGTTACCGCTTCCGTATGCTGAATGGCTCGGTTTCACGTAACATCAAGGTCGCTGTGGTAAAAGAGGCAATCAGTAATACCGGCGTTAAAAGCTATACCAAAGTTCCGTTCCACATGATCGCCAATGACGGCAATATCATGCAACATACGGTAGCGTTCCCTAATGCGCAGTCTAAGGAAGCGTTGCCTGAGCAAGCTATTGCGGAACGTTACGATATTATTGTTGATTTCAAGGGCATGAAACCCGGTACCAAACTGTATATGGTCAACATCCTTGAGCATGAAAACGGTACCGGTCCGTCTAAAATTCTGGGGCTGGCCAATGTACTGGGCGCTAAAGTTGATGGTGTTGCCGCTAAAGCAGCCTATGTCGCCGATGGTATTATAGGTGATCCTGCGGTCGGCAAGTTCCTGGAATTCAGGGTAGCTGCATTACCTGTCGGCGCCGTCGATTACAGTATGAATCCTAAGGAGTATGAAGAAACAACGACCTTGGTAAATGGCGTGACTGTCGCCAAAGCCGTACCCGGTAAACAGATGATTCCAAATAACAAGCCCACGGCTGCGGAATTGAAAGCGGCGGTGCATAGAACCTTTGAATTTGGCCGCTCTGGGGGTACCGATGCTGCGCCTTGGACTATTAAAACCGATGGTGGGTCAGGCGGTGGTTTATCTACTGATCCACATAGGGTTTCGGCAGCGCCAGAGCTTTCAGCTCCCGGTCAATTAGGTAAAGTCGAAATCTGGCATCTTACCGGTGGCAATGGCTGGACCCATCCGGTACATGTGCATTTTGAAGAAGGTCAAATCCTCAAACGCGGCGGTGTCGCTCCACCCATCTGGGAAAAATATGCACGTAAAGATGTCTATCGTTTAGGGCGTATTGTCGATAGCACCACCAGTGTTGATATCGCGATACGCTTTAGGGAGTTTGCCGGTACTTATGTTGAGCATTGCCATAATACCCAACATGAAGATCATGCGATGTTGTTGCGCTGGGATCTTGAGCATCCAGGTCAAACCACACGTTTTGCTACACCGATCTCCGATTGGAATGGCGTCACTTATATTCCTAGCGTCGCCTTACCAACTATTAAAACCGGTGATTTGAAGGCAAAGGCAAAGTTTGTCTTACCTAAGTAAAGGGCGGGCATAGGTGATTGGGTTAACGGCTTTATTGTTAACCCAATATTTTCAAGGCTATAGGTTTTAAATGGCTAGTTACCGAATAGAAGATAGCCGGATTTATGTTGATAACATGAAATAAACGATAAATGGTAAACTTTAAGAACTTGGGTTGGTGGATATTCAGGCCAAACTTTATCATTCAATAAATAGTTATATAACAGGAGATTAGAAAGATGAAAGTACGTGGCATTATTGCTGGTTTAAAGAGAGGGCTATCCATTGGTGTAATATTGTTACTTGGTAGTGGCCTGGCTTGGGCGGCTCCTAAGGGCTCTCCTTGGGGTAAGGATTATTTTCCTAATATTGAATTAGTTAATCAGGACGGCAAAAAAGTCCATTTTTATGATGATCTTATTAAAGATAAGATTGTCGCAATCAATTTTATCTTTACCCACTGTGGTGATAGCTGTCCTGCAGAGACCGCGAGTTTACGCCAGGTGCAAAGATTACTGGGTGATCGAATGGGAAAAGATATTTTCTTTTATTCGATTAGTATTGATCCGGATCACGATACCCCAAAGGTGCTTAAAGCCTATACCGAAAAATTTAAAATCGGTTCTGATTCCGGCTGGAGCTTTTTAACCGGCAGCAAAAAAGACGTGACTCTGTTGCGAAAATTATTAGGCTTATACCGAGATGATGTAGAAGCTGCGAAGCTGTCTGAGCACACGACCAGCTTTATGATAGGTAATGAAGCGACCGGCCAATGGGTGAAACGTTCGCCTTTTGATGAACCCAAAGTTTTAGCTCACCAGTTGGGGCGGGTTTTAAGTAGCTTCAATGCTTATCATAACTCGGATTTGCGCGCTTATGATGAGGCGCAAAGACTTCCCGATATGAGCAAGGGCGAAGAGAAGTTTCGTTTTCGTTGTGCTTCTTGTCATAGTCTGGGTAATGAAGAGGGTATAGGTCCTGGTTTGCAAGGCGTAACTAAGGTCCGAGACAGGGCTTGGCTGGCCCGTTGGTTAAAGGCGCCTGATAAGTTATTGGCAGAGAAAGACCCGATTGCCAGTGATTTATTCGAGCGTTATAACAAAGTTAACATGCCTAATTTCAAATTGGATGATGCGGAAGTGGAAGGGTTGCTTAAGTATCTTGAAGATAATGACAAGGCGGTTAAAGAGTAGTTTGAATTGTCGGGTTGCTGAAAAGTTCTGTAGGGTTAACAGCTTTATCGTTAACCCAGCATTTCGAAGCAAATAAATTTAAATCACCGGGTCACCTAATAGTCATATTTGCCACATTTGACCGTTAACTTTAAGATTAAACCGTTTTTAACGGTTGAGCGTCGTAAGTGCCGGTTCCGTTTTCTTGATGGCGGTCCTTCCCGTTATATTGAGTTGTCGATAAGCAGTCCTATTACAAAGATAGTCGCACCGACTATGACGCGTATTGCCAATTGCGGTAATTTACTACCTAAAGCGCAAGTTTGATTTTGGTACCAGCAATGGTGCCTGGGTGGTGAATGGTAAGTTCTTTAGCCCAAACCTTATCAGCGCTTATCCGGCGGAAGGCTCCAGAGAAGAGTGGACGCTTACTTCAGCCGCTAGTTTGGCGCATTCGGTCCATATCCATCACGAAGAGTTTCAGATTATTAAGCACAATGGTAAGGCGCCGACGGCACTTGATGATTTATCTAGGAAATATGTGGTGAGAATCGGCGATGCCGCACAAGGAACTAAGGGGTCAACGAGTATTACTTTTGAAGTGCAGTTCCGAGACTGGTACGGCGATTACGCAATGCATTGTCATAACGTAGTGCATGAAGATCACGCGATGATGATTCGCTTCAAAATCGTGCCGCCTACCGATCCTAATGCCGGTAAATAAAGTGCCCCAATCAACTATTGCAGAGTAAATAGCCATGAATAAAAGAAACTTTCTTAAAAATTTGACGGGTGCTTCTTTAGTATCCGCAGCTTTAGTTTTTTGTTCCTGAAAGTGTAGCCAAGACCCAAGCTCCGGTTATTGGAAACCAGGCCAGTCGTAGTAAAAAAACTTTTCCAAACGTGCCCGTGATAACGCATGAAGGCAAAGTGGTGCGCTTTTATGATGATCTGATCAAGAACAAGATAGTCAGATTAACTTTACCTATACCGATTGCTAAGGTATTTGCCCTGGCATGACTGCTAACCTCAAACGTGTTTATAAGGAATTTGGTGAGCGTATGGGCAAGGATATTTTTATGTATTCTATTTCTTTAAAGCCAGAGCACGATACACCTGCTGTGCTAAAAGCCTATACCGAGATGCACAAGATACAGCCAGGTTGGACATTTTTGACAGGAACCAAAGCCAATATTGAGCTGTTAAGAGAGAGTCTTGGTTATAAATTTTCTGATCCGGGACTCGATAACGATAAGAGTCAGCATTTGGGTGTTGTTAAATTTGGTATTGAGGCTCTGGAACGATGGGGTATTGCGCCTGCGTTGGGTGATGCCAAATATCTTGCGGAGTATTTGCGCTGGATGGAGCCTAACGGCAGTCGTCCAGTTTTAGCCGAGTTGCTGGGTTAAGTGGGGCTGTCCGTGCACAGATCTCATAAATCAAGAAACAAAATCTATAAAATAATCACATTTGAAGGGCTCAGGATTGTGTGTTTTTTCATGATTAATCTGGGCTTCACATCTTGTTAAGTGCGTGTTTGGTCAGGTCAGTGACAGATTTGTCAGGTCGGGTCCGATCTTGGCAGTTTTACAGTTTTTGTGTCATAGCTCTACCTGTCAGTCTAATCTAACTTTTGGTTACATCAGGTGTCCGATTAATAAGGGCGGAGGGCTTCGTGGGGAAAACATTTTACCCCACAGGGCGATATTTGATAGCACTGTCGCGGTTTGTGGGAGTGGTAAGGTTTTTGTATAGCTGGGTTGTGGTTCTCGTCATGCTTGATAGTGTGCTTCAGTGCATGGTTTTTTGTGGTGATTTTCAGAGTTGGTACAGGTCTTGCTTTAAGTTTATCGACGAAGATGAAAAATTCAGGGCTAGTTACACTGAGTTAATGATAATTCAATAATTTATAGAGGTTCCTGTTATGAAGTTGAGATACATTTCCATTGCTTTAGGTTTGACAAGCGTAATAGTTGCGGCCAACTGTGCCATCGCCGGCCAAGGAGGCAATTTAAATGGAATCAAGCCAGCCATATTCCCGGTTAGCCCAATCACTCCACCACCAGGAGTTCCTACACAGTTTGATGTAATTGGACATATACAAAGTGCAGCAGTGGATCATCGCGTTTGTCCGGGCTCTGCAAATCTTGACCCTCGTCTCTATGGTGGTTGGGTAACTGTTAATGGCGTTGAGATTACCATTCCCTGCAATACTATTTTGCAGATGCCAGCCACCTCATTGACATGGGCAGAACTTTTTGATCCGGCATTGGTACCGGCTGGTACACCTCCAGGTACCTCGGGTTTGGCGCTTGAAGATAGGGATACAACTCCGGGAGCCTTGCCATTACCGTCTTATGAAATTCATATTCAGGGTAATATTGTTAAAGATGCCGCAACAGGTGTTTCCAAATATATTGCCGGACTAGTCTTTATTTCACAGCAGTCGCTTAATTTAGGCCAGGGTTATATTAAGTCTATTGATTACGTAACCGGTGAATTATGTGTTTCTTCCAGCTTGCCTGCTAACGGTCTTACTGGGCAGTCAATGGTTACTCCTGACTGTTTGTCTCCTGATGCTCGGGTTCGAATTAATGATCCGGTAGGTCGATTCGGTTTAAAGCATGGCGGACCTGGCTGTATAGCCCAAGGAACTTGTGATGTTGAAGAAAATCTGTATGACCAACGTTTTACAGCCGATACCGATAATCCAACCATTCATGCCGCGACTGGTTTTCCAATGTGTATCCCCAGGGCTTATCCTTTTAGCACCAGCGGTGATACCGATGCGCTTTGTCCGCAACAAAATCGTCCCAAACAAGGTGTCAATAGTTCTAAGTGTAGAAATTTACCCGTAGCCAGTGGTGTTAATTTTCCTGCTTTTCCTGCGCAAAATGATGGCTATTGCCACAGCTTTGTAATGGATGCATTGCCCGTTAATCCAGCTCCAGCCCCCGGACCTTGCGGAACAATTACCGCTACTAACGGAGCAACTACTAACATTCCATGTACAACACGTGCTGATCGCCAAGCGCCTTTTGAAGTTGGCGATTATATTGATTACTCAGGCACTTTGACGGCGGATGTAAATACGGCAAATTCAATGTTTGTTTCACCGTATTTCATTTCAGCACATACCATTAATGCTCATATAGGCATTTATACCTATCCTGGTTCCAAGCCTGTTTATGTGATGATAGAAGGTCTACTTGCCGGCACCAATGCCTTACCCATCCAGAATATTCCACAGGTAGTTACTGGAAGGGTCAATGTCGAGGGCTTTACTACTGATCCTAGTTCTCTGGTTGATATTTTTGCGATGGATGTTGACAAGGTTACCGGAGTGGTTACTGAGCGTTTATTAAGTAGCGTTAATCCATCCGGTCCACCGGTTATAGGTCGCGCCAGTTTTGTCCCTGCGACCGGTGCATATGGACCACCAACACGTAACGTGCGTATCGTTAGCCGGTCAATGTGTAATAGCAGAACCATGCCTTGTTACATACCACAAGCCTATCTGGATCCAAAAAATCCTGCCGGAAAATATGCCAATGGCCTGGTTGCCGGTCAGTATAATGCGCCGAATTTTGAGTATATTTTTACTAAAAATCTGTTCTTGGGTGATCCAGTACTTCCCAATAACTTTCAGGATCTAGCTTTTCTTGCCTGTGGGTCAGGGCCTTTGACTACCGCAAGTGCGGGCACTAATCCGCCGATTGTAGGGACACTTGATCCTGCCCCATGGGCGCAGCCAATGCCGGCGCCCAGCCAATGTGCTGGTAAGATGGCAATGCAGTTGACTATCCCTGCTACGCAAACACCTGATGCGGTGCGCGTCATCAAGGCAACCTGGGACAATGAACAAAATAAAGGTATTTTAAAGGTAACAGCGACCTCTTCATTGCGGAATACGACGCCAAACCTTCAATTGTATGTTCAGGCTGTTAGTGCGTCTGGACTTCAAATGGCTAGTGATCCTCAGCCAATGCAACTGGTAACCAATCCGGCTGTTGCACCTGCGGGTGGATTGCCCTGTCCAGTCGGAAATAATCCATGCTGGCAGTATACCGCTTCCGGAACTATTTTAGATGCGCTGCATCCGAAAGGAAATCCATCACTCCCTAATAACATTTATACACTGCCTGTTACAGTTAATGTGTATTCAAGTCGCGGTGGGGTTGGAAGTATTGTGCCGACTCTGTTATGTGGTGTTATCACAAGCCCTGCTACCGGCCTTGTAAACACTTGCCAATTTTAACTAAGCACACACTTTACAGAGAATTTATTATGAATACTGATGCTATATTAACTATGAAAGATCAGTCGATTGGTCGTGAACTGGTTGCATTTTTGGGTTTGGTAGCGACACTACTTATTACTTTTACTCAACCTGTAGAGGCAGTGGTAGTCAGTCAGCCGAAACTTACACCGCGACAAGTGTTTTGTGCGGCAAATGCCAATGATAGAATAAATAATCCGGAAGTCCCGAGTTCCCTTAAATGTACGCCAGTTCCTGAGCCATATACCGTTGATCCTAGTGGCAATAAAGTATCAGTTTATAAAGGTATTATTAAAAACAAGGCGGCGGCGATCGCTTTGGGAAAAATGTTATTTTGGGATAGTCAGGTAGGAAGTGATGGGCTTGCCTGTGCCAGCTGCCATTTTCAGGCAGGCGCCGATAATCGAATTAAAAATCAGATTGACCCGGGCGTAAGGAATGCAAGCAACGGCTTTGCCAGTGATGGTAAAACGCCAGTTGGTAGTGTATTTGATTTTATGGCTTCTAATCCTAACTCGACCAATATAAATCCTTTGTTTCCTGCTAGTGGAAAAGGGCCTAATTACACGCTGAAAAAATCAGATTTTCCTTTACGAAAATATGAAGAGCCACAGTCCCTTATGCCGGGTCAACCCCTACAGGCTGATCGAAATGCGAAAATCGTCTATGACAGTGATGATGTGATTTCCTCTCAAGGTGTTTTTTATTCAACCTTTAAAGGCCTGACAGCACCCGGCACGCAAGAGAACTGCACTATCGAGTTCCCCATTTCCGGACCGCAAATGCCATTATTTAATGTTGCAGGAAACTCGGTACGTCAAGTCGCGCCGCGCAACACACCTACAGTTATTAATGCAGCTTATAATTTTCGTAATTTTTGGGATGGACGGGCAAATAACGTATTTAACGGTCTCGATCCGTTTGGCATGAGACGGTTTGCCGATATAAACTTGATGCCCGCTGGCGAGATTTATAGTAAAGACCTCAAAGGCAAGCTGATTAAAACGAGAGTTGAAATTTTCAACGCCAGCTTGGCATCTCAAGCAGTTGGCCCTGCTCTTAGTGACATGGAAATGTCATGTGGTGGGAAGCAGTTTCCAGACTTGGGCAGAAAAATGTTGTCACTTAAGCCTTTGGGTAAGCAAAAAGTTGATGTCTCTGATAGCGTCTTGGGAGTCTACACGACTTCAGCTGGAGGCATTAAGCCTGCCAATACCTATAAGTTGTTGATACAAAGTGCTTTTAATAACGACTATTGGGATGTGCCCGATACTAAAACGGTAGGTGGATATAAACTCATCGAAAATAATTTCTCCTTGTTCTGGGGTTTGGCGGTTCAAGCTTATGAAGCCACCTTGGTGTCCGATGATTCACGTTTTGATAAGGCTATTAATGGTCGTGACAAGCTTACCGCCCAGGAAAGTAATGGTTTGAATATCTTTTTAAATCAGGGTAAATGTGTTGCTTGTCACATGGGAGCAGAGTTTACAGCCGCTTCAACTACCCATGTAGAAAATCTTCAGAATATGCCGGACAGTGGTAAATATACTGAACGAATGTTGATGGGTGACGGCGGGTTCGCGCTCTATGATGCTGGTTTTTATAACATTGGCGTACGTCCAACTGCTGAAGATTTGGGGGTAGGTGCAGGTGATCCTTATGGTAACCCCTTGTCCTTTGCTCGAAATGCAAAAAGAAATGCACCGGCGCTTTGTGATCCTTATGATATTTATGCCATCTGTGATCCTAATGATAATATTTCCAGTTTATCGCCTGATCAGCTTAAGACTGATTCCTTTCTTTTTTCGATAACGGGTTCGGTCGTCAGTGATGAGCGTGACGCGGTTGATGGCGCGTTCAAGTCATCTACTTTGCGAAATGTGGAGTTAACAGGCCCCTATTTTCACAATGGTGGGCAGTCAACCTTGGAGCAAGTTGTTGAGTTTTATAACCGGGGTGGTGATCGTAAAGATATGTTTGAGATCGACAGTGAGTGTGGCGGTGCGCGCATAGTTAACGGTGTGGTTGCCGCTGATCCCGCAACTGGTCTGATTGATGATACCGGTTTTCTATCAGGGCCTTCCGGTCAGACCAGTAATATTGCTCCGGATATGGCCGGTACTAAGGAGTTGGATATTACAACCTGCAATCCAGGGCAGCCGCCACAGGAAACATTAAATCTTACAAGCTCAGATGTGGCTGATCTGGTGGCCTTTATGAAGTCTCTTACCGATGAAAGGGTACGTTGGGAAAAAGCGCCTTTCGATCATCCATCCTTAACCATACCAAATGGACATGTGGGAAATGAGAATGAAGTGACGGCAAATCCGGCAGTAGATCAAACTATATTATTGCCAGCAGTTGGAGCGGCTGGAAGAAAACCAAAAGGCTTGCCAGCATTAAAATCATTTGATGCCGGCTTGAAATAAGTTATTAGGGTTGTAAATTGTCGGGCGATAAGAAGACGTTGCCCGGTTAATATATGGTTTGTGAAATGAATCTAAGGATTCCATCGTATGTTATATAATATGAGTTTTTTGTTAGCTTATAATCGGAGAAGGCATTTGGGCTTAATTGAAATTGCAAAACTAGTCACAATGAATTTGAATGGTTTTCAATATAGATTATTAATATTTAAAAAGAAAATTTTTAGTGGCATTTTTTGCATGTTGTTGGGTTTGTCGACTGCTCATGCGGAGTGGCATGGAGAGGTTGGTGTTTTGAGTAATTATGTTTATCGTGGTTATTCTAAAAGTCAGGGCGATCCGGTATTTCAGGGTCACCTCGATTATCAGAATGATAATGGTTGGTTTACAGGGTTGGGGTTGTCACAAGTCAATTTTGAAAGTTTACGTAGGTCTAATTTGGCAACAGTTGAAATAAAACCCTATGTCGGCTGGGCTATGCCACTTTCTTCGAACTTGAGAACTGAGTTGTCTGTGAGTGGTTATATTTATAATGGTAATATTTTTGGACAGGCTGGCGACTATGCTGAATTGAACACGGCCTTACATTATCAGGATTGGTTAAGCGCGAAAGTGTCAGTTGCTCCCAACGCATATCAACGACATGTAACTATACCCAATTATGAGTTGATTTATCGTCGTGATATTTTGGATACGGTGAGGTTCTCTGGAGGATTGGGTTACTATCAGGCCAAAGGGTTGATGGGTCAAAACTTTTTTTACTGGAATTTAGGCGTTTCGTGGTTTTTAACGTCTTATTTAGCGCTGGATATTCGTTACGTTGATGCTAATGTAAAAGAACATTTTGACACTGATCTGGATCATGATGAGTTTTATCCGCGTCCCTTAACCAATAAATATCTGTTGTCATTAACAGTCGGATTTTAATTTTTTTTCTGGCATTTGAACTATATTACCTTAGTTCGGAACCTACTTAACGATACTTGAAACGAGATGAACATATCAAAGGCAAATACAGAGATATCGACACCTTTAAGGTTGTTTCCAAACCGAAGTCAGAAATGCTTGTCTGAAAAATCAGAGGCAGGTGTTGATGAGTATATTTTGTTTGGACTTATTGTTGAAGGTGATGCTTCTGCATTTGAAGTATTTTACAAGATTTATTATCCCAGGTTATTTCGGTTCATTCTTCGTGTAACCCGTGATCCAGATTTTGTTGAGGAACTGATTCAGGAAACTTTGTTGGTAATTTGGAAACGCCCGGATCGTTTTAAATATCAGAGTAAGCTTTCTACCTGGGTTTTTGGAATCGCTTATAACAAGGTACTTAAGGCTATGTCCAAGAATGCTAAACATAAAAGTGAAGTCAATGTTGATGATTTGCTAGATGTTGAGGGCGACGAAGTGAATCTTACAATACACAGTTGGGAAAATGAAGACTGGTTGAACAATGCCTTGGGGATTTTGACACTGGATCAACGAGCGGTAATTGAGCTGACGTTCTATCACGAGCTTAATTACCAGGAAATTGCCAAGATTTTAGATTGTCCGGAAAATACTGTAAAAACGCGCATGTTTCATGCGCGAAAGAAGTTAAAGAATTTTGCAAGTAATCAAGAGTACTTCGGTTAATGTTATGCGAACTTCATTATTAAACGATCAGCACCAACAAGTCATGGCGCTTTTACCTTGGTATCTTAATCAAACCTTGGAAAACAATGATTTGCAAAGAGTAAAAAATCACCTGGAAAATATTTGTTTGGGAAGCGATTTATCACTGGTTTTGGAAAAACAAGAATTTTCAGATTACGCTAGCAAGCTACCTATCTGGATTTGTGGACTTATTGCTTCAGATAAGAGATTTGATAATGAAGAGTGGCTTAGTTCTGCGTTTGGTATACTGGAGCCGGACCAGCGACTTATTATCGGGCTAACTTTTTTTCATGGAAGATCGTATCAGGATATTGCCAGAATGATTAATTGTTCAGAGAACTTAGTGACGTCTAGTATGTCAAATGCCCGTAAAATGCTACAAGCGTTTACGTATAACCAAGAGAATTAAATTTATGAATAACCAAAATTTGCTATCAGCCGATACACACCAACAAATGCAGTTACTATTGCCTTGGTATCAAAATAAAACGCTAGATCAGGTTGAGAACCAGTTGGTCGAAAAACATCTTCGTACTTGTATTATGTGCAGAAGTCAGATGAATAGCTTGAATAAACTGGCTAAAACTGTCAAGCAATCATCGATTCTAGAGGTGGCAGCCGAAACATCTTTTGCTAGTTTAGAGGCGAGGCTTAGAGCAGTCAGGCCAGACTTGAAAACTTCTGCACCCACTTTAGTTCAGGTAAATGTAAATACAAAAAATAGTGGGGGTGGCAAGCCAAATTTACTGGGCAAAACTTCAAGTCGAGGTAGACGATTCTTAGGATTTAATACTGATACGTTAAAAAACTTTGCAATTGCGGCCTCGTTGGTTTTGGTAAGTACTCCAATTATGATGCATAACGAGCAACATCCATTTCATATGGCTGATTATCTCACGCTATCGGCTACCAAACCGGAAATTGAAGAGGGTGTAAAGTTTAGCGTGGTTTTTAAAGAGTCCTTGTCCACGGTGGACATTGATAATGCGCTTGAAAAAATCCATGGGCAAATTATAGAGGGGCCTAATAAAGTTGGCGCCTATATAGTGAGATTGGGTGCAGATAAAAATAGCCTTGATTTAAATGAAACAATAACCTTGTTACGTAGTCAGCAGAATGTCGTGTTGGCTGAACCTGTGTTGGAGCACTGATGCTGTCATGAAATCTTTTTACTTTCTCTTTTTAACTTTTTTATTCGCATTATTAAACGGTTGTGCTAATACATCTGATGCTTATCATTTGGGTGATAGTGGTGCAGATTCTGATCGTCGCTTATTAGTTACTTTTGTCGATCAAACCATAGATCGGAAGTTGCCTGCTAATACTCAGGAGGGTTATCGGAGTCGTGGTCTATATAATAACTCTGGTTGGAGCACCCGTATTGCACATGATTTGGCTGGTCGTCATCATTTACAGTACATTACCCAATGGCCGGTGACTACACTGGGTGTTAGTTGTGTAGTTTATGAGGTACCCAAGGGTTTTCAGTTGGTGCAGGTCATGGTTGAATTGCAAAAAGACCCGCAGGTTTCCGGGGTTCAGCAAATGCATAATTTCGAGGTACTTGGGAGCAAGGAGCATGGTTCTCCGGTTAGTACAACAGATCCTTATGTGCACTTGCAGGCTGGTTTTAATGCATTAGAAATAGAAAAATTGCATCGAAGTTCTACGGGTCGGGGCGTGCGCATAGCCATTATTGATACCGGGGTAGATATTGATCACCCTGATTTAAAAGGTCAGATTAAATCGTCAGAAAATATGGGCCCTGAGCCCTTGGATCATAATGTTGCAGATATCCATGGTACTGCTGTGGCGGGTATTTTGTCTGCGCGCGCAGACAATGGAATAGGGATTGTTGGGATAGCACCAGAAGCTGAAATTTTAGCCTATCGCGCTTGTTGGCCTGACAAGCCAAATTCACTGGCGTCGCATTGCAATAGCTATACTTTGGCGTTGGCTTTAAATCAAGCTATTAGCCATGATAGTCGGATAGTTAATCTCAGTCTAAGCGGCCCCGATGATCCCCTGCTTAGGCAATTGGTTGAGAAAGCTTTGGAAAAAGGAATTATTGTAGTCGCTGCAGTTCCTGCCAAGTCTCAAGTAGGAGGCTTTCCAGCAAATGTTCCTGGTGTTCTTGCTGTCGGATTCGAGGGTGGAGATAATCAGGTTGGCTTTATTGCGCCAGGTCAGGATATTTTGACGACTGTTCCGCACCAGGCATATGATTTTATGACAGGTAGTTCGTTTGCTACTCCGCATGTTGCCGGCGTGGCCGCATTGTTGCTGCAGCTTCATCCCGATTGGCAAACCATTGATATTAAAAATGCGCTATATAAATATTCTAATCTTCTGACTGCTAAATCAATTCAAGTGGGATTGAATGCTACTAAATAGGTTAACAGCACAAATTCATTGACTCTAATCATCATTCGCTGCGAGACAGGAGTCGAGTAGTCCCCAGAAGCGATAGGGCATGTGTTTTCACGGAGCGCTTTTTGCGTAGTGAAAATGCAGGCTTTCCTACATCGCGTCGAGTCATTGCGAGAATGATGTTGGGCACCCCTTGTTGGGTGTCCAACGAATGAAGCGGCTGGGGTCGCCGCAGGCATTAGCGGTCGGGTGATTTTTGCCACTTGTTGGGCAGGGATGCCCATAAAAGCTTTCGCAAAAATAGCGACTCCCCGC
>CANNLO010000075.1 GCA_947505055.1 Methylococcaceae bacterium | reverse complement strand
GTGGATATTGTTATTAACGATGATGGCAGCATGATTGGCACTAGTCACAGCTACATGACAGGGGCAGTGGGCATCAGTTATCGCGCCGCACAAGCTGCCAGTGCTGATTATGAAGATGATCTGCTTGTTAAATATCGATTGAAGCCTGAAGGTGAAACAGGTCTAGGTAAAATCATCACTAGCGACCCATTTAATTTAGCCAAACCCTTTGAAGAAAACGCTACGTTTACCTTAGACCCAATCGCCAACTTCCCTGGTCCTGGTGCCATGAAAATTCCAGTAGGCGTGACACAAGGTGAACTGACCTCACTAGGCAGAAGTAAGCCGAAAGACAATGCAAAATTCCCGCTAGCTTGTTACTCAAACACTATGGAAGAAACTTACACGCTCACCTTTCCAACCAGCACCCACATTACACGCATACCTACTGATGTAAACTACCAAAATGCCAACATCAGCTATCTGGCGACATATCACTTAAATGGGAATAAAGTAGAGATATTAAGGCGCTACAAGTCAGAGAATCCTAACCATGTGTGTGGTGCCGAAAGAAGTGCTACTAAGCTGGCTTTCTTCAAGGTGCTGCAGAGGGATTTGAAAGGGCAGGTGTTTTATGATTAACAGATTAATAAATGCATTGAATGCACATAAAAAATATTTTTAGTAGATAATATGCTTATTAAAAGAAGCATATTATCTAAAGGATAACGCACTCTAAATAGACGACATGATAAAAAATGGTCGTGCCTTTTTATTTTTCAGGCAACCTTTGTGTGACATCAAAATATAATTCTTAGGATCATGTGAACGCAGCTAGGTACAAGTTATCATTTACAACTGGAGGTCTATTCATTCAAGAGTCTACCAGTCTTATAGAGCTTTATTTAAACTCCAAAGATTGGCTCTATGTTGAAAATGCCGTTAAAAGTGGAAATTTACTCCAAGTTAAAACCGCATCGGCGTCTAAGCGCGTTGCTTATGAAATTATTTCTAGACTCAAGTGCTTAAGTCTAGATGAGCTAGCATTATTCATGAATGGCAATTTTAAAGAAAAAGCATACATACTCTGGAGTGCATCAACACGACGATATGAATTAATTAAGGACTTCGCTATTGAAGTGCTGAGAGATCACTATGTAACCTTAAAATATCAAGTACGTTATGAGGACTTTGATGTTTTTTATAACAATAAAGCCGTTTGGCATGAAGAGCTTGACCAAATAACAGAATCCACAAGACTGAAGCTGCGTAACAATATTTTTAGGATGATGAAGGAAGCGCAACTTATAACTGCTGATAATTTCATTCAACCTGCGACATTTACTCCTAGCCTAATATCAAACTTTACTGAGAAAGATAATGCATTGCTTTTAGTATTCCCTATTTCTGACGCAGATATATCGAAATTTTTCAAATGAAAAAATTAATAAAAAACTCATCTATTCCGGAGCGATTTGATCATTTACTAAATGTGATTGGTAGCGAGCGTTTTCTAAAAATGGATAGTTTGAATGGCGAGGTTCCTTTTTTTGTATGCGATTACAAACCGTCAGAGCAGGTACAGATGGCGAAAATGCAAAAGCAATTAATTAACAGGCTTGAACAGAATGGGGTGAAAGTTCTCGATGTCAATTTATTTGACTTATGCATTACTACATTAAAAATTGACGGTGATTTTAAGTGGTACTTAGAAAAAGAACCCTCATTAACTAAAGCAAAGCTTCTGGAAGATTTTCAATCTATGTGTGATGTAGAAAATATAATTGTTCCTGCCATAGCCAAACAGTTAGCAGAAAATAAATGTGATGTTTTGTTTATTACTGGTGTTGGCGAGGTATTTCCATTTATACGGTCACACAACGTTTTAAATAATCTTCAAAAGGCTGCAAAGCTTCAACCTACAGTAATTTTCTTCCCTGGCAGCTACTCACACTCAATAGAGACTGGCGCATCTCTAGAATTATTTAGTCTATTGCATGATGACAAATATTATCGTGCTTACAACATATTTGATTACCAAATTTAAGGCATATTATGCAGCTCAAAGATATTTTCCTAAAAGAAGTTAATCGCCCCATTGATGGCGTCATTAAAGCTGATGATGATGCAAGCCTTAGGACGGAACTTGAAGAGTATGTTCTTACGAATGAGGCATCAAAACGATTGGAGTCATTTTTTGATGCTTACAATAATTACAAAAATGCCAATGGGGTTTGGGTGTCAGGTTTCTTCGGATCTGGAAAATCCCATCTGCTAAAGATGCTTGCGTTAGTTCTTGAAAATAGAGAAGTTGAAGATACAAGAGCACTCGATTTATTTTTACCCAAAGTAAAGGGGAATATGCTGCTTGAAGCAGATCTACTTAAAGCCGTAGCCATACCATCAAAAAGCATCTTATTTAATATTGATCAAAAAGCAGATGTAATTAGTAAAACTGAAATTGATGCCTTACTTGCCGTTTTTGTTAAAGTTTTTGACGAGTCTTGTGGTTATTACGGAAAGCATGCATATATTGCAAACTTTGAGCGCAATCTAGACCAAGATGGTTTATTTGAATCATTTAAAGCAAAGTTTCAAGAATTAGAAAGTGACCTACATGACTGGGATTGGGGAAGATCTAGAACATCTCGCTTATCCAGTCAAATAGATGATGCATTCAACTTTGTCACAGGGCAAAAAGTTGTAGGGGTTTTAGATAAATATCGCGCTGATTACAGTTTATCTATTGAAGACTTTGCTAACCAAATTAGTAATTGGCTAGAGAAGCAACCAAAAAACTTTCACTTGAATTTCTTCGTTGACGAAGTTGGTCAATATGTAGCTGAAAATACGAAACTCATGACCAATTTGCAAACAATTGCAGAAAGTTTAGCTACAAAATGTAAAGGTCAGGCATGGGTAATCGTAACGGCTCAAGAAGATATGGACACAGTAGTCGGCGAGATGAGTGCCAAGCAAAGCAATGACTTTTCGAAGATTCAGGCGCGGTTTGCCAATCGAATGAAACTTACCAGTACAGATGTAGCAGAAGTCATTCAAAAGCGGTTGCTAGCTAAAAATCAATTAGGTCAGGATCAGCTAACCAAGATTTACAATCAACAATCTAACAACTTCAAAACATTATTTGATTTTGCTGATGGCGCCCAATCGTATCGCAATTTTAAAGATGCTGATCATTTCGTGAATGCTTATCCATTCATTCCTTACCATTTTGATTTATTTCAAGCTGCAATCCAATCAATTTCAGCGCATAATGGTTTTGAGGGTAAACATAGCTCAGTCGGCGAAAGGTCTATGCTGGGCGTTTTTCGTGAAGTTGCCATTGAAATTGCAGAGCAACCTGTCGGCCAACTAGCAACTTTCGATCTAATGTTTGGTGGCATAAGAACTTCGCTTAAGTCCGCTATTCAGGCATCTGTTCAGCAAGCGGAGAAAAACCTAGGCGATCCATATGCTGTGCGCATACTTAAAACCTTATTTCTAGTCAAATATGTTAAAGAATTTAAGAGCACTTTACGTAACATAAGCGTGCTAATGTTAGATCAGTTCGGTCAAGACATACCAGAGCTTAAAAAGAAAATTGAAGCCGCACTTAATCTACTTGAACAACAGACTTACATTCAAAGAAATGGTGATCTTTACGAATATCTGACCGATGAAGAAAAAGATATTGAACAAGATATTAAAAACACTGAAATTGAATCACGAGATGTTGCAGATAAATTAGAAAATCTAGTTTTTGATCACATTATTAAACATAGAAAAATTCGTTATGGTGATCAGGGCCATGATTACCCATTTACAAGAAAAATGGATGATCGCACACAAGGTCGAGAGTATGAATTAGCGATACATATCATCACACCGTTTAGTGAAAATTCTGGCAATGAAACTATCCAAGCGATGCAAAGCATGGGTAAAGATGAGCTAAGGGTAGTACTACCAGAAGACGAGCAATTAGTGCGCGATATACTCATGTACAAACGCACAGAGAAATACATACGCTTAAATGTTTCAATGAGTCAGCAAGAGACAGTTAAGCGTGTACTAAGCGATAAAGCCACGCAAAATCAATTAAGAGAATCTGAGATTACAGATCGTTTGTCACGTCTACTTTCACAAGCGAAGTTAATCGTAAATAGTGGCGATGTCAGTGTGCAAAGCGAAGATGCACAGAGTCGTATTTTAAAAGGCTTCCATCAACTCATCGAATATAGCTATCCTAATTTACGGATGCTTCGAAACATTGTATACAGTGAAAATGATATCGGCAAATATCTAAAGCACTCACAGCAAGGATTACTCGGTAACGACGCAACAAATTTAACCGAAGTCGAGCAAGAGCTACTCTCATTCATACAAAGCAATACCAGGGGTGGTGTGCGCACTACAGTTAAAAGTTTACTTGAAAAATTTGAACGTAAACCTTACGGTTGGTTTTATGCAGCAACTATGTGTAATTTAGCGTTGCTTTGTGCTCGCGGTAAGCTAGAGGTTCGGGTTGATAGCAACCTAATCGAAGAGGATGATTTAGAACGCACATTAAGAAATACACATGGTCATGGCAATGTAATTTTAGAGCCCCAAATCGAGTTCACGGCTTCTCAGGTTAGGGCGTTAAAAGAGTTTTACGCTGAGTTTTTTGATGCCCCTGCAAAAAGTACAGAAGCTAAAACCCTAGCAAAGGAAACGGTTGAGTCCTTTAAAGAGTTAAAACAGAAGTTAGCAGAAATGTATGCACAGTCGGCTATTTACCCTTATCTTGGGGCATTAAAACCCGTGTTGGAAACCTTTAGTGAAATTATTGCTAAAAATACAAATTGGTTTATTACAGAATTGCCCAAGCAAGAAGAAAGCTTGCATGCTCTTAAAGAGCAGTTAATCAATCCGCTTAGAAAATTTATGAGTAGTCCGCAAAAAACTATTTATGAAGAGGCAAGTCAGTTCATACAAGAACAGGAAGATAATTTTGGCTATATTCAAGGGGATGAACTAGCGCTTATTAAAGCCACACTGACCGACCCTAATGGCTACATAGGCAATCGCTTGCAAGAAGTTAAAACTAGTTTAGTAGCCATACAACAAAAGATTCAAGCTCAACATAAACTAGAGATCGAAAACGCTGCTATCCAATTAGAGCAGCTCAAAATTCGCATCCAAAATGCACCAGAGTTTATAAAAATTGGTGCTACGCAACAACAAGAATTGTTGTCAGCGTTTGATCAACAAAAACAAAGTATTGTTACCCAAAAACGTATTGCAATGATTAGAGATCAGTATCGCCAGTTTGAAGATCAAAAATACCCTCAACTTCTTGCAAACCTTCAACGTTGGGCATCTCCTCCAATTGAAATTCAAAAGCCATTAGTTAGTGATGGTAGTGTAACCAAAACAACTGACGATCATACTGAAGTTGCAGTTAAACCAGTTCAGCCACAAATTATTGCTGCGCGATCAATTTTTGTTGATTTTGATAAAGTATGGTTAGCAGATAAAGCAGATGTAGACCGTTACTTAGAGCAAGTTAGAAAGGCGTGGCTAAAAGAAATTGAAGCTGGTAAGCAGGTTCAGGTTTGATCGTAAGAATATGCGACATTCCTTTCAAAAGTCAGAATGTAAATTATGTTGCTGCAATAGTGCGTCAAGGAATATAAAAGAATAATGGAAACAACAAAACTAAAACGCTTCGCACAATATGCTCGCCGCTCGCTTATTGATCAGGTTGAAGCGAAATTAAAATTTGTATTGATGGGCGAAAGTGCTGCGCGGCGTGAAAATCCTGAAGCTGTTAAAGAGCTTGAAAAGCAGATTCAACTCCATGGGCAAGCGCTGGTTATAGATAAAGTTGCTTACACTTGGTTTAACCGCTTTTGTGCATTACGTTTTATGGATTTAAATGGCTATACACGTATCCGTGTAGTTTCTCCTTTAGATGGTCAGTTCCAACCTGAAATATTGGCTGAAGCTAAAATGGGCCATATTGATAAAGATATGTTCACTACTAAAGTTAGAGATCAGATCAGTGCACTATTGAGTGGTACTGCTTCAAGTCGTGATCCTCAGCAAGAAGCTTATCGGTTACTTATGGTGGCAGTATGTAACGACTTCCATCGCGCCATGCCCTACTTGTTTGAACGCATTGCGGACTACACTGAGCTTTTAATGCCAGATGATTTACTATCTGGAAATTCTATACTCGCCTATACCCGTGAGGCAATGACGCCTGACACATGTAAGGAAATTAGTGAGAATGGAACAGAACATCCGATCGTTGAAGTTATCGGCTGGCTTTACCAGTTCTATATATCCGAGAAAAAAGATGAAGTATTTGACGGTTTAAAAAAGAATAAAAAAATTACACCTGAAAATATTCCTGCTGCAACTCAGTTATTCACACCACATTGGATTGTGCGTTACTTGGTAGAAAACTCCCTCGGTCGCTTATGGATGTTAAATAACCCAAACTCAAAACTGGTTGAGCAAATGGATTATTACATCAAACCTCTAGCAAATGAAAATGAGCAAACTAATTCCGATTTTCTCCAAATAAGTAAGCCTGAAGACATTAAAATTTGTGATCCAGCATGCGGTTCAGGACACATGCTTACCTACGCCTTTGATTTACTTTATGCAATTTATGAAGAGTCTGGCACAGATCCAGCTGAAATCCCTGAAAAAATACTCACCCATAACTTATATGGCATAGAAATTGATGAGCGCGCCGGTGAATTGGCTGCATTTGCACTCACTATAAAGGCAAGGGATAAGCAGCGACGCTTTTTCAATAAAGGCATTCGTCCTAATATTTGCGTATTGCAAAACATAATATTTGATCAAAATGAATTAAGTGAATATATATCTGTTGTCGGGCGCGACCTGTTTACTCAAAATCTGCGTGAAACGCTTACTCAGTTCGAAGAGGCTGATAACTTTGGCTCACTGATACGACCGAAACTCACTGATGTAGTGAGTCTATTGCCGATGCTGGAAGCAAAAGATATGGTTGGTAATTTGTTTTTAGCTGAAACTCATAGAAAAGTTCTGCTTGTTTTGAAACAGGCAAATTACCTCAGCCCCAAATATCATGTAGTGATTGCCAATCCTCCTTATATGGGCGGAAAAGGTATGAATGGACGAATGAGTGCCTGGATCAAAGAAAATTATCCAGACAGCAAATCAGATCTGTTTGCGATGTTTATTGAGCGAAATCTTGACCTTACTGTTCAACAAGGTAGCGTTGCCATGATTACCATGCAGAGCTGGATGTTCCTTTCCTCGTATGAGAAGTTACGATATAAGCTTCTAAGTGAAAAAACGTTAACTGGGATGGCGCATTTAGGTCCAAGAGCATTTGACAGTATTGGTGGAGAGGTAGTATCAACTACCGCGTTTGTGTTTGAAAATGCGAACTATATTGGATTTAAGGGGGATTATTTCCGGTTAATTGAAGGGGGTTCGGAAGCAGAAAAGGATCGTATGATTCGCGGAGCTATTGCGAATCCACAGTGCGGCTGGTTTTTTCGTGTTGCCAGCACCGACTTTCACAAAATTCCGTCAATGCCAATAGTTTATTGGATCAAAGGATATAGTTTATTTCAAGAACCAAATATTGGAAATATTTTTATATCTGGAGGAAGGAATAAAACGCATGATAATGAAAAATATCTACGCTTTTTATGGGAGGTAAATCACGCCTCTGCCCATTGGGAGATGTACTGCAATGGAGGAGATTTTCGAAAATATTATGGGAATGAACTGCACGTAGTAGACTGGTCTGAAGCTGCAAGGTCCGCATACGATTCTCAAGGGGGCCTTTGTAATCCAAAATATTGGAATAAAGATGGTTTGACTTGGTCGCTAATTACTACAACAAAAACTAGTTTCAGGATCAAGCAACGTCAATGCTTTTATAGCTCAGGTTCACCAACTATTTTTAATAATAATTTTACAAGCGATTTTTTGGCTCTCGGTTATCTAAACTCAACGATTGCAAGATATTTTTTAAATGCGCTTAACCCAACAGTTAACACTACAGTGAATGATGTATTTTCACTACCCTTTCCTCGCAATGATATTCCAAATCATATTCATGATTCAGTAAGTCGGTGCATTGAATTGTCTGCTGAGGATTGGAATTCTAGCGAAATTTCACGGGATTTTCTATGTAATACCCTATCTTCTAAAGGTGCTTCATTACCAATAAGTACTGCATTTAATCAACTACGTATTCATTGGCAAGGGATGACAGAAGAAATGCAACTTCTAGAAGAAGAAAACAATCGCATTTTCATCGAAAACTGCGGACTGACCGATGAGATAACATCTGATGTTCCATTGAAAGAAATCACTCTGACATGCAACCCTTACTATCGCTATCCTGGGATTAAATCCGATCATGAATTGGAGAGACTTCTCCGTGCTGACACCATCCGTGAATTCATTTCCTATGCAGTAGGCTGCATGTTTGGACGATATTCGCTCGATAAGCCAGGCTTAGTTCTAGCCAACCAAGGCGAGTCTCTCAAAGACTATCTGCGCCAAGTATCTGAACCTACATTTACCCCTGATATTGATAACGTTATACCTATGCTTGATGGTGACTGGTTTAACGATGACATTTCCGAGCGGTTCCGTACTTTCCTCCGAGTAACCTTTAGCGGGGAGCATTATGAAGAAAATCTACACTTTATTGAAGATGCATTAGGTAAGAATGGAAAGCCTCTACCAATTAGAGACTACTTCCTTAAAGAGTTCTTCAATGATCACGTTAAGCGCTACAAAAAGCGCCCTATTTATTGGTTGTTTAGCAGCCCTAAAGGCAGTTTTAACGCTTTGATCTACATGCACCGCTATCGCTCAGATACAGTGAGCGTAATACTAAATGATTATTTACGAGAGTTTCGCACTAAACTATCTGCCCGCAAAGATCACTTAGAGCAACTTAGCATTAACCCAAATGCTTCAAGTGCCGATAAAACCAAGTCACTTAAAGAACTTGAAACACTGAAAAAAATGCTTGTTGAGCTCGATGAGTATGAACGCGATGTGCTTTATCCATTAGCTACTCAGCAGATTGAAATTGACTTAGATAGCGGTGTAAAAGTGAATTATCTTAAATTTGGATCGGCATTAAAAAAAATACTTGGTCTTGACGCTAAGGATGAAGAGTAAAAATGTCTGACGAGATATTCCGAGCGCTGCATACTAAATTTGAAAAACACAGAATAGTGTTTTGGTATGATGATAACCAAGAATTTAAAACAGTATATGACGCGATTGCAATAGTTGGTGTTGAAAAAATCCAACTAAACAATAACGAGTTTAATATTAAATATCGTGTGTTGCGTGAAGCGCCAGAACAAAAATTCTTGATCTATAAACCTGGACCACAACCAGTATATTTAGATAATTGGTTGTTAGATATTCAATTGGCATACGGTCAATTTAGCACTAACCAAATAGCACTTTGGCTTGCAGAATTAGAGCTAGGACCAACTTTCGCAAACTTATTAGAAGACCACACTGATTTCTTTGGATCAGCAAAGCGAAGGGAATTATTAAAGCGTTTGCTTAAACCACATGATTACGACAGCGATATCAAACTCAAAATATTAGCTGTCTGTGCCGGCAGTGAACCAAGGCTGGATGTGATTTTAGAAGCATTGTTAGCTGAGCATGCAAATGGCAAAGATGAAAAGTTTAAGTCGATTACCCGTTGTGGCATTGATACATTTCTGTGGGAACAACTTAAACGCAATTTCAGCTATGAGTCTAATTCACCGGGGCTCTATGACTTTGTTATTGAGCTTTTCAAATCTTGTTATGCCGCAGCTACCAATGGAAAACCCAAACTTAATTCTGAAGCCGTTGTTTTTCTAAAACGTTGGAAGGATAGTCGCCAATACGAGGCAAGCTTCCAGGCATTATCTGAAAAATGTGCTGAAGCACTTGGTATTAGTCATGATCTCGAAAAACGTGATTTTAGAGATTTATTAGAAGTTGATTACTTTAAGTTAATTGATCATAAAATCATCGATGATCTTGTTCAAGCACTATTGGCCCGCACCATCACTGCGGCTGATATCTCTATGTGGGTTCGTCAACGCAAAGACTGCCATTGGTTTGACCGATACGCAGATTTATATTTGGCGATTGAAAATGCGGCTAATTTTATTTATGGCCTTGAAAATGCACATTTAGAAATTCAATCCTTTGTTGATGGCATTCAAAACTACTCACGCCAATGGTTTAAGCTTGACCAGCTCTATAGAAAATACGTATTTCATGCTCGTCAATCAGGCCAAACATCCCTACTTGGCAGCTTAAGTAATATGATTGAGAACCATTACAGCAATAATTACCTGCTAAAGCTTAATAATCACTGGCAGCCTTTTGTTGATGCTACTAAAAAGTGGGAAGCAGAACCCATTAAGCTACAACGTAATTTTTACCAGCATTGGGTACAACCCTTTGTCGACCGTAAAGCCAAAGTTTGCGTGCTGATCTCAGATGCATTTCGTTATGAAATTGCAGATGAATTACAAACACTGATTAGACAAGAAGATCGCTTTGATGCAACCTTAGAGCCTGCATTGTCTATGCTACCAAGCTATACTCAACTTGGAATGGCAGCATTGCTACCTAACACTACATTATCAATTACTGACAATGAAACAGGCACAACTATTGTCGATGGAATAAGCACACAGGGCACAGCTAACCGCGCAAAAATCCTCTCGACACGCTTAGCAACCTCAACCGCAATACAAGCAGAGGATGTCGCGCAATTAAGTCGTGACGATACCCGCGCCTTATTCAAAGATCATGACGTTGTCTACATTTATCACAATTTGATTGATAAAACCGGTGACACAAGAGACACTGAGGAACGTGTTTTTGCGGCTGCTGAAGATACGCTTAAAGAATTAATTAACTTGATTAAAAAGCTGACGAATGCCAATGCAAGCAATTTAATTGTAACGGCCGATCATGGTTTTATATATCAGAACCAGGTGCTTGAAGAAAGTGATTTTCTAACTGCTGAGCCTACTGCCGATACGATTCTGTATAAAGACCGCCGCTTTGTACTAGGCCGCGGCTTTAAGCCTCATGACAGCTTTAAAACGTTCACATCGGCACAACTTGGACTAGATGGTGAAATTGAAGTACAAATACCAAAATCTATTAATCGTTTAAGATTAAAGGGTTCTGGCAGCCGTTTTGTGCATGGCGGTGCAACATTGCAAGAAATTGTTATCCCAGTGGTTAGCATCAACAAAAAACGTCAAAGCGATGTGTCACAGGTTGAAGTGCAAATTATCGCTGGGCCTGGCAAGACAATTACCTCTGGCCAATTGGCAGTAATGTTGTATCAAACAGATGCAGTGACTGAAAAGCTTCAATCAATAACGCTCCGTGCTGGGCTTTACAATAACAATGGCGAATTAATATCTGATAGCCAAATTATTACATTTGATTCATCATCTGAAAGCCCTCGTGATAGAGAAAGATCTGTGAGATTTATTCTTAGCCAAAAATCGAATGAAGCCAATGGGCAAGAGGTTACATTCAAGCTTGAAGAGCTTGAGGCTGGAACTACTCACTACAAAGTATATAAAACATTAAGTTATTTGATTCGCAGATCTTTTGCGAGCGATTTTGACTTTTAAGGAATTAGAATAAGATGAACTTACTAGACGACAAAATTAATCAATACTTTCCCGGATTAGTTGTACGTAAAGATTTAGTTAAAACCGTCAAAGGTAATGCAATTGTTCCATCTTACGTTCTGGAATATTTACTTGGTCAATACTGCGCGACAAACGATGAAGCCACAATTCAAACCGGTATTGATACTGTAAAAGAGATATTGCGTAACCATTACGTTCACCGTAATGAGGCTGGCCTTGTTCGCTCTAATATCAAAGAAAAAGGACGCTATAAGGTTATTGACCGTATTAGCGTTGATCTTAATGATAAGGCTGGCGTATATGAAGCTGAGTTTGCTAATCTAGGCATCAAGAAAGTATTAATTGATTCTGGCACGATTAAAACCCATCCAAAATTATTAGTCGGCGGAGTGTGGTGTATTGCTGATATTGAGTACGAGTATACAGAAGATAAGAATGCAACCCCTTGGATACTGACCTCAATTAAACCAATTCAATTATCTAGTTTTGATTTTGATTTATACGTTGAGGCCAGAAAGCAATTTACTACTGACGAATGGATTGATTTACTTATTCAAAGTATAGGTTTCAATCCTCAGTTATTTGGTAAACGTAATAAATTAAACCAACTAGTCAGACTGATTCCTTTTGTGGAAAGGAATTACAACTTAATCGAACTGGGCCCTAAAGGCACGGGTAAGTCACATATTTACTCTGAGTTTTCTCCACATGGAATTTTGATATCTGGCGGAGAAGTATCTGTACCAAAACTTTTTGTTAACAACTCATCAGGTAAGCTTGGTCTTGTAGGCTATTGGGACACGGTTGCATTTGATGAGTTTGCTGGGAAGAATAAGCGAGTAGATAAAGCACTTGTAGACATTATGAAAAACTACATGGCGAATAAATCCTTTTCACGTGGAGTGGAAACGCTCGGTGCAGAAGCTTCAATGGCCTTTGTTGGAAATACGGACCATAACGTGCCATACATGCTTAAACATTCAGATTTATTTGATCCATTACCTGCTGGATTTCATGACTCAGCATTTCTAGATCGTATCCACTTTTATATCCCAGGTTGGGAGATCGATATTATCAGGGGGGAAATGTTCTCCAGTGGATACGGCTTTGTAGTAGATTACTTAGCCGAAGTTTTAAAATCCTTACGTAGTCATGACTTTTCCGATCGTTATCAGCGTTATTTTCAGTTGTCTTCAGATATATCTACACGTGATCGAGATGGTATTAATAAAACCTTCTCCGGCTTGATGAAAATTTTATTTCCACAGGGCGATGCTACTAAGGAGGAAATTGAAGAAATATTAAGATTCTCTATTGAAGGCAGAAAGCGTGTTAAAGATCAATTACTCCGTATAGACAATACCTACGCTAAAGTCATATTTGGCTATAAAGACCTCTCAGGTGGAGATAAAGTAGTTACCACGCTAGAAGAGGATGAGTATCCTAATTATTACAACAAAACTGTGGCTAGCGGCGCTGAAGAAGGGACACTTAAGGAGGACTTAACTACAAGAGATCCAGAACCAGTTATAGAAATAATTCAGTCTAGTACCATTCCGTCAAACGTACAGTTGAAAGATCAGCATTTGATTTGGCAAGAGAATCAGCGAGGTATGAGCTTTGATAAATATTTTGGGCCATACTTGCGTGGAGCTACTAAGATCACTATCACTGATCCATATGTCCGCTTATTTCATCAACTTCGAAACCTAATGGAGCTAATGGAAACTTTAACTAAAATTAAAGCTTTGGAAGATGAAGTGAGCGTTCATCTAATCACGATTGAAGATGATTTTAAATCTGACCAACAGAAAGAAAATTTAGAGAAAATTGCGGTGACTTGTGAAACTGTCGGAATTAAATTTACTTGGGAATTTGATAGCCAATCTACAATTCATGCAAGACATATTGTTACTGATCATGGATGGAAAATACTATTAGACCGAGGGCTAGATATTTTTCAACGCTATGAGATGAATGATGCTTTTGATTTACCTAACAAACTACAAGAATATCGACCATGTAAAGCTTTTGAAATGACTTTCATTAAATCATAAATGGATATAGTTAAGGGCTGTTAAAGTAAGTAATAAGGTAGGATTTAAAGATCTTATCTTGAGTGGCTATGAAGCACAATAAACAATCGGCATGGTTTAGGTAGGGTTAGAGAACATGGGTAATACTAAAGCGCAAGATCGTATAAATTTGCTGAGGTATATCTGAAATGAACTGCAATATAAAATTCTCTTCAGCTATTAATAGTGAAACCATAGTGAAATATGGGGGGGTTTTGTTTTCGAAACTTGATACTGCTAAAGTTCTAGATTTTCATGATGTTTTTATTTTTGGCGAGAAAGCTAAAAAGAAAGAATGTCACAAAAATGCTCAATGCTTCTGTACGGAAAATGATTCTTTCCATGTAACACATGGATGGTTAGTAATTGACTCTAGACCAACATTCAACAGCATTAAGTTTATAGCACACTCGGTGGTAAAAAGCCCTGAAGGTAAGCTTTTAGATGTTACTCCTATTGAAACTTTGGATCCTAGACCTTTTTTACCCGCATTCATTGATGATAAAGACTTTGAAGACTTTGCTAATTGGCTGTATCAAAACAATTTGAATGGTTCATTCAACTACCAAATCACTTGATTTTTGAAAGTGTTAATTTGATTATATTTTTCTCAGCACCCTTTTAACACCGCAAAAATTAGACTTTAATTAGTTAAATCCTTAGGTGAATTTTACTTACTGGCACTCTTAAAATTTATCAAAGTTAATTTTTTATAATGTTTGACCGTTACTTAAGTAACGGTCGTTGCTAATTAATCATTAATAGTTGTAGGTATTGAATCTACAAACTTTTGTAAATCACGTAATAATTTCTGACTATCCTCAGGTTTAACGCAATCAGTGAACTGACTCAAACTAGGGTTAGCTTCATATTCAACATCATCTTCACCATTTTCTTTCCGATCTAACTGTTCTGCATCAGCATATTCATTAGGCCAATTTTTTAGTAAAAATAGTAGAATATCTCCCTCGAAGTCATCTATCACTGGTGCACAAATTTCATATGCGGCACCAGCAAGATCTTCAATCCACATACCATTTACTCGGTATATATTTTGCACCTCTTCTTCTTTAAATACTAAAGCTAATTTAACTAAAGTATCCTTTGCCCCTTTATCGCCTTGATCTGCTGCTGCTTGGTACCAATATGCGCTCTTATTAAAATCAACTAACACTTCATTGTTTGCATATAACTGTCCCAAATTAAATTGAGCATCAATGTCACCTCGATCAGCCGCTTTTGTAAACCAATCAACCGCAAGCTTTAAGTCAACTTCTACGCTATCGCCATCACGATATATACAGCCTAAATTATACTGACTATCTATATCTCCAGCTTTTGCAGCCATTAGATACCAAGCTAATGCTTGCTCTTTATCTTGCTCAACGCAAATACCTTTATCATAAGTGCTGCCCATTCTAAACTGCGCACGTATATTCCCAGCTTTAGCTAACTCAACAATTTGAGCATGAATTTTTAATGCTTCATCTAGCTGCTTTTTTTCTACCAGGTCTAACAACTCTTTATAAAGATTCATAATATAAACTGCCCTAAATAATTTTATATTTTTACATATTTGGATTTTACACATTGTAGTAATAAAAAATTCTACAACATGTTAGTACAAGTTCACTTCTACGATCAGCTGTTTAAGACTGCCTAGCGTATGTTTTAGACGCCTAATTACCTGGCTAAGCTAGTGGGTTATTTTGGTTTTTTGTTGGACTTGTAAATTTCACGCGTATTTTCTGTAT
>CANNLO010000074.1 GCA_947505055.1 Methylococcaceae bacterium | reverse complement strand
CTACGCCCTTGATCCCGTTTAACCAGGATTTTGGCAAATTGTTCAGGAGTCGCGGGTTGTCCGGCTAGTTGTAAGGTAAAACGCTGATTGCTGTTTTCGATAAATCCGCCGCCCTGAATGTTTCCGGCCTTGGCTGCTGCCTGGACAATATCCTCCAGCGTCAGATTAAAGCGATGCAAACGTTGCGGATCAACCTGAATTTGCAGTTGCTGAATGTCGCCTCCAAAGACATTAACATCTGCCACGCCTGGCACCGCCCGCAAACGCGGCACTATCGTCCAGTCAACCAGACTACGTAAAGCCATTAAATTTGGCGCATTTTTCTTGCTTAAACCGATGGTTAATACCGTCGCAGACGATGACGACAACGGTATTACAATCGGCGTAATTCCTTGCGGCAGTTGCCCCGACAAACTGGTTAGCCGTTCACTGATCAGTTGGCGATTGCGGTAGACATCGCTGTTCTCGACAAAGGTCGCGATAATAATCGACAGTCCCTGGATGGATTCGGAGCGTACCGATTTCATGCCAATCAGGCCACTAATGGTCATTTCGATTTGCTGGGTTACCAACACCTCAACCTGCTCGGATGACAGGCCCGGCGCTTCGGTCTGAATAATGACTTGTTTGGGTGAAAACTCGGGGAAAATATCCAGGCCGGCGGTAGTAAAACGATAGCTACCATAGATTAGAATTAATATCGCAAGTGCAATGACGATAACGTAAAAACGGATGGAGAAGCGGACTAAAGTGGCTAGCATGAGGTAGTTTTTTGATTTGTATATTAGACTGATATTACGCAGTAACTCGAGAAGGCGCAATTTTTAGGGTAAAGGAATGCCACAAAAATTAAAGCGTTAACACTCCCTTACTTCGATTCTCCATCCGTCGCAGTAATTCAGACATTATCAAGCGATATAACTCATCACCCAGATATTTGTCTTCGATGCCGCTATCAATGTTGGGATTATCATTGACTTCAATCACATAGCCTTTGCCATCTTTTTCTTTGACATCAACACCGTATAATCCGTTACCAATTGGCTGGGTTGCTTTTAAGGCAGCTTCCAGGACAGTTTTGGGGACTTCAAAAGTGGGTAGGGTGTCAAAGTTTCCGCTATCGGTTCGGCTTTCGCCATGACGATAAATCTGCCAGTGATTCTTTACCATGTAATAACGACAGGCATATAAAGCTTTGTTATTGAAAATACCGATGCGCCAGTCAAAATCAGTATAAAGAAACTCCTGTGCCAGTAGCAAAGCAGACTTTTGAAACAGTTCTGCAACTTTGAGATTCAAATCCAGTCGGTTATGTACTTTTACAATGCCGCGTGAGAATGAACCGTCCGGAATTTTTATCACCACCGGAAAACCGGCTTCCGCCTCCACTCTATCCAGGTGGGCGTTGTTATCTTTGTGTAGAATCCAGGTTTTAGGAGTAGGTACACGATGTGTCCTAAATAAATCGGCAAGATACACTTTATTGGTACACCGCAACATCGATGTCGGATCGTCGATAACCACCAGTCCCTCAGCCTCGGCTTTTTTTGCAAAACGATAAGTATGATGATCGATGCCTGTGGTTTCGCGTATGAACAAGCCATCAAACTCAGGTAAGCGCACATAGTGTTGCTGGGTAATCAGTTCTATTTCAATGCCCAGTTGTCTGCCCATTTTAATAAATTTTTTGAGGGCGCCACGGTTACTCGGCGGTAGTTGTTCTTCGGGATTAATCAAAATTGCCAAATCAAACCGCGCCGCTTTTCGGGTTCGTCCTTTGCGCCAAACTTTGGTGCTAAATTTATCCAGTGCATCGGCAAAAATAGTTTGCATCGCGTCGTCCAGATTTCGGTGCGATACCGCATTCAAGTCGATAATATCCCATTGTTGTCGGTAACATAGTTTTATTTCCAGAATGGGACAGGAGAATCGCTCAAACAAAAGTCTGGCTAGTTCACCAAATGCCGGCTCTTGCGTGGTGCCGAAATAACTCATCAAAGTTATTTCCTTGCCATGATCAGAACATCTAAAGGCGCGAGTCAGGGTCTGGGATAAATCTTCGAGCTGTAATCGGTACAGCTCTTTTTTGCCAAGATCATTAAGTACCTTTACCGAAGGAATAACGTGATGGCCACGTGCTTCGGCCAGCAATGAGCAATAATAACCGTCAGAAAGATAACGAAAGCTGCTACATAGATTAATAATGCGGACACGCTGAGGCGAATCACCCTGCTCGGTGGCAAGGTAGGTCTCAAAAGTGATGACCTGATCGCTGGGATAGTAGGGGTTCCAGTCAGACAAATCATCAACGACCAGCAGGGTACGCGCCATAAATAAATCCTATTGTTAAATTATGATCTGATTCTGGAGTGAGTGAGATGTTTGTACAAGGAGTTTTTTGCGTATGGACTTTTTTTAGGAGCGGCACTCATCATAACGCGATACTATCGATTAAAGAAAAGGCAACTACTTTCGTCAGAAGACAAGGTTTGCAATTAAGTTGTTATTAAAACAGCTTGTTTTCATTAAGGCTATCAACTGCCTATGTAAAGTTTGAAGACTGGTCAAAAATCTTTATCGGAGTAAACACAAGAATTCGCGTAGATGGAATATAGTGACGTAAATTGTTTATTGGGGTTGCGACAGTAGATAGAAATATGTCTATTGTCGTAAAATTGCTTATGAATTGCCCCTTACAACTGTTCTGTTCGTGTTTCTGATCCATTCGCTCCAGGAACCCGCATAAAGTTTCGAGCCGATTAATCCTGCATGTTCCATGGCCAATATATTATGGCAGGCGGTAACGCCTGAACCGCAATAATGCACGACTTGTTCTGGTGCGATGTTACTGATTAACTGTTTAAATTGTTTGTATAATTGGTCCGACGTTAAAAATAGACCGGTATTATCCAGGTTTAATGGAAAAGCCCGGTTTAAAGCATAGGGTATGTGCCCTGCAACCGGATCAATCGGTTCTTGTTCGCCACGATAACGTTCCGGTGTTCTGGCATCGATTAAGCACATGGTTTTTTGGGCTAGATTGTTTTGTACCTGTGTCGCATTGAGCCATGCGGAATCATTAAGATAAGGTCTGAAGCAAGCCGGTATTAGCATGGGCAAGACTGTGGTGACAGGTAGTCCCTGTGTTTGCCAGTGTTTGATGCCACCATCCAATACCGCAACTTTGTCATGCCCCAGACATCGTAACAGCCACCAGAGACGCCCTGCAAATGCTCCGCCTGCATCATCATAAATAATAACTTGTGTAGTATTGCTCACACCCCAGTCACTCAGTTTTGTTGTCAATAAACCGAAATCCGGCAAGGGATGGCGGCCGGTAAAATCTGTTATTCTTGAGGATAGGTCTTTATCCAGATGAGCATAACGGGCTTTTGGGATATGTCCATGTCGATAGGCTTGGTGGCCAAGCTTACTGTCGGCCAGGGAAAAGCGGCAATCAATAATAATCCAATCAGGATTATCCAGTTGTTGCTGAAGTGAGGTTGTGGAAATGAGGGTGGTGTAAGTCATAGTTTCATACCGTTAAGATGATTTTGCCGATGTGCTGGCAGCTTTCCATGAGTTGATGAGCTTTGGCTGCATCGCCCAGCGCAAAAGTTGTATTAATTACCGGTTTTATTTTACCTGATGACAATAAAGGCCAAACGTGTTTTTGTAACTTTTTGGCAATTGCAGTTTTGAAATTATCGTCCCGGGCTCGTAAGGTAGAGCCGGTAAGTGTAAGCCGTTTAAGCATAACGGGTAGCAGATTTAGTTCTGTTTTAGTGCCATTTTGAAGCGCGATTTGTACAAGTCGAGCATCCATAGCTAGGCACTTCAGGTTGCGAGGAAAATAGTCGCCGCCTATCATATCTAGAATAACATTGACGCCTTTGTTGTCGGTTAGTGTTTTGATTTCTTCAACAAAATCTACTTCTTTATAATTGATGGCGGCATCGGCGCCTAATTCCAGGCAAAATTGGCATTTGGTAGATGAGCCGGCAGTTACAATAACTTTTGCATTAAAAGCTTTGCCCAGTTGTATTGCGGTTGTACCAATGCCGCTAGTTCCGCCATGCACCAGCAGTATTTCGCCGGGAAGTAGGTGTGCGCGATCAAAGATATTACTCCAGACGGTAAAAAATGTCTCAGGCAGTGCAGCAGCCTGAATAAAAGTCAGATTTTCGGGTAGAGGCAGGCACAAGGCCGCTGACGCAAGGCAGTATTGGGCATAGCCGCCGCCAGTGACCAGCGCACAGACTCGGTCATCTATGTTAACGTGACTGACATTTTCACCCACAGAAATAATGATCCCGGAAACTTCAAGCCCAGGAATGTCTGAGGCACCAATGGGGGCAGGATAAAGTCCCTGACGTTGCATTATGTCGGGGCGATTGACACCGGCAGCCGAGACTTTAATTAACACCTGGTTCGCAGAGGGCAATGGAATAGTGCGTCTGGTTAGTTTTAGACGCCCATTTTCAATTTCAATGGCAAGCATTTTTTCAGATAGCGACATGGTCACAGCATCATCAGTAAACGAAGTGTTGGTTATTATAGGTTAAAATTTAGAAGTCGGTTTTGTTGGTATATCAGGGCTGGTTTTGCAGGGTTTAGTATTCCAGGCTTAAAATTGAAGATAAATACCGGCCATCCTATGTGTAGAACAACCAACGTGGACATAGTATTTCGTTCACGAAAAGCATGAAAAGTACAAAAAAATTCAAAGTGATAATAAGCTGCAAGTCATTATCTAACTGAAGTTTCCCAGTTTTTCAGGAGCAAGAAATTAAGAAAACGAAAAAAATAGTGAAAAAAATTTTCGAAAATTTTTTGCCACTCTTAATGCGTGTTAATTAATCCTTATGT
Organism: Methylococcaceae bacterium; assembly: GCA_947505055.1. The sequence continues at coordinate 11,172 of CANNLO010000074.1, read as the reverse complement.
AACTCGATTATTCTTTATAAACAACAACTTATTACTGCTGGGCGCCTTATTTTACTGTATAATAATAATCTATAAGTTACTGATTATGCAAATAAAACGACCTCATTTATGTTCATCTTACGCGATCTGTTACGCCCCCTTCAAGACCCTTTTCCGATACCGATCTGGGACGTGAGCGAGCCTCATTATTTGCCTATACCTTACTGGCGGTCATCGTTCCGTTCACCTCTTCCATGACCTTCAACATATTGCGTACCCTAATAGCGTTGTTCGGTATCGAGCTGAAACAGAAGCGCTTCTATGCATTTATGGCGTCCTCGACCTTACCCTGGGAAAAGCTATGGCAGACTGTTTGGAGCTTGATACCCTCGCCTGAAACAGAAGGTCGACTATTGGTGGCATTGGACGATTGCATAAATCCCAAAATAGGCAAAAAATAATCAACCTACGTTACGCTAGGATATTGCTCTGTTTTTCGAGAATCGGACACGGTTCTGAGAACATTACCCGACTTCGCCGCTTCGCCGTCGGTCTCGTCAAATCCAAAGGGGCTGTCTGTGTGGCGCAAAAATTACGCGAATTAGTTCAAAATACCCGGCTAGTTTTTGATTACCTGAAGATGACGAAAAATTCTTTCGCTGCGGGTTGCTCGTGATGGGGAATAGAACAAATTTACCGTGCGAATCGCCAGGGACAGATGGTAATTGGATAAATTGATCAGTTCGAATTGATAATATCAACGTTCTAATTTTTAACAATTGATCTTTCAGAACAGTTTTTTGGTAATTAACTGGTATTAAAAATAATTATACCGAAATTAGTCTGTGGGTAGATTTATCGCTTTGGGTTGAGCCGTCGGCACCATAGGTATTTGAAAATTCACTTTTACCTTTTAATATGTCTAGTGACCGTTTGGTATGGCGCGATAAAAGATCAATGCCTGCACCATTTTGTTCGTTTAGGTTTCTGCATTCTCCGCAAACAAGCATGAGTTGTACCCAGTTGCCTACTGTTTCGGATATTTTCAATCCCGCTGCTTCACCGCGTTTAAAATATTCTTTGATGCTTTCTTGGTCGTTAAGTAAGTTTTCTGTTTCCAGGACTTGAGTTAGTTGACCGTTGAACTGTTCAAGTTGCAAAGCCAGCTGTTTTTTAGTAGCTGCGATATTGGTAATCACTTCCGATGCTTGCGTATTTTTTAAGCTTTCAGCCTCACGGTTAAGTTCGCCAAGAAGTTCGACCGCCAATTGTAGGGCATTAATGACAAGTTGCTCAGTAATCGGGAATGTTTTTTCTATCATAAAATAATGAGCTAATTTTATTGAGGCATTAATTTCTCAAATTGAATCATCTTCTTGGCAATTTGTGCTGCATTAATCGAATAACTTCCATCGGCAAGTGCTTTTTTTATGGAGTTTACCCGGTCAATATCCACAGGCAAACTTGTGGATGGGCCAACGGTCTTTTTTATTTCTTGTGATGCTACAGTCAGCGCAATACTGTCATTTTTTTCAGTGGCCGTAGTTGTTACTTTCTTTTCTCCATCGACAGCTGTTTTAGTGGTCGGTTTTGAAGTCTGAAAGTTGTTTATTTTGTTAGATATCTCGATAGTCATGTCAAATTCCTTAATCTTTTTACATTTGTAACATGTAGCGGCACTTTGTTGAAAAACTTTAACAGTTAATTTTAATAATTAACAGAGACTAAGCCGGGTTCGATAACGGTTGCGTTAATAATACGTCCTGAATTCTGGTTTTTAACTTTTATAAGTTGTCCTCTGGCACCATCCATCATTGCTACGCCAGACATTCTGATCGAGAATTCCGGTTTAGATGTGGTTATGGTGACTTTGTCGCCTCTTTTAATTAGTTTCGGTTCAACAAGATTTTTCAGGCTAAGAATGGTTCCAACACCTAATTGACGGGTAACTTCTTTACCTTCAAGTTGCTCAGGTTGAGTGACAAAATCATCTCTAAGATTAGAAGTTTCTCTTCGTTCAATAGATAAATGTGTTTGGTTAATAATTTCACCGCGTTGAATGGGTTTAGTTAACACGACGACATTGTCAAAGGTTTTAATGATCGCGGAAGTAAAAATGGACCATTTTTTTTCAGAGTGATTGCACCTTATGCCTATCGAGACTCGACCGGCTTTTATTAATTCAGTTGGAGAAAATGCTTCGAGAGGTTCAGCGCATTGAGGCAAATTCAAGCGGATATCTAAAGGTGTAGTGCTCACTTCAAATTCACCTGACATATTGATGTGTTTGGCAATATAGGTTTTAACGACCTCGTCAATTGATTCGTGCGATTGAAAAGCCTGATCTGCATAGCTTTGTGTGCAAAAAATCAGGGCTAAGGTTAAAAGGATCAGGATTTTTATCATTCTATGCTTTGTTCTTGGATGTCGTTAAGTTTCTGGAAATCATTGTATAGGCGTAAGTCAATTAATTGACATTCAAGCCTTCAATTTGATTAAGCGGCCATTTTTTGCCGACCGGTTTTTATTTATTTTAAGCTTATTCAGTTTTTGATGAGAGCTAAAAGATTGTTATAAATATTATTATGTTGATTTTAAAGGAATAAATAAATATGGCATGTGCTTTGCTAATATTTTTGATAAAAGAAATTTGGAGGCAAATCATGGCTATTAATTTTGACGCAGCACTGGGTATTGAACCTAAGGTTTTGGCATTTCGAGAAAAACGCAGTGAGATTTTGGCGGCTAATCTGGCTAATGCAGATACGCCCAACTTTAAAGCGCGAGATCTGGATTTTAAGTCAGTTTTACAACAAACCGTGGGTTCTGGAGTCACTATACAGCGAACACAAACAGGGCATATTTCACCTCAGCAACAGGTGTTTGGCGCTAATCTTATGTATCGGAATCCAAATCAGGTTTCTTTGGATGGCAACACCGTTGAATCTCATGTTGAGCAAGCCAGATATGCCGAAAATGCGGTGCAATATCAGGCTAGTTTACATTTTGTCGGAGACAAGTTTGCCGGTTTGATGTCAGCAATTAAGGGGTAATAGTTATGACTTTAAGTATATTTGATATTGTCGGCAGTGGTATGAATGCCCAGTCGTTAAGACTTAACCTGGTAGCAAGTAATATCTCCAATGCGAACAGTGTGGGTAGTAGTGCCGCTGATGTCTACAAAGCTCGGCAGCCGGTTTTTGCTACTGAATTAAATAACGCGATGAATAAACAGAATGCGACCAGCGGTGTGAAAGTATTGGGAGTGGTCGAGAGTCAGGATGCACCAACCATGGAATATGCGCCAAACCATCCTATGGCCGATAGTAATGGTTATATTTTTAAATCCAATGTTAATACGGTCGAAGAAATGGCCAATATGATGTCGGCATCGCGCTCCTATCAAAATAATGTGGATGTGTTGAATACCGCAAAGCAGATGATGCTTCAGACTTTAAAAATGGGACAGTAGGGGATAAAAATGGCTATTCAAAGCGCAACAAATCAATATAGTAATTTGACGGCTACGCCGAAAAAAGACTCGGCGACACCACCCAAATCAACGTCTTTGGGACAGGCTGATTTTTTAAAGTTAATGACTACACAAATGACCCATCAGGATCCGTCAAGTCCGATGACTAATGGTGATTTTATAACCCAGATGGCACAGTTTGGAACGGTGTCGGGAATTCAGAGTCTGCAAGCTTCATTCAGTTCATTTGCAAACTCAATCACCGACAGTCAAACATTGCAGGCAACCAGTCTGGTTGGTCGACAAGTATCTGCTCCAGGGACTCAAGGTTTATTGGCTGTAGGCGGCAAGATAACAGGTGATGTCAATTTAACGGGCAGTTCGCCAGATGTTAAGGTTCAGGTAACTGACGCGGCGACGGGGCAGGTGGTTCAAACTGTTGATTTGGGTGCACAGGCAGCAGGAAATATACCTTTTATCTGGGATGGCACTAGTTCAAATGGTGTTATGGCCAGTCCCGGTGTCTATAAAATTCAGGCTACCGCTAATATTGCCGGTAAAAATACGGCCTTAGTGACGGATATTAATTCCACTGTTGACAGTGTGAGTGTAGGAACGGGTGGAAGTGGCGTTAAAGTCAACCTGGCCGGTGGCTTGGGCAGTATTAATGTTAATCAGATTAAACAAATTCTTTAGGGTCGAGGTGTATCATGGGTTTTGCAACAGCATTAAGCGGCTTAAAAGCGGCATCAACAAGTTTACAGGTAACCGGTAATAATATTGCAAACTCGCAAACCACCGGTTTTAAAGAATCACGGGCGGAATTTGCCGACGTTTATGCCAGTAGTATTGGCGGCGTCAGTAAAACCCAGCCCGGTGCCGGTGTCAGGGTTACCGAAGTAGCGCAACAGTTTAATCAGGGTAATATTGAGTCCACTCAAAACAGCCTTGATCTGGCGGTCAGTGGCAATGGACTTTTTGTAATGGCTGACAAAGTAAATCTGCCCGATCAGGCTAATCCGAATGCGGCTGTTGATCCTTCGGTACCGACTCAATATACCCGTAACGGCGCTTTTCAGTTAGATAACAAAGGTAATGTTGTAAATAGCCAAGGCAAGTATTTATTGGCCTTTGCACCCAACGGTCCTACCGCAGCGGCAGGGTTTAGTGTCGGGGTATTCAGACCGTTGACTATAGATACGGCACAGGGTTTACCTAATGCCACTACTGGTATCGCATTGAAATTGAACATTAATGGTGCTGCTGCCGCACCGACAGCTACAGTATTTGATCTTAAAAACCCCCTGTCCTATAACAATACGACTTCAATTACGACTTATGACACGCAGGGTAATGCACATATTGCATCGACTTATTATGTCAAAACCCCGGTTGCCAATGTCTGGGATACTTATTTGTTTCTTGATAATTTTGGTATTACCACCGGAGGAGCGCCAACGTCTCCTTCCACTATAGCTCCAGGATCTACAGTTTCTACAACTGTAAATACGCCAGGGTTGCCTATACCCATGACTTTTACTGCTTCGGGTTTATTGAATGAAGTAGGTATTCGTGCCGGTGCTGTTGTTTCAGCGGCAATAGTAACGGCGGCAAATACTGCGGTTACTGATACTGGCGCCGCATTAGACGCCGCGGACGCCGCCGCTGTCAGTTATTCTGCAGCCAATGCTGCGACAGCTCTTTCGAAAGCTCAAGTAGCATCGACATCTGCTTCTTCTTTTGCTCTTGCCGCGGGGACTATAAATAGCAACATTGCCCCAGCTACAGCAGCATTGGCTGCGTTGGCTAAATCAACTGCGATTACTGCAGCATCTGATGCGGCGGCTTATGCGAATTCAGCTGCGCTTGTTGTTAACGCTGGTACAGGCGCAACTGCCTTGGCTTTTGCAACGACAGCTGCTAATACTGCTTTTGCTGCTCAGACTGCGGCAAATAATTACAATAATGCGGTGGCTGCTGCTGCTGCCCCCACTGCTAAAGTCACCAAGGTGGATTTTGGCTCTATTGATTTGGCAACAATTAATCCAAATATCAAAGTCGCCCCTATGGCTTTTGCGGTCGATTTTTTTGGTACAACCCAGTTTGCGACACCCTTTAGTGTTAACGGCTTGAACCAAGATGGTCTGCCTGCCGGTAATTTGACAGGTATTGATGTTGATGGCACGGGTGTAGTCTTTGCCCGATACAGCAATGGCGGTTCCAAAGCTTTGGGGCAAGTTGCCTTGGCGAGGTTCCAAAATAATCAGGCCTTAGCCAAATTAGGTGATACTACCTGGGCGACAACATCAAATTCCGGACAACCTATTTATGGTGCGGCCGGGGACAACAATTTTGGAGCAATCCAATCATCTGCACTTGAAGGCTCAAACGTGGATTTATCTTCGCAGCTGGTTAAATTGATTGTTTCACAACAGGCTTATCAGGCAAATGCTCAAACTATTACTACCGAGAAAACATTGCTAGAAACAATTCTCCGTGCCTAGTTTGTTGTTATTTAATTTGAAAGAGTAAATTTAAAATAAGAGGGCGCCGTTATGGATCGAAGTTTATATATTGCAATGAGCGGTGCCAAGCAGACGTTGTTGGCTCAGGCGACCAACGCCAATAATTTGGCGAATACCCAGACTACCGGTTTTAAGTCGGACTTAGAGCAATTCCGTAGCCGACCGGTTACAGGTGCCGGTTTTCCTACCCGGGTTTATGCCATGAACGAAAAGCCCTGGCTGGATCTTGCCACCGGAGCGATGCAAACTACCGGTGGGGATTTGGATGTGGCAATCAACGGTGAGGGATATCTTGCTGTTAATGGCGCTGACGGTAAAGAAGCTTATACACGTGCCGGTGATCTGCGGGTGAGTCCGGAAGGTTTATTAAAGACCGGTTCAGGTTTGCAGGTGTTGGGCGAAGATGGCCCTATTAGTATTCCTCCTTCTGAAAAGCTTACTATAGGCCGCGACGGAACTATCAGTATCATTCCGTTGGGTTCGGGTAATGCAACAACCCAGGTTCAAGTTGCCCGGATCAAACTCGTCAAGGTAGCAGCCGATAACATTGTTAAATCTGAAGATGGCTTAATGCGCGCCAAGGATGGTAAACCGGTAGCCGCTAATGTTGATGTCAGTCTGGCACAGGGTGTTCTCGAGGGCAGTAACGTCAATGGCCTTACAGCTATGGTTGATATGATCGAACTGTCCAGGAATTTTGAGTTGCAAACCAAGGTGATGAAAAGCGTCGATGATAATTCGGCCGCTAGCGCCAAGTTAATGCAGATGTGATAGCAAAAATACTAATTCTGTAATTCCGGGTAAATTTTTAAATACAGCATCGTCGGGAAGATACGAAGAATTAAGTCTTTATTTCTTCGTGGTGAATAGTCGTCTATTGAAAGTCGCCAAGTGCGCTTTTTGTCATACAGGGGGTTTTATAAATCACCTCAATCATATTAAACCATTCAGAATATTTTCGTTTCCTTTATAGTCGATATGTTGAAAGTGGCATGAACCGTGCTTTACTTTTAAGTAAGACAATAAATTGGCACTTAGGAGAATATCATGACAGAACGTGCATTATGGGTAGCTAAAACCGGTCTGGATGCCCAGCAAACAAGAATGGCGGTTATTTCAAATAATCTGGCGAACGTTAACACTACTGGTTTTAAAAGTGGCAGGGCTATTTTTGAAGATCTGATGTATCAGAATATACGTCAGGTTGGCGCCCAATCTACGCAAAATACCCAGCTGCCAACAGGTTTGCAGCTGGGAACCGGGGTAAAAACTGTAGGTACCGAAAAGCTTCATACACAGGGTAATGTGCAACAGACCGGCAATTCTTTGGATGTGGCAATAAATGGCCGGGGGTTTCTACAAATAACCATGCCGAACGGTGATATTAACTACACCCGTGACGGTTCTTTAAAATTAGATTCAACCGGGCAGTTGGTTACTTCAGAGGGTTTGCTTCTAAATCCCGCGATTACCATTCCGTCTGGTGCCTTGAGTGTAAGTATCGGATCTGATGGTTCAGTTTCTGCGTTACTACCCAACGAGACAACCCCATCGGTGCTAGGGCAGATTCAGACCGCAAATTTCATCAATCCAACAGGACTGGAGGCGATTGGTTCGAACCTTTTCCGGGAATCGGGTGCCAGTGGTGCGCCGCTCGTTGGAACTCCAGGGCAGGCTGAATTCGGGACTTTAAATCAAGGCTCGCTGGAAACCTCGAATGTTAATGTTGTTGAAGAATTGGTTAATATGATTGAAACGCAAAGGGCTTATGAAATGAATTCCAAAGCGATTTCAACAACTGATCAGATGCTGTCTTTTGTAACGCAACAATTATAAGTTGGTAGGTGCGTGTGATGACTAAGAAAACAGGTTTTACGATAAATAGTCGCAATTTTTCTGCTCCTTGCCTTCTTTTGGGTTTGCTGGCTGTATTGCCGGCATGTACCTCTATTCCGCAAAGAGATCCTGCTTTTGCTCCGGTCGCTCCTTCTGATTTAAGGCCGCCGGCACAAAGTAGCGGTTCAATCTATCAGGCGGGTTATGACTCGCGGTTATTTGAAGATCAAACGGCAAAAAGGGTAGGGGATATTTTAACCATTACCCTGCTTGAGAAAACGCAGGCTAAAAAAGATGATGATCTTAGCACCACAAAAGATAACCAGATGTCAGTTTCAGCGCCTACGCTTTTCGGAATGGCTGCTTCGGTTCTGACCGGAAATGATGTTAAAACGGAGCTTTCTTCAACCAAAAAGTTTACCGGAACAGGGGCTGCCGATCAAAGTAACAGCTTAAGCGGGAATATTTCTGTAACTGTTGTTGAGTTGTTACCCAATGGTAATTTGAGTGTGCGGGGCGAAAAAAGAGTTACGTTGAATCAAGGTGACGAATTTATCCGGTTATCCGGTATCGTCAGACCTGTAGACATAAGTACTTCCAATATTATTACCTCAGATAAAGTAGCTGATGTAACCATTATGTATGTGGGTGAAGGTGCTATCGCTGATGCAAGTAAAATGGGCTGGTTGGCGAGGATAGTACAAAGCCCTTGGTTTCCCTTCTAGCATAAGGATTTTGATATGAACATTTTAAATAAGCGCTACTTTTTACTTTTCGTTATGAGCGCAATGTTTAGCGGATCGGTTTTTGCCGAGCGCATTAAAGATATTGCTTCGATTGAAGGTGTGCGAAGCAATCAATTGGTAGGCTACGGTTTAGTCGTTGGCTTGGCAACTTCAGGTGATAAAACCACATTTACCGGACAAAGTTTACGTAACATGATGACACGTCTAGGTATTACTTTACCTCCCGGTGTTGATCCCAAAGCAAAAAATATTGCCGCTGTTGCCATTCAGGCAGAGTTGCCCGCATTTGCCAAGTCTGGTCAAGCCATTGACGTTACAGTTTCTTCAATCGGTGATGCAAAAAGTTTGCGGGGTGGTTCGCTGTTAATGAGTCCTCTGAAAGGTGCCGATGGACAGGTTTACGCGATTGCCCAGGGCAGTTTGATTGTGAGTGGTTTAAGTGCCTCAGGTCAGGATGGGTCAAGTCTTACTGTTAATAATCCTAATGTGGGACGTATTCCTAATGGCGCTATTGTTGAACGTACGGTTAATACCTCTTTTACAGAAGGTGATGCGTTAATTTTTGATTTGCACAGTCCTGATTTTACGACGGCCAATCGAATGGCTGAGTCAATTAACAAAGTATTAGGCGAAAATACTGCAAAAGCTATTGACGCAACCTCAGTCAGGGTTAGTGCGCCAGTCAATCCGAATCAAAAAGTGTCTTTTGCTTCAGTAGTGGAAAATATGTTGGTGACACCCGACGATGCTCCTGCACGGGTCATTATTAACTCGCGTACCGGTACCGTTGTGATTAACGGTAAGGTTAGGGTTCAGCCAGCGGCGGTGTCTCATGGCAGCTTGACGGTTACTATTAGCGAATCTCCACAAGTTAGTCAGCCCAACGCTTTTTCCGGTGGTCAAACAGCGGTTACGCCAAAGTCCAATATTAAGGTTACAGAAGAAAAAAATCACATGTTTGTGTTTAATCCCGGTGTTTCACTGGATGAAATTGTTAAGGCGGTCAATGAGGTAGGCGCAGCTCCAAGTGATTTGGTGGCAATTCTCGAAGCGTTGAGATCGGCCGGTTCCTTACATGCTGAGTTAATGGTTATTTAAAGCTAGATTAAATATGCCGAACGGCAATTTAAGTTAAGCGGAGGTTGTTATGTTAAGTGCTCAAAGTGCAGATGTTTATACGGACTTTAATGGTCTGGCCAAATTAAAAGGCCAGGCTAAAAAAGAGTCGCCGGAAGCGTTGAAAGAAGTTGCCAAGCAATTTGAATCAATTTTTCTGAGCAATGTGCTGAAAAGTATGCGCGCCGCAAAGCTGGCTGATGGCGCTATGGATAACGACCAAAGCAAGTTTTATAACGATATGTATGATCAGCAGTTAGCAGTACATTTGTCAGGTTCGCCAGGCGTTGGTTTGGCAGATATGATTGTTAAACAGCTTAGCCGCAACAAGCCTGACACTGACAAGCAGAATGTGGAAGATGATTTGAATAGATCGAGTGGCTTATCACGCGGGACAGTCCAGGCAAATTCACCTGATTGGCAGATATACAATAAAACCGAGAAAGTAAGCGGTAGTTCCACCGATGGTCAGGTTATGGTGACACCTTACAATCAGGATCGAAGTCCGTTGGGTCAAATAACTGAACTTCCAATCCAATTAAAGGAAGATCACACGCAGCCGATACAGTCCGCTGAAGAGTTTGTCAGACGATTGCATCCTTTGGCCGTTCAAGCCGCCAAGGAATTGGGAGTAGAGCCCAAAGTAATTTTGGCGCAGGCCGCACTTGAAACAGGATGGGGACGCTCAGTGATACAAAATAGCAATGGCGGCAATAGTTATAATTTGTTTAATATCAAGGCTGATAAGGCCTGGCAGGGTAAGCAGGCGCAAGTCGTTACACTGGAATTTGATCAAGGCATTGCAAAAAAAGTGAATGCCGGTTTTAGGTCTTATGATTCATTTCAGGAAAGTTTTAAGGATTACGTCGATTTTATAAAAAGTAATCCCCGTTATAGTGATGCCTTAAAGAAAGTGGGTAATGCGGAACAATACATGCACGAATTACAAAGGGCAGGTTATGCGACTGATCCTAAATATGCGGACAAGATTATCGATATCTATCAAGGCAATACCATGTCTGACTTTGAGCCGGATGTGATAATGGCAATGAACCAATGACCAAATTAAGTTTTGTGTCTAACTCTAAGAACAGGACGCTATCATGAGTGGATTATTAGCAACATCACTATCAGGGTTGATGGCCGCACAGCGCTCATTGGAGACGGTGCAGAATAATATTTCCAATGTCAATACGGAGGGTTACAGTCGTCAGCGTGTTGAGCAGAGTACCAATATGTCTCAATTGACTGGTGATGGTTATGTGGGGCAGGGCGTCAGTGTTAATAATATCTCTCGAAGTTATGACCAATTTATTACCAAACAATTAAATTCAAGTCTTTCTGCCTTTGGCGAAGCGGATCAATATCAGCAACTTTCAACGCGCGTTGATAATTTAATGGCCGATCCGAGTACAGGCATAGCAACGGTTCTGAACAGTTTTTTTAATGCGGCAAACGAAGTCGCCAATGATCCAACTTCAATTCCATCCAGGCAGGT
>CANNLO010000073.1 GCA_947505055.1 Methylococcaceae bacterium | reverse complement strand
CTATGAAAAAAATGCTTCAAGTATTCTGGCGGCCACTGCGGTGCATACCGCGCCGTTATTATTTCCGCAAGCCAATGCGGGCTTTGAGCGATGTCCTTATGGTGTTGTAGCGATTATTTCTCCCTGGAACTTCCCTTTTCAACTGACATTAGCCCCGTTATTGACCGCCTTATTCAGCGGCAATGCAGTTATTTTTAAAGTGTCTGAAATGTCGTTGCCGGTTGGCGAATTGATTTTGCATTTATTGTCCCGTCTGACATTGCCTGAAGGGTTAGTGCAGCAAGTTGTCGGCTTGGCAGAAACCGGTGAGCAGCTAATCAATGCGCGTCCTGATTTGGTGTTTTTTACTGGTGGTTTGGACGCTGGCCGTAAAGTTATGGCTAAAGCTGCGCAACATCCGATTCCGGTCATTCTTGAGCTTGGCGGCAAGGATGCGATGCTGGTGTTTGCCGATGCAAATTTGGAGCGAGCAAGTAAAGCGGCCTTATATGGCGCGTTTAGTAATAGTGGACAAGTCTGCGTTTCCGTCGAGCGCTGTTATGTTGAAGCAGCTTGTTACGCCGATTTTGTTGATCGGCTTAATCATAGTGTCGCGGGGCTTAAGGTGGGGCATGGCGCAGAGGGTGATTTAGGCGCTTTAACAACTCTTAAACAATTCACTGTGATTGAAGCTCACTACAATGACGCACTTGCCAAAGGCGCGAAAGCTTCATCGGCCTTGCGTCTTGAAGGTCGATATCTTTATCCTGTCCTATTATGGGATGTCACGCATGACATGCTTGTCATGCGTGAAGAAAGTTTTGGACCCTTGTTGCCGGTTATGGCTTTTGATACTGAGGTGCAAGCCGTAAAGTTGGCGAATGCTAGTGATTATGGCTTGAACGCAAGTGTCTGGAGTCAAGATATAAGTAAAGCCGAAAGGGTTGCCCGGCAATTACAGGTCGGCAATTGGGCGGTGAATGATGTGATCAAAAATATCGGTCATGCCGGCTTGCCTTTTGGTGGTTGTAAAAACAGTGGCTTTGGTCGCTATCACGGTGCCGAAGGTTTACTTCAGTTTACTTATACAGTGGCTGGTTTGACTAGTCGCAGCTGTTTAAATGACGAACCCAACTGGTTCCAGTATTCAGATAGACGTTATGGAGAGATGCTTGGCTTTATCGACTTAATGTTTGGAAGTGGGTTGCTTATTCAGCGCATAGTCAGAAATTGGCAGGCATTGCAGGCATTTCGCGGTTATGCCTCATTGAATTTACGCCAGCATTGGCAAAACTTTCTGATTTGGATTTTAAATAGATGATTATTGTCCTCGATTGTTATTTTGTAACATCGAGGATAATGATTATTAAGGCCTATTGATGTTAGGCTGTAATTGAGGCTTTACGACGATTTAGACCTAATACACCAATTAATCCGGTCATCATTAGCCAGACTGTTCTTGTTATTGGTACAGCTGCAACTGCAGGACTTTCTCCGTTGCTATCAGTCAAAACTAAATTTTTAAATAAAGCAGTTTTAGATACATCACTTTTTCCTTCCCATTGCTCCAATTTAAGTTGTACCGCCGACAAAGAAGTAAATGTAAAGCTTACATGATTCCATTGGCCGTCGTCTGGATTGCTGAATAATGGGGTCTTCTTTGAATTAGACCCAGGGGTAAAGCTGTCTCCGGAGAGCCAAGTCGTTCCGCTTCTGTTTTTAATCCCGACGTAGCCGCCACCTGTTTTCTGGGCTTCAGTAAGTCCCAGGTAGTCATAGGATAAAATAAAATTTCCACTTGTGGTTGAAGTAAAGGTTTTTTTTGATGAAATAAAAACATTGCTAAAACGGGTGAATGCCAGTGCGTGGCCGTCGCTATCAAGAGGGTCAGTAACAATTATACCTGTGGAATTGGTATTATTCCACAGGCTCAAGTTACCTTGGAAATCATCGGAAAACAATATTGATGCAAAGCTGTTTTCAAATGTTAGTGCGCTAGTGATTAGACTCAAAATCATTAAAAGTTTTCTATGTTTCATTAGGCTACCTACAGGATTTTATAATTAAGTTAAGTTTTAATCCGGTTCTTCTAACTGGTTTGGATTATAAATAAGTGATTCATTAATAATAAAGCAATATTCAGGCCAAAATGTTTGGCATGGATTTCCTGTAGTCAATATTTTATATTTTTACTTATATATCAGATAGTTATTGAAATAAATTTAATGTGAAGTTACAGATTGCTTGTGAATTTCAATTATGAAATTGTTGTTCATGAGAGAAGATCGTCGATGACTGACTTGTTTGTCATGACGAATGGCATGTTTGTCATATAATAAAAAGAAACGAGGGGCTCACTCCCTTTATTATTTGAATACAACAGAGAAGATTGGATGAACGAGCATAATAAAACGCATATCGTAGTGATTGGCGCTGGACTGGGCGGCTTGTCAGCAGCAATTTCCCTTGCGACGGAAGGCTTCAGTGTTGATTTGCTGGAAAAGAATAATAAGGTCGGGGGCAAGCTGAATGTGCTACAAAAAGAGGGTTTTACCTTTGATTTGGGGCCATCAATACTGACCATGCCACATATTTTTCGTAAGCTTTTTGAGTGTGCCGGTAAAAATATGGACGATTACGTCTCTATCGAAAGTGTTGAGCCACATTGGCGGAATTTTTTTACTGATGGCAGTACGCTGGATTTGAGTTCTGATCCGGTAATCATGAAACAGGAACTGGATAAACTCGGTCCGAACACTTTCCGGGAGTTTGAGCAGTTTCTGGCTTATTCAAAAAAACTTTGCGAGGTAACCGAGGACGGTTATTTTGCACAGGGGCTGGATTCATTCTGGGATTTGCTGAGACATTATGGGCCAGTCAAAAGCTTGCTGGAATTTGATGTGTTTCGGTCTATGGATCAGGGTGTTAGGCGCTTTATCAAAGATCCAAAATTGGTAGATGTGCTAAACTATTTCATAAAATACGTCGGTTCTTCGCCTTATGATGCGCCTGCATTGATGAATTTATTACCCTATATACAGTTCGGTTATGGTTTATGGTATATCAAAGGCGGAATGTATGGCATGGCGCAAGCTTTGGAAAGACTTGCCCTGGAATTGGGCGTAAATATTCATGTTAATAGCGAAGTAGCAGAAATCAGGCATAATGCGGGTCGTGCGACAGCGGTGCGTTTGACTGATGACAGGCTTATTCCGGCAGATATTGTTGTCTCCAATATGGAAGTCATTCCGGCATATCGGCAGCTTTTTACAGATCAGGCCAAGGAAATCAAACGACTGGAAAAGTTTGCTCCCAGTTGTTCCGGGCTGGTTTTACATCTGGGGGTAGATCGTATTTACCCGCAACTTGCACATCATAATTTCTTCTATTCAGCTCATCCTCAAGAACATTTTAAAGCCATCTTTCATGACCATCGCCTATCTGATGATCCTACTATTTATCTGGTTGCTCCGGTTAAAAGCGATGCCAGCCAAGCTCCTGCTGGTTGTGAAATTATTAAAATTCTGCCCCATATTCCGCATCTTGATCCCGAGAAACCGTTATCAGCCGATGATTATGTCGCAATGCGCGAAAGGGTATTAATTAAATTGGAAAACATGGGGCTAACGGATTTAAGAAAACACATCGTCTGTGAAGAAAGTTGGACGCCTTTGGATATACAGGCAAATTATTATTCCAATCAGGGCTCAATTTACGGTGTGGTTGCAGACCGGTTTAAAAACCTGGGTTTTAAAACGCCTCAGCGCAGTAACGTCCTGAGTAATTTGTATTTTGTAGGTGGTAGTGTTAATCCGGGCGGTGGCATGCCGATGGTGACTTTATCCGGGCAATTGGTAAGAGATAAGATTTTGGCTGACCTGGGTTAGGATTAACCGAGGCAAACCTGCTGGTGTTCATATTTTGGACAAAAAAAACGCCTTAGATAAAATCTAAAGCGTTAAAGGGACTTAGTCCAGGAGGAGGCATCATGAAGTATATATTTAAATAGTAAGCATTATTGATGCCAAATTGAATGCCCCGGTTTTATTGCTACTTATTAATTGCTCTGCTGGCTATTTGCATCATAGTTGTGCAACTTAACAAATTGATGCCTTAACTAAGTGCGTTTTGCATTATTTTTTCCAGTTTCGCACTTTACTTGATGAGACGCGATAGCAAACTCGAATGATTGAAGTCTGGAATCAAAAGTTCGCAGCTTCTATCGTAAAGATAGCTTTAATCTTGCTGCTATTTTGCTTGGAGGTAAAAATACTCCGTAGTATAAAAATAGCCAGGCAATGACCATTCCGCCTACTACCGCTGCCATTAAAGCAGAAGTCCCGACTGGGGAGCTTTGGAGAATATTGTTTCTGTCTTCTTCAGTCATTGGTTCCATTATTTAGCCTTAAGTTAGTCGATAATTAATTAGGGTCTGAAATATTCGGTACCTCCGGAATTAGAATAAAAATTTAATATTTATAATACAATTAGTTGATTGATGTATCGTGCTTTGGTTTGGGATTGACTTATAAATTACAGGGTAACAATAGCGTAACTATAAGATAAGGAAAACACTTTGAGCTTTCCTAAACAAACAAAGAAAAAGCCCAAAATAGTTAATTTACTTGGTGGCTGGATTTATAAGGTTTTTCTATCTTCATTTGTGCCATATCGAGCAATCAACTGATTGATGTGTTAGTATTAATAGACTTTTATTCCCCTCAAATCATCATAGTCAGGCTTTATATAACATTACGGGCATAAACTTTAATTTTGCCTGTAAATATTCCGTAAGAATTAAATCCCTAGTCTTTACAAATCCATTATGTCTAAAGAAATCCGTGTAGATAGAAGAAGTTACATTCGCTTTAAAGATATTTCAGTTAGTGAAAGAATATTAAATACTGTTTTCCTGCTTACTATAGGGTTGGGATATCTTGCGGCACTCGCTAATATGTATTACACCCATCAAGGGCGTGATGGGAAAGCAGGGCTATCTATTGAAGATGTGGTCATTAGCTATCATGGTTCAAACAGTGAAACCCGTTTAGGTACAGCTATAAAAGGCATTATGGAGCCGAATCTCAAGTTTAAAGGTGATCAGGAGCTTATCTTGCATTGGATCCAGCGTGGCGCTGATGAGCCCGAATATAACGAATTAATCGCACCCATCTTAAATCGTGACTGTATTTTGTGCCATACGCCAAGCATCAATCCTTCTTTACCTGATTTAACCCATTACGCTACGGTGTCTGAAGTCGCTCATGGCGGCGGAGCATCAATACCAACTTTGGTGCGGATCTCTCATATCCATTTGTTTGGTATAGCCTTTATTTTGTTTTTTATAGGCAAAATATTTTTGCTTTGCGACCTTAATATCTTTGTAAAAAGAATAGCGGTCATTATCCCTTTTGCGGCTATGTTACTGGATGTGCTGTCATGGTTTATTACTAAATCTACGCCTTCATTTGCTTATGTTGTTGTTTTCAGTGGGGCATTAATGGGTATTTCAATGGGGTTGCAAATTGTATTGAGTGTTTATCAAATGTGGTTCTATTCAAGGAAATAATAATCATCGATTTTGAGAAAACCCGACCCATATAAGCGGGTTGTCTATTGAATATATCTTTAGGATTTATCTGATGGTAGCCTGGCTTTTGAATCCGGATTCTAGATGGGGGAGGCTGCAAAGATAATGTCGCTGTTAAATATCTGAAATGTCGGCATTCGTTATTATTCTGTGTAGGTAGATGTCTTAAAGCAGTTATATAACCGGGCATAAATCTATCAAGATCATGAGCAGCAAGCATTACAGCGCACCTTGTTTTTCAGGGTTATCCGGCAAAGTTGCCAGCCTCTCCGGACAAACGTATAGCGGCTTATTATGCGCTGTAAATTGCTCCAAACAGGACAATAAAAAGTTTAAACGTAAGCTACGACTCTCATCAGAGAGTCTGGATCAGCAGATTTGTGTAGCAAATTGCCCTTAATTCAGTGCTGTTGTATAGTAAGGCTTAGCCAGTTGCTTATTTAACGGCAAAGATAAATCCATCCCTACAATGCTATTTGCTTGTTATAATGAGGTCAATTATTGTAAAAAGCATACATTCTAATCGAGAGATTTCATGATTCAAGGTAGTATCGTAGCGTTAGTGACACCGATGTACGAAAACGGCGCGGTGGATAACGAAAGCTTAAAAAGGTTGGTGGAGTTTCATATCGCCGAGGGTACAGATGCACTGGTAGCCGTTGGTACTACGGGTGAGTCGGCGACCCTGGATGAGGAAGAGCACATTGGCGTAATAAGATCAGTTGTTGATTTTGTTGCAGGCAGGATACCGGTAATAGCGGGGACTGGTGCCAATTCAACGACGGAAGCCATTACTTTAACCCGATTGGCCAAAGATGTGGGGGTTGATGCGTGTCTGATTGTTACGCCTTATTATAATAAGCCAACTCAGGAAGGCTTATATCTGCATCATAAAGCTATTGCCGAGGCAGTCGATATTCCGCAGATTCTCTATAATGTACCAGGCCGGACTGCTTGCGATATGCTTCCCGCAACGGTCGGTCGATTGTCCCACATCAGAAACATTGTGGGTGTAAAAGAGGCGACCGCCGATTTATCCAGGGTTAAACAAATTCGTGATTTGGTTGGCGATGATTTTGCTATTTATACCGGCGATGATGCAAGCAGTCGTGAATTTTGTTTGTTAGGCGGTAATGGCAGTATTACGGTAACCGGTAATGTAGCCCCAAAATTGGTACATAATATGATTATGGCTGCAATGGTCGGTGACAGTGAAACTGCACTGGTCATCGATAAAAAGCTCGCAGACTTACACCAGAAACTTTTTATAGAATCCAACCCGATTCCGGTTAAATGGGCGGTTGCCGAGATGGGTCTGATGCCCAAGGGGATACGTTTGCCGTTAACCTGGTTGACTGAAAATTGTTTTGAAGCGGTTCGTGATGCCCTGCGTCAGGCAGAAGTGGTGTTATGAAGATAAAACTTGGCTTAGTCACCCTCACAGCTGTTTTAATTAATTTATCAGCTTGCAGTACTATAAAAACCTACTTTCCGGACAAAGAAAGAGATTATCAGTTTACGACTGAAATTCCGCCTTTGATTTTACCACCCGATCTTGCTGTCAATTCATTGGCTAAAGCGCCTGTTCCAGTTGTTGCTGCGCCTGTCGAAGCGCTTGAGGCTACACATGCAAAACCTCAAATTGACGAGGTTCCTGCGGTTGATCCCAAATCAATCAAGGTTGCCTTGATTGATGCCGAGCAGGGAACCAAACGCCTCCAAATTAACGTGCCTTCATCTACAGCCTGGCGTATGGTAGGAAAAGCGTTAAGCAGAAAAAATCTTGAAGTAACTGATCGAAACCAGGAAAAAGCCTTGTTTCATGTCCGGTTTGATCCAAACAAACAGCCAATGGAAGATGATTCATTTTTGGATGAAATAACTTTTTTGTTCAAAGGATTTGTTAGCGAAGAGCGTCAATATATTCTCAAATTGAGTGAAAACAACGGGCAAACTGACGTCATTATTCTCGACAAAGATGAAAAGTCAATCGCTGATGAAGCGAGTTTAAGCTTGTTGAACTTATTACATAACACCATAAAAGCTGATTTATCAGCTAAAATATAGATTAAGGTTCAAGGTCAAAGGGGCGAGGTTCAAGGTTAAATACCATTATTGCACCTTGCATTTTGTATCTTGTGCCTTGTACTTTGTATCTTGTACCTGAATTTCTCACATGCTAAAAATCATTGGAACCTCTGCTCTATCTCATTTTCGCATCAATAAGCTTCTGGCTGAGCTTCAGCTCATTGAGCCTGAAATCAAGTCCATCAACGCTCAATTTATTCACTTCGTCGATCTTGAACATGATTTGAATCAAGATCAAGCCGAAATATTGCAGCAATTATTGACCTACGGGTCAGAGCACATGGCTGAGCCCATTTCCGGGCAACGTTTATTGATCGTGCCACGCTCAGGAACGATTTCACCCTGGTCCAGTAAAGCGACCGAAATTGCCCAGCGGTGTGGATTGTCTGAAGTTAAGCGCATTGAACGAGGCATCGAATTCACTCTGGATTGCACTGTGCCCTTATCGTCGGCAGTCAAAGCACTAATGCATGATCGTATGACGCAAACCGTTTTGGACGGCGATAGTGAACCGGAGTTATTCATACATCATGAGCCCAAGCCTTTATTGATAGTAGCTATTATGGAGCAAGGACGAGAAGCGCTGATAAACGCCAATTCGGAACTGGGTCTGGCTTTGTCGGAAGATGAAATTGCTTATTTAACTGACAGTTTTCAAGCCCTGGGCAGAAATCCAACTGATGTTGAATTGATGATGTTTGCTCAGGCCAATTCCGAACACTGTCGTCACAAGATTTTTAATGCTGACTGGACGATTGACGGTGTTGAACAGGCTAAATCCTTGTTCAGCATGATCCGTAATACCGCACAACAGAACCCGGACGGCATTTTGTCGGCTTATAGTGATAATGCGTCTGTTATGGTCGGTTCAAGTGCAAAGGTTTTTATCCGTAATCCCAATACTGGCGAATATGCCTATCAGGAAGAAGATGCGCATTTGTTGATGAAGGTCGAAACCCATAATCATCCAACTGCCATTTCGCCTTATCCGGGTGCCGCAACCGGTTCCGGCGGGGAAATTCGCGACGAAGGTTCGACAGGGCGCGGTTCTGCACCTAAAGCCGGCTTAACGGGTTTTTCCGTGTCACATTTAAAAATCCCCGGTTATCCGCAACCGTGGGAAGCCGACAATGGTAAACCCGAACGCATTGCCTCGGCGTTAACGATTATGCTTGAAGGCCCGTTGGGAGGAGCCGCTTTTAATAATGAATTTGGCAGACCCAATCTGGCAGGTTATTTCAGGAGTTTTGAGCAAGCGGTACCGGGTAGTATCAATGAATTTCGCGGTTACCATAAACCCATTATGATTGCGGGCGGACTGGGAAATATTCGCCCCATGTTGGTTCAAAAGCAGCCGATTCCGGCCGGATCGCTGATTATTATTTTGGGTGGCCCAGCCATGTTAATTGGATTGGGTGGTAGTGCCGCTTCCTCTCAAGCTTCCGGCGAAGGAACGGAAGATTTAGATTTTGCCTCCGTGCAACGGGAAAATCCTGAAATGGAGCGCCGTTGTCAGGAAGTGATCAATCATTGCAATGCACTGGGCCACGATACGCCAATTGTTTCCATTCATGATATTGGTGCGGGCGGCTTGTCTAATGCTGTTCCTGAAATCATCCATGACTGTGAGCGCGGCGGTCGTTTTGAATTGCGCAAAGTTCACAATGCCGATCTGGGCATGTCGCCGATGCAAATCTGGTGCAATGAAGCCCAGGAGCGTTATGTGGTTGCCATCAAGCCTGAAGCTCTTGAATTATTTAGCGGTTTTTGCGAACGTGAACATTGTTTGTTTGCGGTGATAGGGGTAGCGACGGATGAACAACATTTGTCGTTAAACGATGAGTTATTTAACGATAAACCAGTCGATATTCCGATGTCGGTGTTATTTGGTAAACCGCCGAAAATGCACCGTAAAGTTGAGCATGTCGCGCCTAAAACCAAAAGGCTGGATATTAGCAGAATTACTTTGAACGAAACAGTCAGACGGGTTTTGTCATTTCCGGCTGTCGCTGATAAAAGCTTTTTGATACATATTGGTGACCGTTCCGTAACCGGTCTGGTTGCGCGAGATCAAATGGTTGGGCCGTGGCAAGTGCCGGTCGCAGATGTGGCGGTTACCGCTGTGGGCTTTTACGCTGTTGCAGGTGAAGCCATGGCCATGGGCGAGCGCTCGCCGATTGCCGTGATTGACGCGCCGGCATCCGGTCGTATGGCGATAGGCGAGGCCATCACCAATATCGCTGCGGCCAGCATAGAGTCGCTTAAAAAGATAAAGCTTTCCGCCAACTGGATGGCTGCAGCCGGTTATCAGGGCGAAGACGCCGCTTTATTTGATACCGTCAAAGCAGTAGGTATGGAGTTATGTCCGGCTTTGGGTATTGCGATACCGGTGGGCAAGGATTCCTTGTCGATGAAAACCGTTTGGAAAGAAAATGTTAAGGATGAGACTAGTGTCGTAAAGATTCCGGTCAATGTTGCGGAGTCATGTCGACCTCTGGAAGAGGGCTTGGAAGATACGATCATGCTGATCGAGGAAGCAGAGCAAATCCTAGAGCCGACTTTTGATATCCCGGTAATCTTGCCGGTTGCACAAATCGAAAAGATCATGACTTCACCCTTGTCCTTGGTGATTACTGCGTTTGCGCCGGTTGTTGATATTACTAAAACACTGACACCGCAACTGCGCAATGTTCCGGATGAAGACAGTGCTTTGATTCTGATTGATCTTGGCGCAGGTAAAAACCGTTTGGGTGGTTCAGTACTGGCGCAAGTTTACAATCAGCTTGGCGATGATTGTCCTGATCTGGATGAGGTAGGTTTGTTAAAAGCTTTCTTCGATGCGATTCAGACCTTGAATGGCCAGGATAAATTACTTAGTTACCATGATCGTTCCGATGGCGGTTTACTGGCTACAGTCACGGAAATGATGTTTGCTGGCAGGTTGGGTATAACTTTAAAGCTTGATTGTTTGGGCGATGATATCTTTGCAGCCTTGTTTAATGAAGAATTGGGTGCTGTAGTGCAAGTGCGGCAAAGTGAATGTAAGGAAGTCGTAGCATTTTTACAAGACTCCGGATTAATTGATTGTACTTATGTCATCGGTAAAGTTAAAGAAGATCAGCAACTGACGATCCGGTTTAAGGGCGAAGCCATTTATTCAGCAAGTCGAGCCAAGATGCAGAATGTTTGGTCTGAACTCAGTTATAAAATGCAAGCTTTGCGTGATAATCCGGTCTGTGCACAACAACAGTTTGAACGGATCACCGATGATGAGGACCCCGGTTTACATGTGGAACTGACCTTCCCGGTCAATGACGATGTGACGCTTCCCTTTAAAGAATCAGCCAGACCCAAAGTGGCCATTTTGCGTGAGCAAGGCGTTAATGGCCATGTGGAAATGGCTGCTGCTTTTGATCGTGCTGGCTTTACCAGTATCGATGTGCACATGAGTGATATTGTTCATGGTCGGGTGAGTCTGGCCGATTTCACCGGTTTGGTTGCCTGTGGTGGCTTTTCTTATGGTGATGTCCTGGGCGCTGGCGGTGGCTGGGCAAAATCGATACTGTTTAATCAGCGTTGCCGTGACGAGTTTGCTGCCTTTTTTCAGCGGCCTGACACTTTTGGCTTAGGCGTTTGTAATGGCTGTCAGATGATGTCGGGATTAAAGGATATAATCCCCGGTGCCGAACATTGGCCGCGTTTTATGCGTAATAATTCTGAGCAATTTGAAGCGCGGGTCGCGATGGTTGAAGTACAAAAATCACCCTCGATATTTTTTGCCGGCATGGAAGGCTCAAGAATGCCAGTTGCGATTGCGCATGGCGAAGGTCGGGCAGAATTTTTAACTGACCCGGTTCTTGCGCTTGAAGCGGGTGCCGTTGCTTTATGTTACGTCGATAATTACGGCGAATTAACCACTGAGTTCCCGGCAAACCCAAATGGTTCACCCTTCGGTATAACTGGGCTTACTACTACGGATGGACGCTTTACCATAATGATGCCGCATCCTGAACGTTGCTTTAGAGCGGTTCAGAATTCCTGGCACCCCGAAGATTGGGACGAATATGGTGCCTGGATGCGACTGTTTAGAAACGCCAGGGTTTGGGTAGGCTGAGTAAGTTTATAAGTTGTGCTTGAAATTTATTATACTGTAAAGAATTGCGGGTTCGTGGTGAAATAAAAATATTTAATAGGTTGCCACGGTACCCGAATGCGGCCGAGTTTCATATGTAATGAAGCTTGCTCGTGTTGAACATATCTTGTGGTTTTTACGTAGTATCTGAGTTGTGTAAAGTAATCAAATCCGAACAATAAAAAGGTTTAATGGTTGTAGATTATGGATAAGGTCAACATGGTTAAGACTAAAAATAGAAGAGGTTTCTTTCGGGTTTATGAAGAAGCGGGTCTTTTATATAAAAAAATAGATAACAACCAGCTCCCTGAGCTTAAACCTGTTTACGATGATTCATTTGATAAACGTAGATCTTTTAATTCTGACGAATTAGCTTCCACTTATCAATTGCCCAGTTTGGATGAGAACTGGCCAGCCGGTGCTGACTTTGTGGCCAATGACGCGCTCAATGTTAATATCAGTGCAAGTGGCATTGCTTTTTTGTGTGAAGATCCGCTTGAACAAGGCGATTATCTTGCCATGAAGATAAAGCTGGAATCAAAGGCAAAGGAAATTTTAACTTACGCCCGGGTGGTTTATTGCAAAATCGATCAGGATAGTAATGAAGATTATCCTAGTTTTGTTGGCGCGCATTTTGTTAATTTAAAATCCGAAGATCAAGAGTTGCTGATTACCTATGGCGAAAAAAAGAAATTGCGCCAAACCTGGTTGAATGGCTGTTTTCTTGCGGTAATCCTGGCAGTTTTAGCTGCTCCGGATGCCATATTCGGATTATTGTTCGAACTGGTTCATTTTCTATTTGAATTGCTTCTGGAGTTTACCCATCTTGCTTTTGAGTTTATTGAGTCCAATCTTGATCATTTAATCGAACATCTTTTCGAAACAGACCTGCATCAAACGCAGATTATTGTGTTTTATATAATATTCTGCGTTTTTGGTTTTGGTTTTTATCAACTTTGGCGGAAATTGCCACCCTTTTTTCTAAAGCTTAAAAGAAAACATTTTCGTTACTGGTCAATTAAGAAATCGAGCTTGAATTTTTTTTGGCGAGAACAATCTTTGATCAATAAGATCAAAGTGATAGGATTTGGCCTTGCAATCATTGCCTTGTATGTTTTTTTTGGGATGTAGATGTAATTAGTTTGTGAAGAGAGATACTTCTCTTTGCCCAAGAAAAGTATCCAAAAGAAAAAAGTCTTTCGTTTCTCTCTAAATCCAGTGCACAGTAAGCCTGATTGTTACTGAGTTCAGTGTAAGATCGATGTTAACTAATAGATAATAGTTATACTGATCATCTATATCCGCCGTTCATTTCGTTACCTAAAAAAGACCCAGCCGCTGCACCCAGACCGGTAGCAATAGGGTTGCCGCTTCCCATTTCGTAACCTAACACGCCACCTATGACGCCGCCCGCCAGTCCCTGGTGTGAGCGTTGATCGTAAGGTTGTTGGTAATAAACAGGTTGTGGTGGGTAATAATTGATTTGCGGTGGCGGATAATAGTTAATCTGAGGTTGGGGATAATAATTATACCGTGGCTGCGGATAATAGCCGTCATCATAGTGACGATGGTGACGGTGATGGTGGTGACCCCAACCGTGGCCATGATGTCCGCCCCAATCGTCGTCATCAGCATATATCGCTGGTGAAAACAGAATAATAACGGCAGTTAATTTTATTAAGGTAAGCAGTTTTTTCATGGGATGATCTCTCTTAAAATTTATTTTACAAAATAAAATAGCCCTTAAATCAGATTTTAGCGTCTTCCAGCCATTCCGTTGCCGAGATATGATCCCGCAGCTGCGCCCAGCCCGGTAGCGACTGGGTTGCCATTACCGATTTCATATCCTAAAACGCTGCCGATAACGCCACCCGCCAAACCTTGATGGGAGCGAGGGTCTTGATAGTTTGAATATTGTTGCTGCGGATAATGTCTGCCATCCTCTGAATAATGAGATCTATGATGTCCTCTACCATGATGTTCTCTATCTGCCGACGCATAGGGTGACGTTATGAGTGCAAGAGCAAAAAGCGCATTTAATAATAGAATTTTTTTCACTGAATTATTCCTTATGTAATATATGTGTGGAAGTTCTTTGTTTAAATAGTGGGCGAGTTTTAAAAGTTAAGATGATGTTATTCGCTATAACCTTAATGGTCGCTTAATGGATTTTTCAGCGCTTAACTAAAATGCTTTATCGTCATAACATGTAATTAATTGCCTTAATTAATCCGTTGTCTTGCTTATAATATGCTAAGTTAAGCAAGGCTTTCTCAATCTTAATTGTTTTTTAATAAAGTGCCTGCTGAAGCCTGGATATATTCAGCCTTTCTTTTTTCTGGACAATCATTAACAAGCATTGAGAAGATATGGCGTGTTTATGGTGGTCGATTTATGATTTGTTTTGAGTGCGTGATAGTCAGAAGAGTTATTACAGCGGAAGTTGGCTATAAATGGCCGAATACTAAAACCCGCTAAGCTTCATAACTTGAGGGTTTTATAACTTATTTTTAATGTAAAAATATTTTTGTGATAAATGCAATTAAAATATACGGCAAACTATTTCAGTTGTATTTTTAATATCAAATATAAATCAATGGATAATTAGCATGGTCAGTACGTTGAATACTACGCTGTACCGATTTTTATTAATGGCGGTTTTATTAAGTCTTATAACGGAAATAGTATTTGCCGAGGAAAACACAGCGGACGTTTTGATTGTTGGCGCGGGTCTATCAGGCTTAAGTTCCGCCTATTACCTAAAAAAAGCCGGTAAATCTGCAGTCATACTTGAGATGAGTCCGCATGTCGGCGGACGCATACGCACGGCTACTTATGCTGATAATGCTCACGCTGAAGTGGGCTTGGAAGAGTTTTGGGAAAGTAACCCGGCGCTACAGATTATGCGCGTCTTGAAAGTTCCTTTGGAAACTTCATACACTAGTTTTTCAAGTTTCTATTATCAAGGCAAACTCTACCCTTTTCACCATAAAAGCAATTTGGATTTTTTAAAGTCAGTCATTAGTACCGATGAATTTAAAGCCTACAAAAAGTGGGATGAAACAATGGTGGCGCTCTATAAGCAGCTGGAAGTTCGGCCTTTGACTGATTCACTGTTGGCGCTTAAAGAGATATCTTTTGCCGAGTGGATTCATGATAAAAGTGGTCTGTCAGCCAGGACGCAAGAATTTGTTCGTATCGAAACCGAACCGGAATATGGTGTTGCCTGGCAAAAAATCAGTGCCTTGGATGGTATTGCCGAATGGCATTTTTTCTCGGGCGAAGGCCAGTCACCTAATCATGTGGTTGGCGGTAATCAACGTGCCGCGCAAACCATTGCCGATTTTATCGGTGCTGACAATATTCGCCTCAATCAGCTGGTTACACATATTAAATCCACTGATGCCGGAGTTGAGGTAACAACTAATGACACGGGTAATTTTCAACAGCATGTTTATCGGGCGAATTACGTTATTACTACCATTCCTTTGTTTAAGCTAGATGATATTCAATTTACTCCGCCGCTAAGTCCGGACAGAAGAGAGGCGATAAAAACACAAACCGGCGGTTCTTATTTTACGGCTCATGTATTGGTAGATGCTAAAGCCAGTCATTTTTGGAAGCATAACAACGAAAGTATTCTTCCTGTGCTTACCGATGGTCCTTTGGGCGTAATTTATGAGGGGCAATCTGAACCCCATAAAGATGCCCTATTAAATTTACTGATTACAGGTGCGTATGCCGATCGTTTTAACAGTCGTGTCAATGGTTTGGAGGACGATCAAAAAACGATTATTGAAGCCTTTGAAAAACAATGGCCTGGATTTGGCCGGTCGGTCAAACAAATGACTTTTTACCGTTACCATCCACGCGCCATTGCTTCTTGGCCTGTTGGTAGATCACGATTCGATAGCCTTTCTGATTCC
The DNA here is from genome assembly GCA_947505055.1 of Methylococcaceae bacterium. Next base: position 381 of record CANNLO010000073.1, on the reverse strand, counting down.
TTAAGAGTTCCCCAAGGTCGGATTTACTTTGCGGGTGATTTTACCGAGGATACTCATTCCAATGGGGCGGCTACTTCTGCCCTAAGAGCAGTTAAGAATATTCTGCTGAGAAAATAGCAGGTCAAATGCTTGTAAAATGGATTGCTTTAAATGACTTAGCCGCTTATTTCTTACGTTAAAAAAATATCTATCTATCTATCTATCTATCTATCTAAATATTAAACTTTTTTCATAAATTTCAGTTTTGAAATAATAAATATATTCCTAACGTTTAGATGGTATAGTGTTTTAAATAGCAAAACAACCTGAGATCTCCATATGCATTCCAGTGTAATTGATTCAAATGTTTTACGGTCGGAGGCTGAGGGTCAGTTAAGTCAT
>CANNLO010000072.1 GCA_947505055.1 Methylococcaceae bacterium | reverse complement strand
CACCAACTCCTCTAAATTGCTCATGGTGTTTAATATATTCCACCATATCATGCGATGCACTGACCATACCTTCCGCAACTTCACTCATCAACTCTTTTGCTCGACTAGTTGTTATGTTGCAGTACTGGCCTGCAAACTTCACTAGCGCCTTTTCTTTAGGCCAAGCCTTAGATCCCCCCAACGTTAAAGCCAATGAGTCTCCTAGAATATAGGCAGTTGTCGTAACGATATCATAAGTTGGCGACAATTTTACAGTAGCTTGTGTGTCGGCATACAGTACACCAAAATTCTTTAAGTGCGCATCACCATTCATTACAGCGCAAGACAGGGTGAGCGATTTAAAGAAGGACTCAAGATCTGATGAAAGGCACTCAGGCGACACATACTCTTTAATGCATCGGGTGATGCTTTCATACGAACCTTTGTATTTTTCTTCTGATGCCCTACCATTGAGTACGCAAAAATCTTCAAAGCCCAGATAATTATCCCCATCAAAATCAAAGCGCTCAATAATCAGAAACTTGCCGTTTTCTGAGATGCTAATGTTTGGCACTTCTAGCTTTGCATAACTGGCCGCACGCATACAAAAATACTCATTGGCCGCTAATTGTGGACTTTCATTGGGATTCCATGCTTTAACAATATGTGTAGCATCGCGATGAGTAACGCGTTTTACAGTTCCTTCATCACTATTTCGCAATAGCACTTTAGGCTGGACGCCCGAGATACCAGAATAAGCAGCATAGCGGTTGAGCAGGTTATCAAACAAATCCTCCGCACCATCATAGGCTATTAGTTCACTCACGCTTTGCGCTGGAACATTTGTTAACTCTTTATCGCTTAAATTAAATCGTAGTCTACCGATCTGGTGCTTGCCTAGAATCCCTAGTAACGCCAGGTCATCGAAATCTGGGATTGCCTTGCTAAATTGCCTAAAAAGATGATTTCTAAGCTCACCTTCTGGCAAATTCATATCAAAAATAGGATGCAGTTGATGCTTAAAATTATAGGGATAAGGATCACTCACAACAGGCATTGTTAATGATACCGCATCTTTCGACAGAGAAAGTGGGTAATATCCGAAATAGAATACGCCAATATCTAGGTCAGATTTGTATAAAATTCCAATAGGTTTCTGATCGACAAATATTTCAATCATGGCCGCCCTCTTCGCGGTTTCTTTTGATCAGTTGCTGCAAAGTCGGTCTAGCTGTTTTAGTTTGGACCAACAACTCGAGCCCCAATGCATCGCAGATAGCAAAAATTTTGCGGATACCAATCTCATTAATGGTTCCCTTTTCAATCCCAGATAGTGTAGCTCTGCTCATGTGCAACTGAGAAGCTAGAGTTTCTTGGGTAATTCTTCTGCTTTTTCTAGCCGTCTTGATAACTAGGCCGATTTCGTCTAAATACATAATGTATTATATATAATGCAATTAATTAATTTAAGATAAAATGCATTGTATATAATGCTAAATAATTGTCCAGAAATTATTGTTAATCTTCTTCGTCTCCATAACCTTATTGAAGAAACTATAAAAGTTAGTGCTTAATTTGTTGGTATCGGTAAATCCATGCTGACCACTTGCAGTCTCTGCTATGCGCTTAGCTTTGATCTGTTCGGCTAGTAGAAGCGTTTCTTTATTGTGCTGTTTTTCTGGTTTGGTTTTTGGGTGGGTGTGTAGGTATAAATCCAATTTCTTTAATTTTCGATCATATTTAAGCTTTCCGTTTTCATCCCTCCAACTGTTGTACCAATACACTAGGCGCAAGGTTTGCTTGTTGTTTTCGGTTGCTTTACCTAGTTACTTTCCTATACAAAAACTGGAAAAAATCTTTCCCAATAAATCATCAGAACTGACGGTGCCGGTGATTTCGGCCAGGCTCATTTGGGCTTGTTTTAGATCTTCGGCGACCAGTTCTCCGGCTTTACTGCCTGTTAATTGGTTTAAGGCGCTTGCAACAAACTCATGACCTTTGTTTAAGGCTTCTATGTGTCGTCTTCGGGCGATGAAAACATCGTCGGTGGCTTCATTAAAACCGACACTTTGTTTTAAGTGTTGTTTTAATAACTCCATACCGCTGCTGGTTTTAATGGATAGATAGATTTGGGTACCGGTTTCAGTGTGTTTTATTTCCGGCCTTAAGTCTAACAGATCAATTTTATTGTAAATTCGGGTAATGTTGTCAGAGGGCAAAGTTGCTAATATCGATTCGATTTCAGGATCTCTGGCATCGATCAGTAACAAAATTTTATCTGCGTTTTTGATTTCCAGGTGTGCTCTGCGAATGCCTTCCTGTTCTATCGCGTTGTCACTGTCACGTAAGCCGGCAGTATCGATGATATGCAAGGGCATGCCGTCCAGTTGTATTCGTTCTTTTAACACGTCTCTCGTGGTTCCAGCGATGTCGGTGACGATCGCGGCATCATGTCCGGCCAAGGCATTGAGCAAGCTGGATTTACCGGCATTGGGTTTGCCGGCCAAAACCACGGTCATGCCGTCGCGTAACAAGCGACCTTGTTGGGCGGTTTTTTGGATTTGTTCCAAGCTTTGCTGGAGCTTTATTATCCTGTTTTCGACCACACCATCAGTAAGAAAATCGATTTCTTCATCGACAAAATCAATAGCTGCTTCTACATAGATTCTAAGCTCGGTCAGTTCTTCGACCATTTCATTGATTTGAACTGAAAAAACGCCCTGCATGGATTTTTGTGCGGAACGCACGGATTGTTCGGTGCTGCTTTCAATTAAATCGGCAACCGCTTCGGCCTGAGCCAAATCAAGTTTGTTATTTAAAAAAGCACGTTCGGTAAATTCGCCGGGATTGGCCAAGCGGGCGCCTAGCGATAATACCCGCCGTAAGAGCATATCCAAGACCACTGAACCGCCGTGACCTTGAAGTTCAAGAATATCTTCGCCGGTGTAGGAAGCGGGTGCAGGAAAATAAAGCATGATACCAGAATCAATGATGCTGCCATTGTCATCATTAAACGATGAATACACAGCTAGTCTTGGAATTAATGCTTTTTGAGTAAGTTGTTTGGCGATGTCAGGGACCAAAGCCCCTGATATTCGAATGATACCAACACCGCCATTCCCTGGCGGTGTTGCAATGGCTGCTATGGTATCGGGATTTTTTATATCCACACTAAAGTTATTAGTCCGGATTAAGGCATTTTAGCGATTTGTTTGGTGATATAAGTTTGTTGAATAATTGACAGTGTGTTATTGATCACCCAATACAACACCAAGCCGGCCGGAAAAAACAGGAAGAAAATGGTAAAGACGATAGGAAACATCTTCATCACTTTAGCCTGGATCGGATCAATCGGCGCAGGATTTAAACCTTGTTGGATTTTCATGGTTATACCCATGATAACCGGCAAGATATAAAATGGATCTTGTGTCGATAAATCCTGTATCCATAGCATAAAGGGCGCTTGACGGAATTCAACTGTTTCACTTAATACCCAATACAAACACATAAAGACAGGAATCTGCACCAAAATTGGCAGACAGCCACCTAATGGATTAACTTTTTCCTTTTTATACAACCCCATCATTTCAGTATTAAAACGTGGTCTGTCATCTGCGAAACGCTCTTGTAATTCTTTAAGACGCGGCTGAATTTTACGCATTTTAGCCATTGATTTGTAACTGGCTTGCGACAAGGGAAAAAACAATAATTTTATACATAAGGTTACGCCAATAATCGCAACTCCCCAGTTATTAACCGCATCATGAATTTGGTTTAACAACCAGTAAATCGGTTTACCGATAAAGGTTAAAAAACTGTAATCAACGGTAAGTTCAAGCCCAGGGGCTGATTTTTCCATCATCGGTTGAATCTTTGGGCCGGCAAATAATTGTGCAACAAATTGTGTTTCTGAATTTGGATTCACCGTCACTGCTGGCGAATAGGTTCCAATTACATAATGACCATCACTTAAAGTTTTGGTATAAAAATGATTATCCTGATCGACAGGCGGAATCCAGGCAGAAGCAAAATAATGCTGGATCATAGCTGCCCAGCCACCTTTGTTGATAACATCAAGATTTTCATCGGCCATATCACTAAAGCTGATTTTTTGGTATTTGCTTTTTTCCGTGTAAATAACGCCACCGTCAAAAGCTTTCATACCACCAGTTAGCATTCCACCGCCACCGCTGCTGGTATCAGGTACTTTTAATAGTTGACTGTATTGTCTGCCGGACCAAGCTTTATCAGAATCATTTTTAACTTTTTGTTCCAACGCTATTTGGTAACTGCCACGTTTAAAAATAAATTCTTTAGTAATACTCAATCCATTGTTATCAGTCCAAGTCATGGGTACTGATAAACTTTCTTCGCCCGGTTTTAACTCATAACGGGTTTGTGTGTTTTTAAACACAGAATGATGACTCGGTGCAGCAGCAAAACCACTACCTGCAATCAATCCACTTTGCGCAACAAATAATTTTTCCTGATTGCTGTCAAATAATCTTACCGGAGCGGTATTTTTTTCTGAAGCGGGAAAACCAACCATTGCACGAATACTGTTTACTATGCTGTTGGGTTTTTCTGTTGGATAATTCAATAAATCAAGATTTTGGATGGTACCGCCTTGCATATCAATTTCAAGCGCTAGCACATCAGTTTTGACTGTTATTATATTGGCAGATGATAACGATGCCAAAGGTACGGCAGAGGTATTTTGTTCTGAGCTTTCTTGAGTAGAAGCAGCCGGATCGGAAGGTAAATCGGCTTTAGTGTTGGTAGCAATAGGGTCTGTAATTGTAGCAACTTCTGGTTTTGGGCCATAATCGAGTTGCCAGGCTTGTTGCAACATAATAACAAGCATTACAAAAGTAACGATCAGTATAAATCTTATATTATCCATTCTTATTACCAAATTTTTCCGGAACGGGATCAATGCCACCTTCATGAAAGGGATGGCATCTTAATAATCTTTTTAGAGTGAGATAAGAGCCAATAATGGCCCCATGGAGCTGAAGCGCTTCCAGAGAGTAACTTGAACAACTTGGATAGAAGCGACAACTGTTGCCAAGCAAAGGGCTAATAAAATATTTATAAAACCTTATAATTGCTATGAGCATGAATCGCATCTGGATACCAACTTAAGCCAATGTCTTTCCAAGGACTTTCTTAATAAATCCAGTGGAGCATCAACGGCTTCTCTACGAGCCAAAACAACAATATCAATATTGCCTAGATTATGTTGTTTTATCCTAAAATTTTCCCGGACAGTTCGTTTAATCACATTCCTGTGTACTGCCTTTCTTATATTTTTTTTAGCAATTGCCAAGCCTAGCCTAGGATGATCGAAATCATTTTTTATGGCTAATAAAGTAAAATATTGGTCACTTGATTTTACAGGCTTAGCAAAAACCTTTTTATATTCAGCTGGTTTTTTTAAACGTAACTGCGGGGAGAAACTAAAATCTTCTTCAGCCACACAACCATCAATTAAACAGTTAACTGGGCGCGCCCTTTAGCCCTACGAGCATTGATAACTCTGCGGCCACCGACTGTTGCCATTCTTGCACGAAAACCATGGGTTCTAGCGCGTTTGATTTTACTGGGTTGGTATGTTCTTTTCATTTTACTTAGGGCCTAATCGGATGCGTGTTAACAAAAACAGATAAAAAAGACTGCAGATGATAAAATAATACCTAAGTCCTGTCAATTCTGTAGCGTAATGTTTTATTACTGTATAGTGAGATATATTAATTTACTTTATTTATTACAATCAACTTTTTATAAATTCAATGAGTTCAATTTGGAATACTTGTCTTTTAAAACTTGAAAATGAAATTTCAAGTTCTGACTTTAGTACATGGATACGGCCTCTTCAAGCCATTGAGATTGATGATCAAATTAAATTACTTGCCCCAAACCGATTTGTACTGGATTGGGTCAAAGAACATCATTTAGCAAAAATTGAAGAAACTATTTATGAATTTTCCAATGGTTTATTAAATTTAAGTCTTGAGATAGGCACCAAGACTTCCTCAACGATGCCGGTAAATAAAATTGGAAAGCCTGCAGAAGCTCCTAAAACAAGCCCAAACTTTCTTAATAAGGCTTTTACGTTTAATAATTTTGTTGAAGGTAAATCAAATCAATTGGCCAGAGCTGCATCACTTCAGGTTTCTGAAAATATAGGTAAGGCTTATAACCCTTTATTAATTTATGGTAGCTCTGGTTTAGGTAAAACTCATTTAATGCATGCTGTTGGTAATGCAGTCTTACAAAAAAATCCCTCAGCTACTGTTATTTATCTACATTCTGAAAAATTTGTTCAGGATATGGTTAGAGCTTTGCAACAAAACTCAATTAATGCTTTCAAAGAATATTATCGGAATGTTGATGTGTTATTAATTGATGATATACAGTTTTTTGCCGGAAAAGAGCGCTCACAGGAAGAATTTTTTCATACCTTCAATACTTTATTGGAAAAAAAACACCAGGTAATTTTAACCTGTGACAAATATCCAAAAGAAATTATTGGTCTGGAAGATCGATTAAAATCTCGATTTGGCTGGGGTCTTCCTGTTTTAATTGAACCACCAGACATGGAAACCAGGGCTGCTATTTTAATGAAAAAAGCTGCGTTTGTTGATATTGAACTTACCCAAGATGTTGCATTTTTTATTGCCAAAAGAATTCCTTCCAATGTCCGAGATCTTGAAGGCGCTTTAAGGCGTGTCATCGCTAACGCACAATTCACAGGCCGTGAAATAACAATCGAATTTACGAAAGAAGCACTGCATGACTTAATTTCCTTACAAGATAAGCTCGTTAATATCGACAATATTCAAAAAACAGTCGCTGAATATTTTAAAATTCGCATAGCGGATCTATCTTCAAAAAACAGAAAACAATCCATAACACGTCCTCGTCAAATTGCTATGAGCCTTGCCAGAGAATTAACCTCACACAGTTTTCCTGAAATTGGCGATGCTTTTGGTGGACGTGACCATACGACTGTTATGAATGCCTGCAAAAGAATTACCGCTTTAAAAGAAGCTGATACAAAAATTGCGGAGGATTATTCCAACCTGTTGAGAACTCTGTCACTTTGATAGAGATTAAGTTGTGGATAAACTGATTATTTATTGAAGACTACGATTTATCAACTTTTCATACATTTTAAATTGCATTTTTATCCACAACTCTTATAACAACATAGCTAATTGATTATTAAGGATAAAAATCTGTTTTCAACAGTTTCCTTTATAACTAATAGTAATAATATAAAACTATTCTTTTATGAAATTTATTATTAATAGAGAAGAAATTCTGCTTCCTTTGCAGCAAATTGTTAGCGTAATCGAAAAACGGCAAACCATGCCTATTCTTTCGAATGTGCTTTTAGTCATTGAAGATGATCAATTAATTTTAACTGGCACAGATTTAGAAATTCAGATCATTGCAAGGATTTCTATTCAAGCAGTTTCCTCTGGATCAATTACCGTCCCGGCTAGAAAGTTTTTAGATATTTGTCGACTTTTGCCCAATGGGGCTGAAATTAAATTTGAATTACAAGAAAATCTACCCGGAATAGATATGGGTACAGAATCGCTGTCAATAACGGGTTCATCTAAAGTAAAAATCACCTCCAGTCGCAGTCGCTTTTCCTTGAGTTGTCTGCCAGCTGATAATTACCCCGAATTTTCTGAATCAGAATTAGAAAACCATCTTTTTATTAATTCCGGCAAATTTAAAAAAGCATTTGATAAGACTGTTTTTTGTATGGCTAATCAAGATGTACGTTACTACTTGAATGGCTTGTTGCTACATGTCTCCAATAGCAAATTAAAATTGGTTGCGTCTGATGGTCATCGCTTATCTATTTACGAAGATATTCTGGATCAAGCCACCGGCTTTGACGCACGTATTATTATTCCAAGAAAAGGTGTCCTTGAACTTAGTCGTTTACTTGATGACCCCGAAGTTGAATTGAAAATAGAGTTTTCAACTAACAATGTACGTGTTTTTATTAAAAATATTATTTTTTCAGCTAAGCTTGTTGATTCAAAATATCCTGATTTCAGTAAAGTATTTCAACAAGAATTTTTTAGCCCAGTTCATATTCAAAGACAACTTTTAAAAGAAGCACTGACACGCGTCGCTATTTTATCTAACGAAAAATTTAAAGGCGTATCCTTTGATCTTGATAATGAAAGTCTTAAAATCAGTACTCATAATCCTGACCATGATGAAGCAGAAGAGGAATTAATTACTGAATATTTAGGGTCGTCTTTATCGGTTGCTTTTAATGTTCAGTATTTACTGGATGCCGTTTCCAATTTAGATTCTGAATTAGCTGTATTAACAATTGCCAGTAATGCCAGTTGCTGCTTTTTGGATGAACCAATTGACAGCGGTTATAAGTTTATTGTTATGTCAATGCGCCTCTAATATTTCGATAATGAGTTTGTTAAAGCTGGATATACACTCAGTTAGAAATATCCTCAAAGCCTCGATTACCCCTTGCCCTGCAATTAATTTTATTGTTGGAGAAAATGCCAGTGGTAAAAGCTCATTGATCGAAGCAATTTTTATTTTAGGCAGAGCAAAATCATTTCGATGTTCAGCTATTAAAACGGTTATTAATTTCAACAACACTCATTTAGTTGTTTCCGCTAAAACTTTACAAAAAAACGATATTTACCTTCAGTTAGGTATTGAACTTGATGGTAAAAATATTGAAATTCATATTAATCAAGAATCTAAACAAAAACGTTCGGATTTGGCTTACGCTTTACCATTGCAACTTATTCATCCTAAAAGCTACGAATTGCTTGATGCAGGTTCTCAATTAAGGAGAGAGTTTTTAGACTGGGGAGTTTTTAATACTGATTCAAATTTTCTTCCCGCTTGGCGAAAATTTAAAAAGGCTTTATCTCAACGCAATGCCTTACTGAAAAGCAGGAGACTTGAACAACTTAATGTTTGGGATAAAGAAATCGTGGTTTACGGTACAATAGTCGACAGTTATCGTCAGCACTATTTGAATAAGCTTAAGCCTGTTTTTATTGCTATTATTGGAAATTTTCTTTCTATTGATGATATTAATCTAAAACTTGTTTCTGGCTGGGATATTTCTAAAGATTTTAGCCAGATTTTAATTGATGATCAGGATAAAGATTTACGTTATGGCTATACCCACAGTGGCCCACATAGAGCTGATTTCCAGGTGTTAATTGGCAATCGCCATGCTAAAGATTTTGTTTCACGGGGTCAATTAAAATTATTGGTAATGAGTTTAAAGCTTGCCCAAGTTCAATTACTTTCTAATGATCATGGGCAAACCGGATGTTTATTAATTGACGATTTTGCGGCAGAACTCGATGTTTTAAATCGTGCTAAATTACTTAGTTTTTTATCAGCCATGTCTTTTCAGGTATTTATTACAGCTACTCAACCAACCGATTTTGGCGATCTAAGCCAGATTAATAATTACAAAATGTTCCACGTGGAACATGGCAATATAAAATCCGTGTAATGTTCCACGTGGAACATTCACAATCAACAGGAAAAATATTCATGAGTAACCCCAGCGAACAAAATATCGAAAATTCAGGCTTAATAGTAGCTGAATACGATAGTACAAATATTCAAGTATTGAAGGGATTAGATGCAGTACGGAAACGACCAGGAATGTATATCGGAGATACCGATGATGGCTCCGGTTTGCATCACATGGTTTTTGAAGTTGTTGATAATTCAATTGATGAAGCTTTGGCGGGATATTGTAAAGAAGTCAGGGTAATTATTCACAGCAATGGCTTTGTTTCAGTTTCAGATGATGGCCGAGGTATTCCTGTCGATATTCATAAGGAAGAAGGTGTTTCTGCGGCAGAAGTAATTATGACGGTATTGCATGCGGGTGGAAAATTTGATGATAACGCTTACAAAGTTTCTGGTGGTTTGCATGGCGTCGGTGTTTCTGTGGTTAACGCGTTGTCTGAAGAGTTAAATCTTGAGATACGTAAAAATGGACAACTTTATAAGCAACAATATCGGATGGGCAATCCAGTTTCACCATTGGCTCCAGTTGGAGCTGCAGAAGGCTCTGGCACTTTAATACAATTTAAACCTAGTTCTGAAACATTTACAGATGTAGAGTTTCACTATGATATTTTGGCCAAAAGGCTTAGGGAGTTATCGTTCTTAAATTCGGGAGTTCGTATCAGTCTAGAAGATGAACGTAACGATAGAAAAGATGTTTTTGAATTTGAAGGTGGTATTGGCGCTTTTGTGGTTCATCTAAACAAAAATAAAACGCCATTATTTCCTGAAGTATTTCACTTCATAGCTGAAAAAGAAGGCGTTACAGTTGAAGTTGCAATGCAGTGGAATGATTCCTACCAGGAAAATGTTTTTTGCTACACCAACAATATTCCCCAACGAGACGGCGGTAGCCATTTGGCCGGATTCAGAGGTGCCTTAACACGAACCATTAACCAATACATTGAATCCAGTGGTTTGGCTAAAAAAGAAAAAGTACAGACGACTGGCGATGATGCACGAGAAGGATTGACCGCAGTGTTGTCGGTTAAAGTTCCTGACCCAAAGTTTTCCTCACAAACAAAAGACAAGTTGGTTTCCTCAGAAATAAAACCACTGGTTGAATCAACAATGAGTGAAAAGCTGCAAGAGTTTTTATTGGAAAAACCGCAAATAGCCAAAGCCATTGTCGGCAAAATTGTCGATGCAGCTCGAGCTAGGGAAGCGGCACGTAAAGCACGTGAAATGACCCGTCGTAAAACCACACTGGATATTGCCGGTTTACCCGGTAAGTTGGCTGATTGTCAGGAAAAAGATCCCGCGTTATCTGAATTGTTCCTGGTGGAAGGGGATTCTGCGGGTGGCTCGGCTAAACAGGGCAGAGATCGTCGTACGCAAGCCATATTGCCGTTAAAAGGAAAAATTCTAAACGTAGAAAAAGCCCGTTTTGACAAAATGATTTCTTCGGAAGAAGTCGGAACCTTAATTACTGCCTTAGGTTGTGGTATAGGCAAGGATGAATATAATCTCGCCAAGCTGCGTTATCACCGCATTATTATCATGACCGATGCTGACGTTGACGGTTCGCATATTAGAACTTTATTGCTAACGTTTTTTTATCGTCAATTGCCCGAGATTGTTGAAAAAGGTTATATTTATATTGCCCAACCGCCTTTGTACAAAGTTAAAAAAGGCAAACAGGAACATTATGTAAAAGATGATAATCAGTTGAATGAATACCTGATTCAACTTGCATTAGATAAAGCCCAATTATTTACTGATGCATCAGCGCCACCAATTCAAGGTCAGGGTTTGGAAAAACTGGCTAAATTATTTACGGAAATAGCCAGTATCAATAATCGCTTATCCAGACGCTACGATGAAGTATTTCTGGAGCAGTTTGCTTATATGGATGTCATCAACGATGAATTGAAGCAAGACCAACAACAGCTTGCGGACTGGTTTGCCAAGATGGAGCAAAAGTTGGTCGACTGTGACAGTAAAGCAATTTATAACATTGAACTGGATTATAAAGCCGCGAATGATTTTTCTGTTGTGGTTAACAGGCGTTTACATGCAATAACCAAAACTTTTGTTTTACCATCGACTTTCTTTAACGGTAAGGATTATCATAACATTGCTCAATATGCCGAAAACACGGCAGGTATGTTTAATGAAGGGTCATACATGCAAATGGGAGAACGACAACAGCCTGTCAGTAATTTTAAACAGGCTTTTGAATGGATGATGAAGGAAATTAAAAAAGGCCAGCATATCCAACGTTACAAAGGATTAGGTGAAATGAATCCTGAACAGTTATGGGAAACCACTCTAGATTCAAATAATCGACGTTTGCTTCAAGTCAGAATCGAAGACGTTATTGCCGCCGATGAAATTTTTACTACACTGATGGGTGATGTGGTAGAACCGAGGCGAGATTTTATTGTAAAAAATGCTCTGGATGTTAGCAACTTGGACGTATAAGCATGTTAAATTTCCCACAAATTGATCCCGTAGCTTTAAGTTTAGGGCCGATCAAGATCCATTGGTATGGACTTATGTATTTAATCGGTTTTGCCGCAGTCTGGTTTTTAGGACAAAAACGGGCGGCAAAACCTTGGTCTCCCATTAAACCTGAAGCTATAGAGGATTTGGTGACTTACGGTGCTATGGGTGTAATTCTTGGCGGCAGAATCGGTTATATCCTGTTCTATAATTTTTCCGAGTTTTTAGCAAGTCCGATCATATTAATTAAAATCTGGCAAGGCGGTATGTCTTTTCATGGTGGTATGTTGGGCGTATTTATTGCTATGTGGTTTTTTTCAAAAAAACAGCAATGCACGCTATTGCAATTGACTGATATTATCGCGCCAATGGCACCAATTGGTTTGGGTGCGGGTCGGATTGGTAATTTTATCAATTCAGAATTATGGGGCAGACCAACTGATGTACCTTGGGCAATGGTTTTTCCTAATGGCGGTTTACTTGCCCGTCATCCATCGCAATTGTATGAAGCGTTCTTAGAAGGATTTGTTCTGTTTGTTATACTATGGATTTATTCAAGCAAACAAAGACCGACTATGGCTGCAACCGGCATGGCTTTATTTTTTTACGGTTGCTTTCGGTTTTTAGTCGAGTTTTTTAGAATGCCGGATGCCCAATTAGGTTTTATGGCGTTGGATTGGGTAACCATGGGACAAATTCTATCAACACCGATGATTGTTATTGGTGCCGGGATGTTTTATTTTGCGCATAAGTCAAAGATTTGAAGATAAGTTAAAAAACTGATGTATGAAACAATATTTAGACTTGCTCGATAAAATCCTTAGCGAAGGAAACCCAAAAGGCGACAGAACGGGTAGTGGTACCTTGTCTGTTTTTGGGCACCAGTTACGATTTCCGTTGGCTGATGGTTTTCCTCTGGTAACTACCAAGAAAATTCATTTAAAGTCAATTATTTATGAGTTATTGTGGTTCTTGAAAGGTGATACTAACCTAAGTTATTTACATCAGCATCAAGTTAATATCTGGAATGAATGGGCTGATGCTAATGGTGACTTGGGCCCGGTTTATGGACATCAATGGCGCTCCTGGCCGACACCTGATGGCCAGACTATAGACCAGATTCACCAAGTTATTGAGCAGCTTAAACAAACGCCGAACAGTCGTAGGATTATCGTTTCTGCCTGGAATGTCGCTGATTTACCGGATGAAAGAATCAGTCCACAACAAAATGTGGCCTTAGGCAAAATGGCCCTTGCGCCTTGTCATGCGTTTTTTCAGTTCTATGTAGCCGATGGTAAGTTATCTTGTCAACTCTATCAGCGCAGCTGCGACACGTTTTTAGGTTTACCATTTAATATTGCCAGTTATGCCTTATTGACGCATATGGTTGCCCAGCAGTGCGATTTGGCAGTTGGTGATTTTGTTTGGACTGGCGGCGATGTTCATCTATATTTAAATCATCAGGAACAGGCGCATTTGCAATTAAGTCGAAAACCCTACATGCTTCCAACATTAAAAATACTGCGCAAACCAGCGACAATATTTGATTATAACTATGAAGATTTCCAGATCGTAGAATATCAGAGCCATGAGCATATCAAGGCACCGATATCAATTTAGCAAACACTTTTCAATTTTTTATGCAAAGCAACCATTATTTATGAATATACAATACAAAGCTCATCCCTGGCATGGTATCAGTCCAGGTGAAAATGCCCCTGCCGTTGTTATTGCTTTTATCGAAATTGTTCCATCGGATACCGTTAAATATGAAATCGATAAAGAAACAGGGTATCTTAAAATTGATAGACCGCAAAAGTTTTCCAATACAGTACCAACGCTTTACGGGTTTATTCCGCAAACTTATTGTGCGGAAAGAGTTGCAGAATATGCGGCAACCCAATCAGGTAAACCTGTTGCGAAAGGCGATGGAGACCCGTTGGATATTTGTGTTTTAAGTGAACGCAGCGTGACCCATGGCGACATTCTATTGCAAGCAATTCCTATTGGCGGTTTTCGTTTGCTGGATGGCGGCGATGCAGATGACAAGATCATTGCAGTCATGAAAGGAGACGAGTTTTATCGGCAATGGAGTGATCTATCAGATTGTCCGGAGTCTTATATTAACCGTCTGAAGCATTATTTCCTGACTTATAAACAGCTACCCAGTGAAAAAAATCACTGCGAAATAACCAATGTTTATGGGCGGGAAGAAGCGCATGAAGTGATCAGGCGTGCAATGGAAGATTATCAGAACCATTTTGTCGCGGAGTAACGGAACTAGAAAAATGGATGTTGCGTTGAAACCGATTAACTAACATATTCATCCGCAATATTTTTATTGATAAAATCTAATACTTCCGATTGCTCAACAAAATTTCCATAAGCCAACAGCAATTTCACATAAGCGGCTTCAAGCGACATATTCCAGATAACGTCGGCGCCCTTTTCAATTAAGGTTTGAGTGCTTTGATAGGCATCGGCAGATTTGATTGCTGGTGCCAGATAAATGCATACACCACGCTTTTTACAGCATTTGATAAATTCAATTAAAGAATAATCTTTCCCCCATTGCAATGAACTACAAGCGGTTCCTGAATGATATAAATCATGCAGAACAGCATCAAAATTGTCCAAATTAAATTTGCTGTAATTTAAGCCTGGATAAGGCCTTATCATCAAAATACGTTCAGAAAAAACAGCATTTAATGAGATGTTTTCGATTGGTGATTGAAACTGCTCCAAACTCAAGAATTGAAACTGCCGATTTTCATATTGCATATAACTTTTGTTTTGAACGCTAAAAAAATCACCACCCAATTGTAAAGAGCAGGTCAAATGACTGGCTTTATGCACTTGGGTTATTTGGTTTTTATTTTGGTAAGGTACGAAAACTCCAGGTTTGTTAATTTGCAGGATAAACTCGATAGCGCAGATAAAATTTTCCACTCCATTGGCTTTAGGATGTGCCAATGGGTAATCGCTGGACACCAGCAACATAGGAATTTTAATCTCATTAAAATAGAAACTTAATGCACAGGCCGTATAAGCCAAGGTATCTGTGCCGTGAGTAATAATGATGCCGTCATACTGCTGTGGTTTGGCTGCGTCTATAGCAGAAATAAGCGTTGGCCAAGCCAGTGGAGCCAGATTTTCGCTTAATATTTGCAGAGGTTGGATAATGTCAAAATGGATTTGTTGGTGATTCTTAAAGTGTTGCTGGAACAGCTGAATCAAAGTGAATGAAGTTGCTTCTGAGGTATTGATCGTGCCATTAGTAGCAACAGAACCGATTGTTCCGCCAGTAAATACAAGCAGTATGTTTTTCATAAACTAATTATATTGGTTAGAAAGATTAATGTAATTATTCAGTCACAAGTTTAAACAGATTATACAGAATTAGGATGAAGCTAAATAAAAATGAACCTGTGAAGTGCAGTGCGAATGGGCGGGGGGGGTATTGCTCCCGGCGTCATAGTCAAATTTGTAACTTCGGCTTCTACAGCCACTGCTGATGGAATTGAACTTTCGGCGGTTTACGTAGTGAATAATAATATATAGCAGGGACGGCAATAATTTGGCGAGCAACTCAGTCGCATTGAAGGAAACCGTCATTGCTGCTCAAGCCCAACAAGTCACTGCTCTTGCACCGTGGCAGGAAGCTTTAATGGCATTTATGTTGTTTTGGTTGAGGATAATGCTACAAAGAAAGGCCTCAAAAATATAAATAAGTTGCACCCAGTGGCTATGATCTATGTAATAGGGATTTATATAACAGACATTAGCAATTCATGCTGCTAGAAGTTTAAAGAATATCGAGTTTAAATGAAAATTTCCTTAATCGTAGCGATGGCCAGTAATCGGGTTATTGGATTGAATAATCAAATGCCCTGGCATTTATCGGCTGATCTTAAAAAGTTTAAAAAAATAACCATGGGATCGCCCATTTTGATGGGAAGAAAAACCCATGAGTCGATTGGTCGGCCATTGCCAGGACGTACCAATATCATTATCAGCAGAAATCCGGCGTATCGAGCTTTAGCAGAAACCGGTTGCCAGGTTTTTAATGACATTGGTAAGGCGCTTGAAAGTTGTGGGGCAGCTAATGAAGTTTTTGTAATTGGTGGCTCGGATTTTTACAAGTCGATGTTGCCAGTTGCCGATACACTCTATCTTACCAAAATCCATCAGGAGTTTGAGGGGGATACGTTCTTTCCCGAGCTTAATGATGCGGAGTGGGTTGAAGTGGAGCGTGAAGATT
>CANNLO010000071.1 GCA_947505055.1 Methylococcaceae bacterium | reverse complement strand
GTCACGTTCGCATTTACTGACAAAATATTCATTTAAAATGATAAGTACGTCACATAAGCTGGCAATATACTCACATCTGAAATGATAAAAAGTGAATAATAATCGGTACCACTTTAATTAATTTAATGCATTTCGGCGAAGGTAAAGATCAATCTGGTGTTGTGCTGCTTATAACAATTGGCACAGGATTGGGCGCTGCTATTTTGCAGCGTCATAAAAAAAACGGGATGTTATTGTCGCAATCCCTCCTGACTGGGTTCCTCCGATATGAAGATCAAAGTAACCGGGGGTGGCATATGCACCATAGCCTGTATCGGTAAGGAAAACTTTTAAAGGCGAAGCTGCAACTCCGGATCCTGTATACGAAAGATTAAAGGAAGTAAGACTTAACGAGGGCGAGGTTGGAGTACTTGCCAAACTTGCGCCGGTGACTATATATACAGTCCAATTACCCAATGTTTGAAATACAGAAATCGCAACCTCGCCATTATTTGGTATCTAGCTAGTAATTATGCATAATCAAGGCGTTATCATGGACGGTGATGGTGCGCGTCGTAATGGAGAGGGTTGATTTTGAATAACATGATATAAAAGGGCAGGGTATTTATGCGTATGTGACGTTAAATATTGGTATTGAGCCTTCTTGAAGTGCTGCGAATAGAAGTGGGTTGATTGAGATCGCTAGGTAAATTGATCACGAATGGCTATTCAAATTCTCGGCTTCTGAGTTTTTGAGTAGACGCTAATTAACAATGGGCTATGCTGCAAGTGGTTCGATATACCAACCCTTGGACGGTTGGTTTTTAATTATATTGGAGGTTAGTTTTCTTCTTAGTTCATTTAATAGGTTTTTAATCGCAG
This sequence comes from Methylococcaceae bacterium, assembly GCA_947505055.1. The sequence continues at coordinate 15,700 of CANNLO010000071.1, read as the reverse complement.
AGTCAGTTACGTCTTGATTAGGCCATATGGAATAAATAATTTCATCTTTGGTCGTTATTGTATTTTTATTAAAAATAAGTAGCTCCAATAATTGACATTCTTTTTTTCCTAAGCTTATATCTGTATTGTTAACCTGTAAGGACTGATACATCGGAAAATAGGTTACATTTTTGGTCAATTGTATTGATTCCTTATCATCAATGATATGGTGGGAGATTGAATGCAAGGATTGATTGAGCTTATAAAAATTCACTGGCTTCGTTAAATAGCCGTTAATTTGCATATTAGTTGCTTTCAACAAGGTATCAGAGTCAACCAGTTCAGTTAAAATGATAATAGGGATAAAGATTTCTTCATATCTAATTTCCTCAATCATACTGAAATCACTCGAACTGCCCCCCGGTATTTTTATATCAGTGATAATAATATCAATGCCGCCTTCACGAAATAATTCCATACCTCTTTCAATCGTTTGCGCTAATTTAATGCACTTAAAAAGGCCGGATAAGTTATTGTAAATATATTCTCTTACTTGGATATCATTCTCAATAAGCAGTAAGGTATTTTTTTTTAATATAACGTTATTATTTTGCATAATTCTTGGCTCGTAAAGTAGATTAATACACCGAAATTATTCGTTTACCCTTTGGCGCCATTAAAGGCTTGTCAGTTCTTGTGATCATTGTTTAATAATCAAGGCTTACAAAGCTTGCAGTCCTAATTAGCTAATAGGTCACAGGAATTAGCCAAAATCGCTAGGTAAGAAAAATTTGCCATTTTTTTAGGCAGATTTTGATTGTCTGGCAGCGACTCGACTAGCCCTATAAAACAATTCTTTAACTCTGACACTCTGTTATCAAGCTACATTGTTCTGACTGACCATTTGTATTGAAGCAAACCTTGGGCCACATTTTATTTTTTATTTTATGCCAATAAGTTATGTTAACTTATTGGCAAGAAGCCCAAAATGACAGGTGACAACTATGTCACATTTACTGACAAAATTTGTCATTTGACATGACAAATACGTCACGTTCGCATTTACTGCCAAAATATTCATTTAAAATGACAAGTGCGTCACATAAGCTGGCAATATACCCACATCTTAAATGATAAAAAGTGAATAATAATCGGTACCACTTTATTTAATTAATTTGATAGCCGACACTAAAGATAAATTCCCAATCACTTGCTGTCATCCATTTTGATTGGAATGGACCAGTTATAACCTCAATGACGCAGATGCAGCGGGCATTGCAGAAATCCATTTTGGCGAAGGTAAAGATCAATCAGGTGTTGTGCCGGGGTGAGGGTTTTTGACTGGACCTAGGCAGGTTTGTGCCGATGAATTTTGAGGTTATGAATCGGGAAAGAACCGGAAATGGATAAACGAAAATCAGTTGATGGTGCGGGGATTGTAATCAATTTGAAACGGTGAATATTTAAATGGTAACGGTCGTTATTTTTTGTCGAATGTAATATCCGGTAGAATGACAGTTCTGTTTCTACCTTCGTTTTTTGCGCGATACATGGCTTGATCGGCGACTTCGATCATTTCGTTGAAAGTTTTATAATGATGGCTATACATTGACACGCCTATGCTGACCGTCAACAAGTGCCCCAGGAATCGTTGGCTCATAATTCTGCCACGGCGTTCGATTTCTGATCTTATGCGTTCGGCATAACCGAAAGCGCCTTTTTCATCGGTATTCTTAAGGACAAATAAAAACTCTTCCCCGCCATAACGACCAATGAAATCTCCGGGTCGGGTCAGGCTTCTTAATATGTCAGCAACGATCTTTAAGGCATTATCACCTGCCTGGTGTCCACAGTCGTCATTGAGCAGTTTAAATTTGTCGATATCAATAAAGCCGATGGCTATGTTTTTCAGTTTGGATTCATCTCCTTGAAAAATTGGCGTAAGGAAGTTGTTAGCCATACGTTTATTAAAAAGCTGGGTTAAATGATCAATCTGAGCATGTTTTTTTTCCAGGTCATATTGTTTGGCATTAAACATAGCAACGCCTAATTCATAGGCAATAGGGGGTATGTCGATCAGGAATTGAGGTCGCATAGCTTTTTTTGATAGGGGGTTTTCAGCATAAAGTACCCCAGCCAAATGATTGTGATGTAATACAGGTATAGCGATAAATTCGTTTGTTTTAAGGTGCCGCAATATTGGATTGTCGGGTTCTAATTTATTATTAATAATGACGGCTTTTTTTTCTCGCAGGCAGGTCAATAACAATCCGCTAATGACTTTTATATCGATTTCAAATGTTTGATTGTTGTTTGGTATTATCGATTTAGGCCACCAGTAAGAGGCCACTAAACAACGGCGTTTAGGATCAATCATGAACATAATGCTGCGGTCAAAAGAGAATTTTTCATGAATCGCTTCCAGAGTTCTGGGTATAAACTCACAAGTATTTAGGCTATGGTGGGGCGCGGTTAAGCAAGATGAGGGTACCTTGCTTAATGAATGATTTGAGGAGGGTGGGGGTTCTGTGTTTATTTGGCTCATATTAATAGTCGCTTTAACCAGTGTTGCCCTTAATGTGGTTAAACCCGGTATCTGAATGTTGTAAAACTCCCTAGTGCTTTGCATATCCTCATCTACTTGTCGAAGTATGACTTCAAGATCTATTTGATCGACGTTAATAGTTGCTAGTACAGCGCTTTGTAAGGTGGGATGGCTATCATAAGTTGCGGAACCGATGCCTTGTATACAAGCAATGTAGTTTGCGAATGAGACAATAGCAATTTCTGTTTTATATTGACTGCAATGTGATGTGTCGGTAGGTTGATTATGGTGATAAGCGACGATGGCCATAATTGAAGTGGGCAATTGCCATTCAAGGCAGAAAACATGCCCCATCTCGGAATGAGTCAATCCAAAAAAACGGCGCTCTTCTTCTAGTGTTGATCGTCCGCTTTTATCCATTGAGTCAATGAAATCACTATAAGTTAATCGCCCGTAAGTTTCAAAAACGATTTTGCCTATGTCGTGTAAAAGTCCCCCTGTATATATTAAGTCAGGGTCCGGATGTTTTAGTGCAACGGCAATTCTTCTACTTAACGAGGCAACATAGAGGCAATGTTGCCAAAATAATAACAAATCAAATCGTTGGGGAGTGTTTTGCTGTATGAGTTTGTTATAAAAGAGCAGTGTTAAGGCAAGTTGCCGCACAGTGGAAAAGCCAAGAATTGTAACAGCACGATTAAGGGAGGTCGTTTTGTTGGGTAAGGCATAGGCTGCAGAATTAACCTGCTTTAGAATTTTTGCAGCAAGTACAGGTTCAGTTTCTATAATTCTTGATAAATTTTCAATTTTGGCATTATCGTCGTTAGTCAATTTTAGTAACTTGAGCGCGACAGAAGGTACAAGCTGAAGGTGTCTTATTTCATCTTTCAGTATAAGTTGAGCAGCCTTTTGAAGAGTTTCGGTATTATGTTCGACAGTCATCTCCTCATCTCCTTATATCCATTTTTTTTTGCTGTAAACTGAAGTTTAATAAAAGGTCATGAGGGAATATGAGAGTGACTAGGCAAAAATCTTTAAATATTGATTGAGCGTAACATCAAAACCGGATTATGTAACTTGCCAAGTACAAAATTTTCTGAATACAGGGTGATAGTTTACAATAGTCGTAAGTAAGTTTGTTCCTATAGCGGGAGCATTAGTAAACGGGATTTAGTAAATTACATGAAAAAATTAAAATGCGCTGTAATCGGTACCGGTTATCTGGGGAAGTTTCACGCAGAAAAATATGCCTCACTGTCTGATTGTGACTTGGTTGCCGTTGTTGATATTAACGAGGCAGCAGCAAAAGAAGTAGCCGAAAAATACGGTGCTGTGGCGCTAACAGACTATCAATCTCTGTTGGGAAAGGTTGATGCAGTTAGTATTGTGGTTCCTACTACATTGCATCACAAAGTCTCCAAAGATTTTCTGAATGCCGGCACGCATGTGTTGGTCGAAAAGCCGATTACCGTTACGGTTGCTGAAGCTGATGAGTTGATCGCTATTGCCAGACAAAACAATCTGATTTTGCAGGTAGGCCATCTGGAACGCTTCAATCCAGCTGTATTAGGCTTGGATCAGGAAGAAAAGCCGCTGTTTATTGAATCTCACCGATTGTCCCCGTTTAATCCTCGCGCCAATGATGTCAGTGTAGTGCTGGACTTAATGATACATGATATCGATATTATTTTAGCACTGGTAAATTCCGAGGTTGAACGCATCGATGCTAGCGGCACCGCGGTTTTAACCAAAGGGACTGATATTGCAAATGCCCGCTTGTTGTTTAAAAATGGTTGCGTGGCAAATGTTACGGCCAGTAGGATTAGTTTAAAGATGGAGCGCAAAATGCGGATGTTCAGACCGTCTTCTTATGTTTCCGTGGATTTCCAAAATCGGGTGTTAACCAAACACCGAACCGGCACAAAAGAAATGTTTCCTGGCATACCGGAAATAGAAACAGAAGAGTCGGTTTTTGAGAGTGGGGATGCGTTGCTGGAAGAAATCAAACATTTCGTTAACTGCATACAAACGGGTGATAATCCTCTGGTTTCCGGGGAAGCAGGTAAACGGGCGCTGGAAACTGCAATAGCCATTACCCGGTTACTAGGCGAATAGACCACGATACTTTTGTGGCATAGACAATTGAAAAACATAAAGGCATAAAATATGATACCAATGGTAAACCTGAAGGCTCAATACCTTGAAATTAAAGATGAAGTTGAGCGTGGTCTGGCTGAAACAATTGAAAATTGTTCATTTATTTTAGGCCCTAATGTTCAGGCATTTGAAAAAGAAGCGGCAACTTATCTTGGCGTTAAACATGCCATTGCGGTAGCATCGGGAACTGATGCATTGCATCTTGCCTTGATTGCCGAAGGTATTGGTGCGGGCGACGAAGTGATTACGACTGCGTTTACCTTTATCGCAACAGCCGAAGCCATCAAGTATGTCGGTGCAGTTCCAGTTTTTGTCGATATTGATCCCAAGACCTTCAATATCTCGATGAAGGACATAGAGCAAGCGATTACGTCCAAAACCAAAGCCGTTATGCCGGTGCATCTGTTTGGCCAGCCGGCTGATATGACTGGAATTAAGCAGTTATGCGATCAGCATAATTTAAAGCTGATTGAAGATTGCTGCCAGTCATTTGGTGCAACCATTAACGGCAAACAAACCGGCGCTATCGGTGATTCTGCTGGCTTTAGTTTTTTTCCGAGTAAAAACCTAGGGGCTTTTGGTGATGGTGGACTTGTTGTGACCAACTCTGACGAGACAGCCAAAAAACTTAAAATGCTGCACAATCATGGTTCGGATGTCCGTTATTATCATGATGTAATTGGCTACAACAGTCGTCTGGATGAAATGCAGGCGGTGATCCTAAGAGCCAAGTTAAAACGTATCGATCAATATAATCAAGGTCGTCGACAAGCAGGGCATCTGTATTCTGAGTTAATGGCTGATTTGCCGTTGACCACGCCGTTTGAAGATGGTCTTGGTGAGCATGTTTATCATCAGTACGTGGTTTTATGTGATCGTCGCGATGAGATAATGAAAGCCTTGCAGGATAAACAAATTTCCTGCGCCATTTATTATCCGGTGCCTTTGCACAAGCAAAATGTGTTTAAAGAAGAGTATGCCGACGTTAGTCTGCCGGTGACTGAATTTGTGTCAGCCAATTGTTTTGCATTGCCGATTTGTCCGTCGCTTGAAGATGACACCATCAGGGAGATTGTGGCGGTTATTCGGAGTGTTCTGACAATAGTGTAATGTTATGTCCATGAACAACACGAAGCATTCGGATTTGGTTATTTATCAAGTGGATGACGATTTACACATTGGCATCTCTTTTGGGGTTTTTCGTGGTCCAAATGATTTTTTCTATTGAGAGCCTTGAATCTTGAAAATCCTATTTAGCGCTGGAGAATCGTCCGGTGATCAACATGCTGCAAATATGTTTCTAGAGTTGCAAGATCTGCAACCCGATATTATAGGCATAGGCATGGGCGGTTCAAAAATGGCGCAAGCGGGCATCGATATTCGCTATGACTCAGGCAATATTGCCGTTATCGGCGTTGTCGAAGTTATAAAGCATTATCCTGAAATACGACGTGCTTTAACTTTAATGAAGCAATTGGTAGCTAAGGAACGTCCGGATTTGTTGGTGTGCGTGGATTACAAAGAATTCAATTTCAAGCTTGCACGCTATGCCAAAGGCTTGGGCATTAAAGTTTTGTTTTATGTGAGTCCGCAAGTCTGGGCCTGGCGGCCTGGGCGGGTAAGGACTTATGGCAAGGTTATCGACATGATGGCGGTGATATTTCCTTTTGAAACAGCTTATTATGAAGCTGAAAAAGTGCCGGTTCGTTACGTGGGGCATCCTTCAGTCGATAAGATTCGCCCCCGTTTTAACAGGGATGATGCTTTAAAGCATTTTGGGCTTGATAAAAGCAAACCGATAGTCGGCTTATTACCTGGAAGTCGCGCTAATGAAATCAATCGCCTGTTGCCGGTTATGCTAGCCGCCGCTGAAAAAATACAGTTTGATCTGTCCGATTGCCAGTTTATTTTGCCGCAAGCTGATTCAATCAGTGATGCTATGCTGGAAGTCGATCTTCGTCAGTCATCGTTAGCTATTAAGGTGATAAAAAGCCAGCCTTACGATGTCATTCAGTGCTGTGATGCGGTAATGACCAGTTCAGGCACCGCAACTTTGGAAATTGCCTTGTTAACTGTGCCAATGGTTATTGTGTATAAACTTTCATCGTTAACTTACTGGTTGGGAAAGAAATTGGTGAATATTCCGTTTATAGGCTTGCCCAATATAGTTTTGGGGAAATCTTTTATTAAAGAATTAATTCAGCATGAGGCCACTGCTGAAAAGTTATCAGACGAAGTATTGAAAATTTTGACAGATAATACTTACGCTGATGAAATGAGAGAAAATCTTCTCCAAGTTAAAAAGCAGTTAGGGCAGGGCGGTGGTTCTAAAAATATGGCGCTATTAGTATTGGAGATGTTGTCGGTTTAGCGACTAAAACACACCACGAAGTTTTTTTCGTGGTGAATTAATGTTTTTGTACTTGCTAAGGTGTCGCGCTTTGATGATTTTGAAATTGAATATCGGCAGGTTTATCGGCTCAATATCTTGGCACGGAGCTATCGCAAACACTGGACCAAGCATCAATTCCGCCGCTTAAGTTTGTAATATGCTCAAAACCTGAATTGATAAGATACATGCAAGCCTGAGAACTGCGCACACCATGATGGCAAATAACGACAATTTCTTGGTGCGGATCAAGCTCTGTTAGCCTTTGCGGGATTTGATTAAGTGGCATCAGCACACTGCTTTCTATGCGAGCAAACTTGAACTCATTGGGTTCCCTGACATCCAGCAAAAACAACTCTGGTTCATTTTCAATTCTGGTTTTTAATTCGGTGGCTGAAACTTGTGCGATGGTCATAATTATCCTTTTCTAATGAATTTTTCTAAACGTTGCATGGCAAGCGACATTCTATCTATAGATATCGTATAAGCAAAGCGGACGTAATGATTGGCTTCATATACTCCAAAATCTTTGCCGGGTGCAATGGCGACGCCTTCAGCTTCTAGTAAGTCCAGGGCGAACTGGTAGCTGTCATCGGTAAATCTGGAGCAGTCTGCGTAAATATAAAAAGCACCTTCTGGTTTGATGGGGATTCCAAAACCCAGATCTAGCAAAGCTTGGTAAAGAAAGTCACGTCGAACTTGAAATTCGGCTCTTCTGTGTTCAAGTTCAGACAGGGCGTTTGGTTCAAAAGCAGCTAAGGCGGCATATTGTGAATGGGTTGCTGTAGCGATAAATATATTTTGAGCTAATTTTTCGGTGGCATCTATAAACTCCTCAGGCACTATCAACCAACCGACACGCCAGCCAGTCATGCCAAAAAATTTGGAAAAACTGTTGATTACAAAAACGTTATCACTAAACTCCAGCGCGGACTTGGTTTTTTCACCGTAAACCAATCCATGATAAATCTCATCTGAATAAAAGCAGCCGCCAATCTGGGTGACTGTTCGGATCGATTCCTCTAATTGGCCAGCAGTAATGATCGTTCCAGTCGGATTTGAGGGTGACGCAATTAATACCCCCTTGGTGGTTTGAGTCCAATGTTGTTTGATTAGTTTCGCAGTCAGTTGATAATTGTTTGATGCATCGACTGGAATGGTTTTGGTTTTACCATCAAACAACTTAACAAAGTTACTGTTACAAGGGTAGCAGGGGTCGGCCATTAAGAGTTCTTCTCCAGGATTAAGGCTTGCACCCAGTGCCAGCAAAAAAGCGCCTGAAGCACCTGGTGTTACAAATATACGTTCTTGGGCTACAGTGACTGAATATTGCTGAAGATAAAAGTTAGCGATTTTATCGCGTAGTTCAGGCAAGCCTGCGGCTGCAGTATATTTTATCTCGCCAGTGCGAATTTGTTTAAGGCCCGCTTCAACAATGGCAGGCAATGTAGGGAAATCAGGTTCACCGATTTCCATGTGAATAATATCTCTGCCTTGGGCTTCAAGTTCCTTGGTACGCCGAAGCAGTTCCATCACATAAAAAGGTGATATTCCTTCGGTTCGTTTAGCTAATCTTTCATTCATAAAAGTCGATGCTCCGATTAAAAGCATTAGATCATACCAATAAATCTTGCTATATTGTCGCTATTCTGCTAAAAATGCGCGGTTTTATTAATCATGTCTTAGGAGTTAATGGATGACCGATAGTTCTAAAACTGGCGATTCACCTTTCAGTTTTAAGCCTTACCAAGAAAAGGAAGGCGAAGAATATATGAATAGTGCCCAATTAACACATTTTGAGGGTATTCTTAAAACGTGGCGTGGCAAGTTAATGCACGAAGTTGATCGTACCGTGCATCATATGCAGGACGATGCATCCAATTTTCCTGACCCAAATGACCGAGCGTCTCAGGAATCAGAATTTAGTCTGGAGTTAAGAACTCGTGATCGTGAGCGGCGTTTAATCAAGAAGATTGATGAATCCCTTAAAGAAATTGAATCGGGTGATTACGGTTTTTGTGAGTCTTGCGGTATTGATATTGGTATCCGTCGTCTGGAAGCCAGGCCTACTGCTAGTTTGTGCATAGATTGTAAAACCCTTGACGAAATTCGTGAAAAACAAATGGGCTAAATCTGGATAAACAGCTCATGATTGGCCGGTTTGCACCTTCGCCTACCGGCCCTTTGCATCTTGGTTCCCTCTATACCGCTCTTGCCGGTTTTCTTCAGGCACGTTCACAACAAGGATTGTGGCTGCTACGTATTGATGATCTTGATATTCCCAGAAATGTAAAAGGTTCTGCTGATAGCATTCAAAGAACTCTGGAAGTCTTTGGTCTGCATTGGGATGGTAGCATTGCTTATCAAAGTCAACATATTGAATTTTACAAATATTTTATCAATGAATTGCAGGTAAGGGAATTGATCTATCCCTGTACTTGTAGCAGAAAAGAACTGATTAATAGTGCTAGAAGTGAGCAGCATTCCGATATTTATCCTGGCATTTGTCGAGACGGGAAAATAAAACCCGATAGCGATTATGCGCTTCGCATTAAAACGGATTCCCGAAATATTGATTTTCAGGATCAAATGCAAGGATTCTTTTCCTATGATCTTGCAAGGCAATATGGTGATTTTGTTGTTAAAAGGAAAGATAATATTATTGCCTATCAATTTGCCGTAGTGATTGATGATCATCTACAGCAGGTTAATCAAATTGTTCGTGGCCATGATTTGCTGGCCGAAACTCCAAAACAGATTTACCTTCAGCAATTGTTAGGCTTATATACTCCGGCTTATATACATGTGCCTGTTATTGTCGATAGGCAGGGCTATAAACTCAGTAAGCAGACTCAGGCAGTTGCTGTTGCTTTAACTTCGCCGGGTCAAGTTGTTTTTGAATTGCTAGGCTTGTTGAAGCAAAGTCCTCCAGTTGAACTTAAGCAAGCACCCATAACTGAGTTGTTGGACTGGGCGATTGCGCATTGGAAATCTGCTTTGTTAAAGAATATTCAGGTTGTCAGTTGCGATTTTTAATGATGTATCCATTTTTCAAGGCGATGATTTATGCAACAAAAGCACAATAAAAAATTCATAACCAAAGTTTTGATAGTCGGCTTTGTCATTGCTGTTTTGAGTTATTTGTTTCACCCGAGTGTTGCGCAATTAAGTGTTATGCTCAATGGTGAGCCGGTCACAGAGTCTGTGGTCCGATTTGCAGCAATACCCACTTTCTTGTTTGTTATGGTTGTCACCGGTGTGCTGATGATGATTCTATTTTTAGGGGTCGGTTTGTTTGTGTTTTTCTTTGCCATGTTGTTTGCGTTGGCAGTTGTTTTTATTATGGCGCCTTATTTTTGGCCGGTACTGGTTATTGTTTTGTTGGTGATACTTCTGATGCTTATTGGTAATGGAAGTAAAGATTAATTTTTAAAGTTCTATATGACTTTCTTTGCCCATTTTTCTTGTCAGACGTTACAATAGAAATGTAAGTAATTATTTGATTAGGTAAGGCTATGGAAAAAATTAAAGTTCTTTTTGTATGTATGGGCAATATCTGTCGTTCGCCGACGGCCGAAGGGGTGTTTACAAAATTAGTTAAGGATAATCATCTTGAAGCCCAATTTGTTATAGATTCAGCAGGTACCCATGCTTATCATGTTGGTAAAGAGCCTGATTTACGATCACAGGCCACTGCCATTGAGCGGGGTATTGATTTGTCGAAGCTACGTGCAAGAAAAGTTTGTGATGAAGATTTTGAGAATTTTGATTTTTTGTTGGCGATGGATGATGATAATTATGAAATCTTGCTTAGTGACTGTCCGGCGCAATATCGAAATAAAATAAAATATTTCTTGGATTATGCTCCCCATCTGGATGAACGCCAGGTGCCAGATCCTTATTATGGTGGTGCCTACGGTTTTGAAAGAGTGCTGGATATGGTTGAAGCTGCTTCTACCGGTTTTCTTAATTCTGTACGGACATTAAAATAACAACGAGGATTAGGCCATGGCAATAGTGACGAATACCGTAGTTTATCTGGATGGCGATGTGGTGCTGGAGGCATTTTTTGCATTCGATGATGAAATCACAGGTCGGAGGCCGGCGGTCTTAATTAATCATACCTGGTGCGGTCGAGATGAGTTTGTAGCCGAAAAAGCCAAAAAACTGGCAGCTATGGGATATGTTGGATTTGCGGTAGATATGTACGGTAAAGGCGTATTAGGCTCAAGTGCCGACGAAAATATGAAGCTGATGCAGCCTTTTATGGCTGATAGGGCAATGTTGCAACAGCGAATGAAAGCGGCTTTGGCTGCGGTTAGACTGATGCCGTGGGTTGATGACAGTAAAATCGCTGCGATTGGTTTTTGTTTTGGGGGGTTGTGCGTGCTTGATCTGGCCAGAGCTGGCGCGGACATTAAAGGTGTGGTCAGTTTCCATGGTTTATTGTTTCCAGCTGAAAATCTCCAGGGTTGTGCCATAAAAGCAAAGGTTTTGGCTTTGCATGGTTGGGATGATCCAATGGTTCCTGTTGACCAGGTTCATGCTTTTGAAAAGGAAATGACGAAAGTTGGCGCGGACTGGCAATTACAAAGCTATGGCAATACTATGCATGGGTTTACAAATCCTCTGGCTAATGATCCGATCTTTGGTGCTGTTTATCAACCTGTTTCCGATGCACGTTCCTGGTTGTCCATGCAAAACTTTTTAACGGAAATATTTGTTTAATACGCGGACATGGATCAGTTACGGTAAGTTTATAATTCCTGGAAATTCCTCATTCAAATCAAAATTGCCGCGTTTTAATCAGTTATCTTATCGATTTGTTGTCTAAATTTAAAACGCTATCAACTTCGACACTTTTGAGACAGTTTGTTATAATCAAACGCTGTGTTCATATCGTCTAGGCGCACTTAAAATTATCCAGGAAAAAGTGTGTTTGCACTTAATCATGAAACCATGCCGATAGGTATTAACGGCGCAATGTGTAAATAGGGATCAATGTCAAACTTCGCTAAAGAAATAATACCTGTTAATCTCGAAGATGAGATGAAGCAGTCCTATCTCGATTACGCCATGAGCGTTATCGTCGGTCGAGCCCTTCCAGATGTCAGAGACGGCCTTAAGCCGGTGCATCGTCGTGTGTTATACGCGATGAGTGAGTTAGGCAATGACTGGAACAAACCTTATAAGAAATCGGCGCGTGTAGTCGGTGATGTGATCGGTAAATACCATCCACATGGCGATACGGCGGTTTATGACACCATGGTTCGCATGGCACAGAACTTTTCTATGCGCTATATGCTGATTGACGGACAAGGCAATTTCGGTTCGGTTGATGGTGATTCACCTGCGGCGATGCGTTATACCGAAGTACGCATGTCTAGAATAGCCCATGAACTACTGGCTGATCTGGACAAAGAAACGGTCGATTTTGCGCCTAACTATGACGAGTCTGAGTCTGAGCCCAAAGTATTGCCGACCCGTGTGCCGACTTTATTGATTAACGGCTCATCGGGTATTGCTGTAGGCATGGCAACCAATATTCCACCGCATAATTTGACTGAAGTGATTAGCGCCTGCCTGGCGATGATAGATCAGCCTGACCTTACCGTTCATGATTTGATGGCTCATATTCCGGGGCCTGATTTTCCTACAGCTGCCATTATCAATGGTGCATCCGGTATTTATAACGCTTACACCACAGGCCGTGGCAAGATTTATTTGCGTGCCCGCTGCCATTTTGAAGATATTGGCGATAGTAGTCGCCAAGCGATTATTACCACCGAATTGCCGTATCAGGTCAACAAAGCCCGATTACTTGAAAAAATTGCCGAGCTCGTTAAGGAAGGTAAGTTAGAAGGTATATCCGGATTGCGTGACGAGTCGGATAAAGACGGTATGCGCATGGTTATTGAGCTGCGTCGTGGCGAAATGCCAGATGTGGTGTTAAATAATCTATACAAGCAAACACAATTTCAGACGGTGTTCGGCATCAATATGGTTGCCTTGCTGGACGGGCGCCCTCATTGCATGAATCTCAGAGAGATTATCAGTGCCTTTATTAATCACAGGCGTGAAATTGTTACCCGTAGAACTATTTATAATCTGCGTAGGGCCAGAGAAAGGGCGCATATTTTAGAAGGACTTGCCGTTGCTTTAGCCAATATTGACGAAATGATTGCGTTGATTAAAGCGGCCATGAATCCTGCTGAAGCTAAAGTCGGTTTGTTGGAACGTAGTTGGGATGCAGGTTTGGTATCAACATTGCTGGAACGTGCCGATGCTGATCGTTCACGACCCGAAGATCTGGCGTTGGAGTTTGGTATTCATGACGGTATTTATCGTCTGTCTGAAACACAGGCCCAAGCTATTCTTGATTTGCGCCTGCATCGTTTGACAGGTCTGGAGCAGGACAAGATAGTCAATGAATACAAACAGCTGCTGGAACAAATTGATGAGTATCTGTTTATTTTGGGTAGCGATGTTCGCCTGATGGAGATCATCAGAGAAGAACTTGTTGCTATTAAGGAACAATATTCAGACGAGCGACGCACTGAAATCATGCAAAATCATTCGGATTTATCCGATGAAGATCTGATTACCGAAGAAGATATGGTAGTAACCATGTCGCATGAAGGATATGTCAAGTCACAGCCTTTGACTGATTACAAAGCCCAGCGTCGCGGCGGTCGTGGCAAGTCAGCTACAGCGACTAAAGAACTGGATTATGTCGACAAGCTGATCGTTGCCAATACCCACGACATTATTTTGTGTTTCTCGTCCTTGGGCAAAGTTTATTGGCTTAAAGTTTATCAATTACCGGTAGCCAGTCGCGCGGCCAGAGGTAAGCCTTTCGTTAATTTACTACCATTGGAGCAGGGCGAAAAAATTAATGCGATGCTGCCGATCCGTGAGTTTACCGATACCAAGTTTATTTTTATGGCAACCTCCGCGGGTACTGTTAAAAAGACGCCGTTAAAAGAATTTGAGCGTCAACGGACCAACGGTAAAATCGCGATTGATTTAAAAGAAGGCGATACGCTGGTTGGTGTTGCGGTAACGGATGGTCAGCAAAACGTGCTGTTGTTTGGCAGTACCGGTAAAGCAGTCTGTTTTAATGAGTCCGATGTTCGTTCCATGGGCAGAACCGCATCCGGGGTCCGTGGAATGCGTTTACAGGAAGGGCAAAAAATCATTTCCCTGATTATCGCTGCTGAAGGCACGGTCCTGAACATTACCGAAAATGGTTACGGCAAACGTACCAAGCTGGAAGAGTTTACCTGTCATAAACGTGGTGGTCAGGGCTTGATCGCAATACAGACATCGGCGCGAAATGGAGCAGTCATTGGCGCAGTGCTGGTTAACGATCATGATGAGATTATGCTGATTACCGATGGTGGAACTTTGGTTCGAACACCGGTAGAGGGTATTTCTGTGGTAGGCAGAAATACCCAGGGCGTAACTATTATCAGGCTGGATAAGAAAGAAAAAGTAATTGGGGTTGATCGTATCGAAGGTCTGGCTGGCGTTGATGATGCGGATGATGAACTATCAGACGATGTTGAAACAGACTTTGAGGCATTGGATGAGACAATTCATGAAGCAACTGATGAAACATCAGATGAGGATATTGAAACAGGTGAAGAATCCTAATGTCCAGGATTTATAATTTCAGCGCGGGTCCTTCTGCATTTCCTGAAACAGTATTGAAACAAGCTCAACAGGAAATGCTGGAATGGCGTGATAGCGGCATGTCGATCATGGAAATGAGCCATCGTGGCAAACATTTTTCGATTATTGCTGAAGAACTCGAAGCTGATTTGCGAACACTTTTGACTGTTCCAGAAAATTATAAAGTTCTATTTTTCCAAGGTGGAGCCTCGGCACAGTTCTCTTTGCTGCCGCAAAATATTCTTAACGGAAATTCCAAAGCTTGCTACCTTAATACCGGGGCGTGGTCTGACAAAGCTATTAGTGATGCTAAGGCTTATTGCGATGTGGTTGTCAGTGCCAGTTCTGGATCTACAAACTTTACTACAATTCCAGATGCAGCCACTTGGAACATTGATAAACAAGCGGCTTATTTGCATTACACCTCAAATGAGACAATACATGGCGTAGAGTTTCAGTCTTGCCCTGACAGTCAAGGATTGCCTTTAGTTTGTGATATGTCATCAAATATTCTGTCCCGCAAGATTGATGTCAGTGAGTACGGTCTGATTTATGCTGGAACACAAAAAAACATGGGGCCAGCGGGTGTTACTGTTGTCATCGTCAGAGATGACTTAATCGGACATGCACTTAAAACAGTGCCCCCGGTATTTAATTATGCGGAGCAGGCCAAGCACCAATCCATGTTGAACACACCACCGACCTATAGCTGGTATCTGGTTGGTCTTGTGCTTAAATGGTTGCAGGGGCAGGGCGGTGTTGAGGCTATTGAAGAACACAATATTTCTAAAGCGGCTCTGTTATATCAAGCGATAGATCGGTCGACACTCTATTCTAACCCTGTAGAAATAGCGTCCCGTTCACGCATGAATGTGCCATTTATTTTGGCGGACGAAAGTCTGGATAAGCCTTTTTTAGCGGCTGCGGAAGCCAATGGCTTGGTTGCGTTGAAAGGG